>JAJDDX010000425.1 GCA_029260055.1 Phycisphaerae bacterium
CATCGACAGCGCAGCAGTCGCCACACTAAAAACGATAATGGTAATCCAGCTCAATGCTTCCACCCGGAAGCCCCTCTCTGCGACCCACAGATCGCAATATTCGTCAAACGTTCAAGCCATGATTAAGCGTCATCAAGGCGATTTAGATCATGTGAATCACAACCAATGTTTGATATGTTCGCCACATGCATCCAGTTCTTAAATCGTGTTACAACAAGAAGAATATGAAACAATACACGGTCAGGCTGATGTATGCGCCAAATACTATATCATGATCGTGTATGCTGTTCGCAGCTTGATCGGTAACTCTGTTAAACACCACCGAACCTTATCGGTGATGTCGAATCCGTTAACGTACGTTTTTGCTGGTGAAATGCAACATGTGTACGTCAAAATCCGCATTTAAGGTAAAAAAATAACACTACGTTGAATCACCCTATCTTGAAATAGCACATGATCAAGCAACCTGACAATGGACTTTATGGCATCATGAACAAAAATTCCATGAATGACATTCACGCGACGGTTAGAATGAAGATCCCGATAAATTACATTTTTTGTTCGTATGAAAGACGTTCATATTTTGATGATGCATGTGAATCAAGGCGGATAACGTCGCGTTGGCACATTGGGCTAGAGAACGCATAATCTCACAATTCTTTGTAAATAAACCTAATTAGATCGCAAAATACACGTATTCGCACGATGTCATAATGTTACAACTCACAAATCGCTGTTAATATTCTTGTTGTATCGATTAACTTTGAAAGTCGTATGCGCAGGCACTCATGCAATAGACCAGAGCTAGTTTTGAGGTGTGTATACCATTGTTTGGACTGAATTTCAGATGTGTGGGATTCGATGATGGTGTCAATGCATCGTGCTCAGGCCATGCGCCGCATTTATCCATACCAACATTCTATATAGAAACAATCTACGATTGTGGAGGCCAAAATACATAATCGTCTGATTCGCCGCTCTGAACTGAATCTTCCCATCGTTGTGAATGGACGCCGCCATCGTCGATGCCGTTTTCAGACATTGAATAAATTGTAGGACCATCGTCATTGAGGCGGTATCCAAATGGATTTCCAGTAAATGGATCGATGCGCATGCGCGTTCCGAATTCGTCGGGCAATGCATCCAGCGATTCGGGCCAATGACCGTTTTCAGATTTGTATATATGAACAGCATAGGACAGTTGGGTCGCTCTGCGGCTTGCTTCGTTACGAGCGCGGAGTGTGTGAACACGGCTTAGCCCTGGCAGTAAGACCTGTGTCAGTGGTGTGCGAACCAGATATTTCTGTTGAATCGCATCAATGTCATCGCGCCGATTTTGTGGGTATCCAATACGCATCGCTTCGGACAGCTCTATGTGATGTTCATTAAATGCATCAATGCTATCCCAGACATCGGATTGTCTGATTTTTTCGATCAACTCGGGCACTGCTTCATCGTCTACGGAATAGCCCACGATGTCTGCGAGGCGTTCCGCGTTGAGCTTTGGCAGGCCGTCTTCGTCGGTTGGCGTATAGACGAATTGGATCGCATCCAGTTCCGCTGCGTATTCGCCCTTGATCCATCGTGTCGGATCATCCATACCCCGATCATATTCCACGAGGTCATTCAGCGCAGCGCGTAATTCATCCGCGTCAAATACACCATGAACCAATGCCCATCGAGCATCCCGTTGGACCAACGCCTGTTGTGCACTGGCCACGAGATGTTCGATCAGAGTGGCACCCTGATTGAGGTGGTTCGAAGATTGCAACGTTGCTTGCCACGCATGACGCATATTTTCCGATGAGACGCGACCATCGTCACCCACACGCCACGATGCCGCCAGATTCGCTTTAGTCATGATTCGATGGCCAGCCAGACTTGGTAACAGAAAATCGATCAGGATGGGTCTGCCATTGTCCGCCTCTTCGGCCAATTGAGGGGCAAATCGTGGTGGCATGGCATAATGCTGGTGTTGCGCCGCCTCAAACTGCATCGCTCTTAGAGATGTCCATTCATGGTATGATGTTTCCCAATCCGGATGATCAACAGGGTTCCAGGGACCAGGCGTCCAATGATCGGCGCCGGTCGTGTACATATTGTGAGGTTCGGGCCATTCGGGGGGTGAGTTTTGGGGTTCGAGTCCGTCGGGAAAAAATGCTGCATAACTCCAGTAGGCATTGTCTTCAGGATCGCCGAGAAACCGTCGATACCAATCGACATAATCTACAGGCTTACTGAAATTCGGCAACGGAATGTTGTTCATGGCGTCGATGATGGCGGCATCGGCATCCATGATTCCGCCATCATCGGCCTCTAAAACAGATGAAGCGCCATTTATGGTGCCATCGGTGAGTGAGCCCGTGGCTGAAGCATCGGTGGATGACGTCGATGCAATGGATGACGATGGTGTCGTTGATGTGCGTGACGGTGTAGCATTTGATCCATCAGCGTTGGTGGTCGATTGCTCGTTGGCATCGATGTTCAAGTCACCGTTACCGACGATGACCATTGAGTCGTCGCCTTGATATTGAGCGATTTGTGATGTCTGTTGTTGTTGCCCGGCCAATGCCAATTGTGGTGATTGGCGTGATTGCTCTGTCATCGGCGCGACATAGAGCATTATGAACGCACCATCGTCAAGCTCAACCACAGCCGGATCATATCCGCCAATGAGACGAACACCCGACTCAATCTCCCAGTCGATACCATCTTTGGAAATCATCGACTGGATGGTTTGATCAACCGAAATCAATGCGCGCAAGTTTTGATCTACACGCATGATTGTACCGAACGTTGGAAAATGTCTTGCGTCTTTTTGATGTTCAA
>JAJDDX010000426.1 GCA_029260055.1 Phycisphaerae bacterium
TCACCGTCGCGGAAGTCACCAGGATCACTTCAGTCGCCGCGAGCTGCGTGAGGTTACCCGCAGTCGAGTGCGTCTGCATCGAAGCAGCGCCGGCGAAGTTGTTCGTACCCGTCAGGGTCACGATACCACTGTTGAAGTTGAAGATATCGCCCGTGGTGATGGTGTCGTCGAAGTCCGTGATGGTCTGACGATCGACACCGAGAAGCGCCGCGGCACTCTGACGGAACGTATCCACGCCCGCACCACCGGTGACGATGTCGTTACCGGCGAGAGCGTTCAGGGTGTCGTTGCCGGCACCACCGGCGAGGATGTCGCTGCCGGCCGAGGCGAACAACGTGTCGTTGCCGCTACTACCGGTCACGGTTACGCCCGACTTCGTGCAGGCCGCACCCATGATGAGGGGCTGCGTGAAGCCGCTGGCGTCGATCACATCCATCGTGACGGCACCCGTCAGGTTCATCTGCTCGGTACCGGTGATGACGAGCCTCTCGGAGGAGGCCGTATCGGTCAGGATCGTCGTGCCCGCGAACGTGTTCTGGCCCGCGGTGCCCGTGTTGGCAGCGGAGCCGTCGGCGTCCAAGTTCGAGACCAGGTTGACCGTCTCGGCACCCGTAAAGGTCACCGCACCGGCCTGCTCGGCATCGTTCAACGTGCAGGTCATCGTATCAGCCACGCCGCTGCCGGCGATGGTCACGCCCAACGCACCAGCACCGGCTGAGGTGCCCGCACGCGTTCCGATGGTCACGCCGAGGCCGCTGGCCGCGTTCGTGATCGTGCCGCCGTTCGAGCCGACATCCAGGGTCACGCCGGTGATCGAGCCAAAGTGGGACACGTCCAGGGCCCTCGTGTGGACATCTGTTACGCGAAGCCTCTCGATATTGGTGACGTTCGTATGTGCCGCTGTCGTGCCGCCGAGCATCGTCGTTGTGCCACCGAGCGCATCCGAACCGCCGGCGCCGTCGATGGTATCGGTCATGCCGTATGTGGCACCCAGGATGATGGTGTCGTCGCCGGTGCCCCCGGTGTAAGTGAAGACACCCGCATTGTGCTGCTTCAGGCTCACGTCCCCCGTGGCACCAGTGCAATCCACGGTCGTCACGCCGGAGTCGAGCGACGCGACGAGCGTGAGATCCGCATCACCCGTGACGTTCACCGTGTGTAGCGTCGTGCCGTTCATGACGATGTCGGAGACGGTGTTGGCAGACCCGTCGGATGCGATGTTCAGCGTCTCGAAACCGTTCGTCGTGCCCGTGGTCAGCGTCACCCTGCCGGACGTCATCCCGCTGAACGACAGCGTCGTCGAATCGGTCATGCCGTTGGTCGCGGGCGTGTTGAACAACAATGTCGCCCCCAGGGCCTGCTGAGTGATGCCCAGGTTGACGATGTTCGCCAGCCCGGTGACCGTGAACACGTTGTAGTTCGTGCTGTTGGCCAGGTTGATGTCCGTCGCGCCCGTGACCGCGCTTCCGTTCAGCGTGGTTGCGGCCGTGCCAAAGTCGGTGATGTTCAAGACTTCGATGCTCGTGAGCGTCGGAGAAACAGTCGTCGGGGCGGCAAAATTGAACTGGGCGTTCAGCGTGTCTGATCCGTCACCACCATTGGCGGAGTCGCCGGTCTGCAGCGAAGGGACGCTCGTTCCGGTCGGCGGATTGAATAGCAGCGGTGCCCTGAATTCGTCGTCGCCACCTGTGCCCGCCAAGCTGTCGACCCCGAGCGTGAAATCGAACGGTGGCTCAATGATCCACTCGCACAGATCATCTGCCTCGTTACAGTCTTCGTCCACGGCGCAAGGGGCGCCGGGCGATGAGCAGACTTCAGTTAGCTCATCGCAGGTTTCCATGCCCGTGCAGAACAGGCCGTCGTCGCACGGATCGGCTCCAGCGGCGCAGGAACCGTCGAGGCATGTCTCCATCCCCGTGCAAAACAGGCCGTCGTCACAGTTCTCGTCCAACAGGCAATCCACGCATGCCCCGGACGCCGGATCACACAACTGCTGTCCGCATGCGATAGGCGGGTTGCTGCACGTTGCGTCTTGGCCGCAGATGTCGTCGGTGCATAGGTTTCCGTCATCACAGTCCGGGTCCGCGAGGCATGCGCCTACCCCGAGGATCGCGGAATCCTCGCCGAACTCGAAGGTGATCAGGTTCGTCACGGTAAGGCGGAATGTGTAGCCGCCCGGCAGGACCTCGGGCAGGATGGTGTAGGCGGTCGCTGGAAGGGACGCGTTCGCCAGGATGGTTTCGCCGCTTCCGGCCGGCGCCGCGTCGAGCGTCCATTCGTACCAGAGGTCGTCTTGGCCGTAGCCTCCGTGAGCCGCAGTGCCAAGAAGGGCGTTGTTCAACGGCGCTCCCGGCTCGCCGCTATAGTAGGCCTCGTTCAGGCCCGGGGCCATGACAGGTCTGAGACTACCTGCTTCCACGAGGACGCCGCTAACGCGACCCGTGAAGACCTCCATGAAGGCTGCGGCGTCTGCCAAGTCGATATCCCCATCCGGCTCGCTGTCGAAGACGAAGCACGCCGGGGGCGTTTCGACGGCAGGGCCCGAGAAGCTGAAACATATCTCGAAAGCGTTGTGGTCGTGAAGGTCGACGTCATCATCGCCGTCAAAATCACCGAACATACCGCCCTCGCCGACGAAGCGGCTCGATCGCACGATCCGATCACCTGCCCGCTCGAAGAGAACGACGTTGTCGAAGCTCCTGGGCTGCTCAGCCACCCACCGACGTAGATCGCCGAGTTCTGCCGACACCGAGTCGGCGGACGCGGGTGTTGAAAGAAGAAACGGCACGGAAAGGAGCGTCAAAGCAGCGGCGTGACTGGCGGCCATGGCTCATCCTCCAACAAGAAGGCCGGGATGTTCGCGTGCGTGGTTCACGCAGTAGCGCTAAGTACCCTCGCATCAAATGGGAGTTGACGCAACACGAGACCACGAGGACGCGATTACATTGACGTAAGTTGCCCGATGTGGGCTTCCACTCCGCCAATGATACCCTCGGTCCGGTGGCCATGGAAGCAAAAAAGGTTTTGGGAGGCGATGCAGTGTGCCGACCTCACCTCCCACCGGAGATTCCAGTGTCTTGGCTGCCGAGGCTCGCCGCGGCGACAAAGCCCGCGGAGAGCGCGCTGTCGGCTCGCGACGAAGGTCCGTGCGACGATCCGGACGCCCCCCGACCCGAGCGTGCGAGAAGAGAGCCCGACGCTCCGCGCCGCCGGGCTCCACGGTCTATTTATTAGCAAATCCCGCAAGTCAGGCCGCCGCCACCGCAGTCGTGAATCAGTTGGCATTACCGAAGTTCTGGAAGATCAGGTCACCGACCGCCACGTCGGCGCCCTGCAACACGGCGACGAGTGTGATCTCGGCGGCGATGACGGCGTTGTCAGCCGAACTCGCAGAGTAGATACCGACATCGCCGTTGACGTCCGCCACGGCCAACAAGAAGTCGTTTTGGCCGGCGATGGCAGCGGTCACCGTGCCGCCGATCGCTGTGAGCAGGTTCGTTCCATTCAGCGAGTTGGCCGACGTGAAGTCGGTCACCGTGGCGGAAGTCACCACAAGGAGATTGGTCGTAGCGGCTTGCACGACCGCGCCCGCGGTCGCGTGCGTCTGCAGCGCCGCAGAAGTCATGAAGAGGTCGGCACCCGTCAGGGCACCGGCTGCGAAGTTGAAGTTGTACACATCGCCCGTGGTGATGGTGTCGTCGAAGTCCGTGATCGTCTGGCGATCCACACCGAGAAGCCCGTCGGCGCTCTGGCGGAACGTATCCGCACCGGTGCCACCGGTGACGATGTCGGTACCGGCCAGCGGGTTCAGGGTGTCGTTACCGGCGCCACCACCGAGGATGTCGTTACCAGCCGAGGCCCACAGCGTGTCGTTGCCGCTACCACCGGTGACGGTCACGCCGGCCTTGGTGCAGGCGGCACCCATAATCAGCGGCTGCGTGAAGCCACTGGCGTCGATCACGTCCATCGTGACGGCGCCGGTCAGGTTCATCTGCTCGGTACCGGTGATAACGAGCCTCTCGGAGGAAGCCGTATCGGTCAGGATCGTGGTGCCCGCAAACGTGTTCTGGCCGGCCGTACCCGTGTTGGCAGCGGAGCCGTCCAGGTCGAGGTCCGAGACCAGGTTGACGGTCTCGGCACCCGTGAAGGTCACCGTGCCGGCCTGCTCGGCATCGTTCAGCGTGCAGGTCAGCGTATCAGCCACGCCGCTACCCGCGATGGTCGCGGTCAGCGCACCGGCGCCGGCTGCGGTACCCGCACGCGTTCCTAGCGTCACGCCAAGACCGTTCGTACCGTTCGTGATCGTACCGCCGTTCGAGCCTTGATCCAGAATCACGTCTGTGATCGAAGCGAAGTGGGACACGTTCAGAGCCGTCGTATGAGCGTCCGACATACGGAGCTTCTCGACATTGGTGACGTTAGTCTGTGCCACTGTGGTACCACCCAAGGTCCACGTCCTCCCGCCGAGCGTATCCGAACCGTCGCCACCGTTGATCGCATCGGTCGTACCATAGGTACCGTCGAGGTTGAGGCTGTCATCGCCCGCGCCACCGGTGTAGGTGAAGGCGCCGCCGTTGGACTGCATCAGGCTGACGTTGCCCGTCGCGCCGGTGCAGTTCACGGTCGTCACGTTCGCGTCGAGCGTCGTGGTTAGCGTGAAGTTTGCATCACCGGTGACGTTGACCGTGTGCAGCGTCGTACCGTTCATGGCGATGTCAGTAACCGTGCTGGCAGCGTTGTTGGACGCGATGTTCAGCGTCTCGAAGCCGTTCGTCGTGCCGGTGGTCAGGGTCACGGTACCGGCAGTCATCCCGTTGAGCGACACCGTCGTCGAATCGTCGCCGGCGCCAGTCGCGGCCGCGGTGAACGCGAGGGTCGCACCGACGGCCTGCTGCGTGATGCCCAGGTTGGCGGCGGCAGCCAGGGCATTGACCGTGAACGCGTTGGTGTTCGTGCTGTTGGCCAGGTTGATGTCAGTTACACCCGTGATCGCGCCGCCTGCCAGCGTGGTCGCAGCCGTACCGAAGTCGGTAAGGTCGAATATCTCGATACTGATCAGCGTCGGCGAAACGGTCGCCGCTGTGCCGAAGTTGTACCGGGCGTCCAGCGTGTCCGTGCCGCCACGACCATCCGCGTAGTCGCCGGTCTGCAGCGGGGGGACGTAGGTTCCGGTCGGCGCGTTGAACAGCAGGAGGGAGCTGAAGCAGTCGTCGGCGTCCGTGCCGATCAGTTCGTCCACGCCTACCGTGAAGTAGAAGCACCCCACCGGATCGATACCGCAGGTGTTGAGTTCTTCGTTGCAGGTGTAGCCTGGATCGCACGGGTCGCCGCTGTGGACGCAACAGCCGGGAGGAGAATCGCAGCAGCCGCTCACGAGGTCGCAGCTCTCGGTACCGTTGCAGAACAGGCCGTCGTCCGGGCAGTCCGTGTCGTCCGCACACGTAACGATAGCTTGGCACTCGGCCGTGTCCTCGTCGCAGCACTCGCCGTCCCCACAGGGGTTCGTGCCCGCGGTGCAGGTGTCGGTCTCTTCGTCGCAGGTCGCGGTCCCCGTGCAGAACAGGCCGTCGTCGCACGGATCGGCGCCCGCCTCGCAGAGACCGTCGGCGTTGCAGGTCTCGGCGCCGTTGCAGTAGAGGCCGTCATCGCAATGTACGTCGTCCGTGCAGACTGGGTCGTAGCACGCGTCTATCTGCTCATCGCACGTTTCCGTGGCGCGGTTACACTGCTCGTCCCCATCAACGCAAACGCTCTCGACGCATGTCTCGGCACCGTTACAGAACAGTCCGTCATCGCAGTCGGTGTCGCCCACGCAGTCGACGCAATCGCCGGTGGCCGGATCGCACATCTGATCACCGCAATCGGTGCCGTCGTACTCGCAGACACCCTCGGCGCACGCATCAGCCGTACACTCGCTGGCATCGTCGCAATCGACATCCTCGATGCACTCGACGCACTCGTCGGTGTCCTCGAGGCAGGTCTCGCCCTCGGCACACGGCGCGGTGCCGTCGCCACATACGCCGGCCGCGCCGCCCTCGGCGTCACAGTCAGCCGTGCAGGTCTCTTCGCCGTTGCAGAACACGGCGTCGTCGCACGTGCTGGCGAGGCACGGGTCGACGCACAAGCCGTCCGGCTCCGCGCAGCACGTACCCGCGTCGCAGACGACGGCGGTGCCGTCACCGCAAACGGCCTGGCCGCCGTCAGCGGTGCAGGTCTCGGTACCGTTGCACGCCGCTCCATCGTTACAGGGGTTGTTCATGCAGGGATCGCAGCCTGTCGTGAAGACGAGCATGGCGGCCACACCACAGAACGCACCTAAGCGGGACACCACGCGCACAGCCGTGCGAAGCATCGTGTGACTTGAGTCCGTCAAGACTAGCATCGGCGTTAACCTCCCGAAAAAGAACGGTGGCGTGCTACGGATCACACGCTCTGGGTCGGCCTGTCGATAGCTGGAAAGCCAAGAAGACCGAAACCACGCAAGGCACGAGGACGCGATAACATTGGCATAGACTGCCCGATGTGGGCTTCCACTCTGCGGATGGTACCATCAGTCAAGTGTCCACGGAACTAGGAAATGTACCGAGAATCGAGGATTGTGCCGGCCTCGCTTCCCATCGGGCAAACCCGCCTGATGCCCGCCGATGCTCACCACGACGGTACGGCGCCCGCCACGCTCCGCTTTGACCTGTGTGCTTCGCCAAGTTAACCTTGTGAAGTATGCATGACCGGGAGAGGCGACGCCATGGGCCGATCGCGATCCGACGAAACCGAAGAATCGAAGGCTGCGCGGCAGCACGCATTTGCCGCCGTCTTCGACGAGTACCGGGATCGAATCCGCCGATACATTCACGGCATGACGCGCGACCCGGCCGAGGTCGACGACCTTGTCCAGGAAACATTCCTGCGCGTCCACCGGAAACTGGAGACCGTGCGCGACCCGGCCGCGCTGCCCGCGTGGCTTTACCGAATCGCCACACACGTATGCTACGACCGCTTCCGACAGGCATCCTACCGAGCCGGCACCAAGCCGCTCGAAGCCGCGGACCAAGACGCCGCGCAGACGCCGGTGGAGGATACGGATGCGCCGCCATTGAATCTCCAGGTCGAACAGGCGGAGATGAGCACATGCGTTCAGGAGTTCATCGAGCAACTCTCTGACGACGATCGCATGGTCATCCTGCTCCACGATGTACACGGTTTGACCAATCCCGAAGTTGCGCGGGCTGTCGACTGCTCACTCGCAGCCGTCAAGACGCGCTTGCACCGCGCCCGCCAGCGGCTCAAACAGGCGCTGTCCGGCGGCTGCGACTTTACCCGCGACGAGCGCGGCGTCTTCGTGTGTGATCGCAAGCCGAGCCCGCCGCAGCCCTGAACCCAGGCGCGCCGGGCCTGTCCGATAAATCCTCGCGATATTTCTCGCGATAGGGTGAATCCATCCGCTTACTGGGCCCGTCCTGACAGATAGTGGATGTGATTCGGGCTTCCAACGAGGTACTGCTGGACGGCCCAACCGACGAACACGCTTACGCAGGAGAAAGATATCGTGAACAGCCAAGAACACCACACCGACGGCAATCAGCCTGGTTCACAGGAAGACGTGTCGGCCGGGCGAGCGGCGGATCATCCGGATACCAATTGCGGCTGTGCGTCCATGATGGCTCAGATGGCCGGATCGAAGGGCGAATGCTGCGGCGGCATGATGAAGGACATGATGGCCAAATGCGCCAAGACCTTCGCCGTCTGCGGATCGTTGCTGCTGATCGCGATCATCGCCGCGGTCACGTTGATCGTGATCTTGTAGCCTGACGTACGGACCCTCGGACACCTTCTTACGATACCCACCGTAGGCGCCGATCCCACGGCGCCATATACTTGTACGCTACAACTATTGTGGAGTGCAATATATGGCGCCATCGATCCATCGTCAGGCCGAGCGGCTTCATCACGTGTTTACCGAACTCGTCCGTGCGTATCAGTTCCGCGATCGGGAGGGGATCACCTGCTACGGCCTGTCCGTGTCGCAGTGTTACACGCTCGATACCCTTGCGGACAAAGGGCCGACCGCGATGGGCGACCTCGCCCGCCACCTTCACCTCGAGATCAGCTCCATGACCAGAGTCGTCGACTCGCTGGTGGCGAAGGGGTGGGCGGCGCGCGTCACCGACGACAAGGACCGGCGCGTCTGCCGCGTACGAATCAGCCGCAAAGGGCAGACCCTCGTGTCCGGCATCCGCAGCGATCTGATCGAAGAGCACAAGCACATTCTGCGTGAGCTGCCCGTCGACAGCCGCGAAGTCGTCATCACCGCGATGTCACACCTGCTCTTCGCGTTCAACGAACGCAAGCAGCGGGGGTGCGGCAGCGGAAAAAGTGGCAAGGGAAGGAAACGAAAAGTGGGGTAAGCACGTTGGCCGGCGAGCCTGCGGCCATGGCGACTCGTCCTACCGTTGTTAAGGAGCGGTCATGAAAGCCAGTCGTTTGAGTGTTGCAGTTTGTGCGCTGTTTTGTGCGTCCGTCGCCCATGGGGTACCGCGGTCTCCGGGCGACACGTGGCTCAAGTTCAAGACGCCCAAGGAGGCTGGCTTCTCGCCGCGAAAACTCGACGAGGCCAAGAAGTTCTGGAAGTCGACGGGGTCGGCCGCCGCCATGGTGGTCCACGACGGCGCGGTGGTCGCCGCCTGGGGGGACGTGGAACGCCGCTTCATGCTGCACTCGGCGCGAAAGAGCATCATGAACGCGCTGTACGGGCTCCATGTGGACGCGGGCCGTATCGACCTGGGAAAGACGCTCGAACAACTCGGTATTGACGACACGAACCCGCCGTTGAACGCCAAAGAGAAGCAGGCGACGATACACGATTTGCTGCGCGCGCGATCCGGCGTATACCACACGGCTGCGGCCGAGCCGGGCGAAAACAGGAAACCCAAGCGCGGAAGCCACGCGCCGGGCACGCACTGGTGCTACAACAACTGGGATTTCAACGCGCTCTGCACGATCATCGAGCAGGAAGCGGACATTGACATCTTCGAGGACTTCAAGAAGCGCATCGCCGAACCGCTCGGGATGGAAGACTTCCGCGTCCGTGACGGAAGCCACGTCGTCCAGAAGGGCATGTCGATCCACCCGTCCTATCCCATGCGCATGTCCGCGCGAGACATGGCTCGCTTTGGGCTGCTGTACCTCAACTCCGGCAACTGGAACGGTGAACGGATCATCTCCGAGGATTGGGTCTGCCGGAGTACACGCGTACACTCCGACGACGCCTGGGGTGACGGATACGGCTATCTCTGGTGGATATCCTTCCAGGAGCCCTTCAAGAGCCACAAGATGTACTCGGCCCTGGGTGTGGGCGAGCAGTCGATCGACGTGATACCCGGTGCGAACATCGTCTTCGTGATTCGGAGCAACACGTACGCCGGTCAGGAAACGACACGGGCGCAGCGACTAAAGCTGATCGAGTTGGTCCTGGATGCGAAGACTTCGGAGCCCAGTGAGTCGCCGAAGCTCGTGCCGTTGCCATCCGCCCGGAAGAAGATCAGGCATACAAAGCTGACGGCTAAGCAGAGAAATGCCTTGTGCGGGCCGACCACCGTGGTGCCGTTCGGCGGAGCAGCCACCATCTTCCTCGACGGTGACGACCTGGTGTTGGATGGGCCCATGGGAAAGATCGGGCTGATTCCCACGGGGAAGGGGTCGTTCGTGATGGAGGATGTCGAATGGAAGTGCCGCCTCGAACCCGCGGACGAGGGAGGCGAGCGCCGGTTCGTCATCGACATGTAACAACGGGACGCGAGCACGGTCTTTTCGATGACCGGACGGAATAGTGCGTAGGTGCCGGTTGTCCAAAGGCGGGGACGCTGCAGCTCGCCGGCGGCGGGCCGATTAGTTCGATAGGTACATCGTTGTCCGAGTCGCAGCCAAACGAGGTCGATGTCTATACCCTTGATCGGTTCAGGGAGGGCGATATCAGCGCCCTTTCCGAACTGTTCAAGCTGTACGGGCCACGCGTCCACCGGCTCACCCGGCGCATGATGGGCAACCAGGCCGACGCCGACGACGCGACGCAGGAGATCTTCGTCCGGGCTCACGAGCAGGCGGCCAAGTTTGACGGTCGCTCCGGGCTCTTCACATGGCTGTACCGTCTCGCCGTTCGCCACTGCCTCAACAAGATCAAACAGCGCCGGCGGGGTAACGGCTTCGAGCGACTCTCGCCGGAGGTTCTCGAAGCGTCGCTGCCGGCGAGCACCGAGTCGCCGGGGGACAGGCTGATCACCACGGAACAAGCCGTCGTTCTCGATGCGATGCTGCAATCCCTGCCGCCGAATCAGCGTGCCTGCCTCCTTCTGCGAGAGGTGGAGGAGCTCTCCTACGCCCAGATCGGTGAATTGCTCGAAGTTCCGATAGGAACGGTCATGTCGCGGCTGGCGCGTGCTCGCGAAGCGCTCCGAGAGAAGTTACGGCCGGCCGGCAAGAACCGCCACGAGCGACGGAATACCGGCGACATCTCGTTTGTCCAAGATGATAAGGAGCAAACACGCGATGTCATGCGGTGAACCGAAATCCAAGTTGTCCGCCTTTCGCGACGGCGAGCTTTCGCCCGCCGAGCGCGACTTGGTCGCGGCTCATCTCGAGACATGTGGCGAGTGTTGTGCGTATCTGCGCGACGTGGCGCAGATCGGCGAACTGTTGCGGTCGGATCCAGCCTGCGATCCGCCGGCGGATATGTGGAGGCTGATCGCGGTGTCGGCGCAGACGGCGCCGTCTCGACGCGAGCGAGTCCATCACTGGTTTGGTCGAGCGGCCGCCGTCGCCGCGGGGTTCGCGCTCTACGTGATCGGCCACGGCGCGCTCACCGCGATGCCTCGGCCGAACGGCGTGCTCGCGGTGGCGGGAACGGCGGGTGTCGAGCGGATGTTGCACGAGACCGCGCTGGCGCTGGCAGGCAACTGGCCGAGCGACGAACGCTCGAGCCTGTTCGAGCACACGCCGGAAACCCACTTGCTCCAGGAACTGAACAAGGATGCAGGGTCATGATCAAGATCATCCCTTGGCTGCTGACCGGCGCGCTGGCCGCCAGCACGGGCCTCAATATCTATCACGCGCAGGGGGCTGCTTCCGAAGCCCCGGCTGCGGGCGTTCCGTGTGGCGGGACCCCGGTGGCCGTCGTCAAGACCATCGAGATCAGCGGCGGCAAGCGTTCATGCTGTCCGTCGCCGGCCGACCTGTGCCTGACGGTGGATCAAAGGCAGCAGTTTGAAGCATGCTGCCCGACCTACTTCCGAACGCGTGCGGAACTCGAAACGAAGCTCGATGAGCTTCTCGACACACTCGAAGAGGAGCTGAACGCAACAGATCCCAAGCAAGGACGTATTTACGAATTGGCTGACGAGATCGGCAAGGTGCGCACCGGAGAACTCAAGAGCCGCATTCGTACTATCCTGCAAGTGAGGCAGGCGTTGACACCCGAACAGCTCGTGAAGCTGATTGCGGTGGCTAAAGGAAAATGAAAACGCTCAGACGAAAGGAACGTATATGCTGCTACATGGCAAGTTGAGAATGCTGCTCGTGGTCGCGGGCTTTGCCTTCGCCGCGAGTCCGGCGCTGGCCCAGTGCGGAAAACCGTGCAACGTGAAGGCCCCCGCGAAGGTCGCCGCAGGGAAGGAAGTGCGCTCGTCCGCAAAGACGCCGTGCTGTGACGAGGGCTGCAAGCCCGGTTGTTGTCCCGACTGTGCCGGTTGTTGCCCCGAGGGTGTGGCCGGTGCGAAGGCCGCGATGAAGACCTCGGGCACAGGTGACTGCGGCGCGGCCAAGACTGCCAAGCGGGTCGACTCGAAGGACGCTCGCACTTCCGGGTGCCAGCCCGGGTGTTGTGAAGGTTGCCCTCCGGATTGCTGCCCGGATTCGGCACCCGACTGCTGTCCGAAGGCTGCGTCCGCGCAGAAGACGGCGATCAAGACCGGCGCGAGGGGCGGCTGCGGCGCGGCCAAGACAGCGAAGCAGGTCAGTTTGGGGGACGGTCGATCCGAGGGATGCAAGCCCGGCTGCCGAGCTAAGGGCAAGGCGGCTCAGACGACCGCGGCAAAGGCCGTGGTCGGTGGATGCTGTGGCACAGCGAAGACCGCGAGCAAAGTGAGTGCGCAGGACGAGCGCTGCGGAGGATGCGTGCCCGGCTGCTGCGACGAGTGCCCGAAGAACTGTTGCCCGGTCGGCACGCCCGGTTGTTGTCCGGACGGCGCTGAGGGCTGCGGTTCGAAGGCGGGATCGACGAGTGGCGAGGTGCTTGCGAAGGTAGTGAGCGCCTTGCTCAATCCGGTTCAGCGCCCCGAAACGTCTGTAAGGAAGCCTTGTTGCCCGAGTGCGCGGGACAATTAGTTGCCGGCGACGTACACTCGTGTATACGCAACGGGGCGCTCATCGGAGCGCCCCTTATCTCGTGATGAAGCAGCCGATCTTGATGGCAAAGAGGCAGCGAATGGACACACGAACGACGGTTAGACACGGTACCGACCGGGCTTTTCTGCGATGGTGCGTTCCGGTCCTTGTGTGCATGGCAATCGGCTCATCCGCCATCGCCGCGGATTGGCCGCAGTGGGGAGGCCCCGACCGCGACTTCAAGGTCAGCGCCACCGGCCTCGCTCAGAAATGGCCCGTGGACGGCCCGAAGCGGCTGTGGGAGCACTCGCTGGGCGAAGGTTTCTCCGGCATCGCAGCGAAGGCCGGCAAGCTCTACACGATGTATCGTGAGGGCGACGACGAGATCATCATCGCCCTCGACTCCGAGACCGGAAAGACCGTGTGGGAACATCGTTGCGAAGCTACACCCCATCCCGATCAGACCACCACCTATGGACAGGGCCCCAGCGCGACGCCGCTCGTCTTGGGTGACAGAGTCGTGACCGTCGGGTTCACCGGCCTGATGCACTGCCTGGACATCAAGACCGGCGATACGATCTGGTCGCACGACCTTGTCGAAGAATTCGGCGCGCCTTACCAGTACTACGGCTACTCCAACAGCCCGCTCCTCCACAAGGGGGCGATCATTACGCTCGTTGGCGGGGAGCGCTACGGTGTGGTGGCGTTGAATCCGAAGGATGGCAAGCCCGTATGGCGCAGTAAGCCGTGTGAGGTCAGCTACGCCTCCCCCGTGCTGATCAACGTCGACGGCCAAGACCAGGTCGTCTTCTTCTCACCGACCGAGGTCGTCGGCATGGACCCGGGCAGCGGCGCCTTCCTGTGGCGCCACCCGGTTGTCAACTTCTGCAAGGTCAACTGCACATCGGTGATCTGGGGCAAGGACAACTTACTTTGGGTGGCGACGAAGGGCGTCGGCGGCACGCGCGTGTTGAAGCTGGCACAGCAGGGCGGCAAGACGAAGGTCGAAGAAGTCTGGATGAACCGGAAAATACGTGTCTTCCAATGGAACGCGATTCGCGTCGGAGACTACGTCTACACGTCGAGCGGGGACGCCAAGACGTTCCTCTCCGCGATCGATATCAAGACGGGAGAAGTCGTCGATCGACAGCGCGGCTTCGGAGCGACTAATCAGATCCTTGCCGACGGACGCGTGATCCTGCTCGACGACGGCGGGAAGCTTGCACTGGCGAAGGTCTCGCCGAAGGGCATCGAGATTGTATCGAGCGCCCAGGTTCTCGACGCGCTCACCTGGACGGTGCCGACACTCGTGGACAAGACGCTCTTCGTGCGCGACAGAGGGAAGATCATCGCGCTTGATTTGAGCTGACACATCCCTGACCACCGTCTCTAACGTGGGCGGAGGTCACGACAAGGAGATTCACATGCGACCGAACGAACACGCTCGCACATCGCGCGGCGAACGAGCAGGCCGGACGATACTGACGCTCTCCGTGTTGGCTTTCGGTTGGCTTGCGATGTCCACGTCCGCCCATGCGGGGGATGCCAAGCTGCCCGACGCCGCCACGCTTCTCGACAAGTACGTCGAAGTCACCGGCGGCAAGGCGGCTTACGCCAAACTCCACAACTGCGTGGCAACCAAGCGCGTCGTCCACGTCGGCATGGGGTTCGAAGACACCATGACCGAATACCGCGCAAGGCCGAACATGGTGGCGTCCGTCATCGAGTCTGAGGCAGTCGGGAATGTGCGCAGCGGAGCCGACGGCAAAGTCTCCTGGTATCTTTCCGAGGGAACCGGGGCGCTGGTCGATCAAGGCGAGCCTCTTGCCGCGAACCTCGACGCCGCTGCCTTCGACCAGATCGACCAGTGGCGGAAGTACTATAAGGACGCCAAGTGCGTCGCTGAGGAAACCGTCGACGGCAAGGCATGCTACAAGGTCGTCCTAACCCCCAACCACGGCCCGAAACAAACCCGGTTTTACGACAAGAAGACGAACCTCGTGGTCAAGGGCACGAAGACCCGCCTTTCGTCACACATGCCGACGAGGGAAGCCCAACTGACCATCAGCGATTACAAATGGGTCGATGGCATCTTGCTGCCCCACAAATACGCGCAGGCGTTCGACATGTGCGGGAGCAAGCGGGAGATGGTCTTCGTCACCGATAGCATCAAGTTCAACGTCGACTTCTCGACCAACAAGTTCGAGCTGCCCGAGGAGATCGTGGAAGCGGTCAAAAACGGTACGCCCGAGGTGGCCACGCGACCGGCACCGTGCGGCGTCTCGGGAAAGAGTGGCACCGGCAAGGTGGCCAAGGACTGAGCTACGACAACCGGAGCGCGTCGTCGCGTTCAATCCGTCGCTCCGGCCGCCCGGAGACGGCCCGGCAGGCGGATGTGAAGAGAACATACAAATCTGGCTGCAGTCGTGCGGGAGAGCCACAGAATGTTGAATAACAGAATGGTCATCGCGGGAACTTGCCTGGTCGCCCTGACGCTCACGTTTGTACCTGGCACGAGTCTCGCGGAGCCGACAGCCGGTGCCGCGGCGGCAGTGACCTTCCCCGACACGATCGCAGGCCGGATGGCGAAGGGCTACATCAAGGCTTTCAACTCCGGTGACGCCGAGATTATGGGGGCGTTCGAGACGGAACACCGCGCGAAGTCAGCCCTGAAGCGTCGGTCCATGAAGGACCGCCTGAAGATGTACCGCGAACTCTACACCGACTGGGGTCGTATCGAGGTCGTGGGCGTCGTAGCGGACGGCGAGCGCGGCATCACGGTCTCCGCGAACGGCTCGACCGGTGTCGGTTTGGTCATGGACTTCGAACTGGAGGAAGAGCCGCCATACGGCCTCCTGGGCATACGCATTTCGATCAGCGCGGAACCGGGGATGCTGAGCGGTACGTACGGCTCGATCGATGGCGAGGTCCGGGCGGATACCGTCGAGAAGGTCGCGGCCGAACTCGACAAGTCGTACGTCTACCCGGAAATCGGAAGCAAGATGGCCGACGCCGTGCGCAAGAATCTGGCCGAGGGCAAGTACGACGAACTTGACAGCGCCGACCTGTTCGCAAGCGTCCTTACCAAGGACCTGCAGGCGATCAGCCACGATAAGCACCTGAACGTACGCGCGGGCGGCGGTGATGGCGGCTGCGGCGAGGAAACGGAGGATGACGAGAGTTGGTGGGCGCCGGACAAATACAAGAACTACGGCTTCGAGGAAGTCTCGCACCTTCCCGGTAACATCGGCTACCTGAAGCTAGACATGTTCCACCACGGCCCCGAGTCCGAACCCACAGCCGCGGCCGCCATGAACTTCCTGGCCAACAGCGACGCCCTCATCGTCGATCTGCGGGAGAACGGCGGCGGGTCGCCGCACATGATCGCGTTTCTCTCGGGTTATCTCTTCGACGAGCGGACACACCTGAACAGCTTCTATCACCGACCCGACAACAGCACGAGCGAGACCTGGACCAGAACGGACGTGCCCGGCAAGCGTCTCGGCCAGAAGGTTCCCGTGTATGTGCTGACGAGCGCGTACACGTTCTCGGGTGCTGAGGAGTTCACGTACAACCTGAAGCACCTCGAGCGGGCGACGATTGTCGGCGAGACCACCGGCGGAGGAGCACATCCGGTCTTTCGGCAGCAGGTCAACGAAGTCTTTTCGATGATGGTGCCATTCGCGCGAGCGATCAACCCGATCACGAAGACCAACTGGGAAGGCGTAGGCATCAAGCCGCACATCGAAGCGAGTATGTCCGACGCGCTGCTCGCCGCGCGAAAGGTGGCCTTGGAGCGACTGATCGGGGCCGGCAAGGACGTGCCCGAGGCCCGCATGCGGGACCTGCGCAGTGCCTTGCGTCAGGTCGAGAACGACTTGGCCAGCGCCGAAACCGGCGTCGCCACCACGGCGAAGTCGACGAAGAAGGTCGTCGGCTGCGGGGGAGGTAAATGAGCCAAGACCAACCGGTTCGCCATGTGGCCCGGCGCGGGTCGAGGGACGATCCGAGTACAAGGCCCGCAGCGCTGTGATGACTGAACGAGGGCGCACTCGAAGGGCCGACGATGGGTGGCATGGGCAAGCAGCAGCTTGCCCGTGTCCCTTGACGGCCTACGCGCATGGGCAAACGAGTTTGCCCATGCCACCCGTCGGATCAACGTTCACGGAGCACGAGGATCTCCAGTGACTTCAAAGCAACAACGCCAAAAGGCAGAGGCATTCCTTGCGCTTCATGAGGCGCCACCGATCCTCGTGCTCGCCAACGCCTGGGATGTGGTCAGCGCCCGCATCTTCGAAATGGAGGGCTACCGCGCCATCGGCACGACCAGCGGAGGCATCGCGGCCACGCTGGGCTACCCCGACGGCGAGCGAATGAGCCTGACGGAGACCCTGGCGGTCCTGCGGCGCATCGTCGAGCACGTGGCTGTGCCCGTCAGTGCCGACATCGAAGCGGGATATGCCGACTCGCCGGAGGGCGTAGCCGACACGACACGTGCGGTGCTCGCGGCCGGCGCCGTGGGAGTCAACATCGAGGATGGTGCGTGCAGTGCGTCGGGCTGTTTGGCTGATCTGGCACTGCAGGTCGAGAAGATCGCCGCGATGCGCGAGGCGGCGGACTCGGTCGGTGTACCCCTGGTCATCAACGCCCGCACCGATGTGTTCTTGATATCACAAGAGGACACGGCTCGCCGAATCGAGGAGACGGTTCGGCGGGCCCATGCATACCGCGCGGCCGGCGCGGATTGCATCTTCGTACCGGACGTATCCGGCCTGCTCGATCGGGCCGCCATGAAAACGCTGGTTGCCGAGATCGACTGCCCCCTCAACATCATCGCCGGAGCCGACTCACCACGGATCGACGAACTCGAAGAGATCGGGATTGCACGGGTCAGTTTCGGCCCGCGCCCCATGCGAGCCGCCCTCGCCCTAGTGCGCCAGATCGCCCGCGAAACCCTCCAATCCGGCACCTACACATCCATGACGGCTGACGCCCTCACCTACGACGAAGTCAACCATATGTTCGAGCCGGGCGTGTAGCGCTGTTACCCGTACTGCGCCCGGTGTCGCGGCGCGAAGGGGTAGACATTCTCGCCCGGGTTCGGTGGTTCTGTTCACAGTTGTGTGTTTTCGGGCGCGCCGCACGTGCGGCAGAAACAGGCGCTGACGTGACTTCCGTGCGTATTCCGTCCGTTCTCGTGGGCTTCATAAGCGAGCACTTCGCCCGGCCGTCCAATCCGTGCGGGGTCCGCCAAGTAGATATTGCACTGCAGCAGTTGCAGTTGTATTCGCATAAAGGGAGTCGCGGCTGCGCGGGTACCGTCCTAAGCCATCGGCACTGGGCGTCCAAATCGCCACATCCGGGAAAACCCCGACGCACGGGCGGCGAGGATATGTAATAATCCGGGGCATGGCGGCACATCGCCTATTCCACTTGGCGGGCATGTTGGCGGCGTTGGTCTTGCTGCTGCTCAGCGGCTTGCTGACCGCTGTGGTCTTGCGGGCGCCGGAGCACCATTGGCTGGCTTGGATCAGTCTACTGCCGTTGTCTGTGGCTGTCCGATGGTTACACTCAGCGACGGCAGCGCTGGCCGGAGCGCTGTGGGGCGCCTCTCTGTACCTGTTCTCCACAGCCGGGCCGACGCCTGCTGTCGAGACCATGGCACCCGCTTTGGGACCGTCGGCGTTACTGCTCGGGCTCTTGACAGTGATCCCTGCAGTGTATGTCGGCCTTGCCGCCCGGCCCGCGCGGGCGATCGGCTTCAAGCTCTTGACGCTGGCTCTGGGCTGGACCCTGCTCGAGGCCGTCCTTCACCTTTACGGCGTAGCCTCACCCAAGGATGGCCTGCTCACTGGCTCGCACGGTGAAGGCCCGCGTCTCCACTGGTTCGCCCGCCTCCTCTGCTACGTCTTCACAGCCTTCCTGGCCGCCTTCGCCAACACTTCGCTGGTCACCATTCTGAGCGGCGCCCGCTTCAGGCTTCCGACCGAGAGGGTATTGGGGGCAGCGCCGAACGCCGTGGGGGGGCTTCCATCGCAAGTCATCCCTGCAATCCAGCCCTGGTGTTTTCGCCGTGGATATCCTCGTGCGCCGCCGGCTCCGGGTCCAGCGACGTTCCATGATCCGGTGGGCATGGCCCACTCCCGGCGACCGAAGCGCGCTGTGCGCGCGGGACGCACTTAACTTAGATACTCCGTCATCTCGACGGCCGAAGCACCGGGTGCAGCCTGGCCGAGTCAGGCAAAGACAGAAAGGGAAGTCTCATGAACGCGATAAACGGACGATTCAGCCTACCACGCGGTTTCCGCTCCATGCACTGTCTCATTATTGGGGCCTTCGTAGCTCTCAACGTTGGCGGCGCGATACCGAACGCCGTATGTGCAGAAAGACACTTGTTTGAGATTGTGGCTACCAGCCTCACCGTACCGCAGGGGGGCAGCGAGACCATTAAATGGGACGTCACCAGGAATGGTGTGACAAAGCGTGGGACCGTCAAGTTCGGGGAAGGAACTTATACCGCGTCTCAGATGGCCACCGCCTTGGCAGACTCGATCAACGCGGAGGTTCCCGGGGCCGCGACCCCTGAGGCTGAGTTTGTTGAGATGGCAGAGGACGTGTCAGAGATTTCGACACGAAACGGGAGTCTTGACGCAGTGGTCAATCTAGAAGTCGAGAACTTCATCAGTCTAGTTCAATCTGAGTTCGATTTTGATGCCGATCCGGACACCGGCGAGGATTTCTTGCTTGCGCCCGGCCACTTTGAGGTGACAGGTGCCGGTGGAATAGACGTATCGTTTGACGCACCCACCAATACTACAGCTAACGAATTGGCGGTGCTCTTGGGGGATGCGATGTCGTCAACTCCAGGGTACGACGTTGATGTTATCGGGTCAACCGTCAGGTTTAAAACTCCTTCGCCGGGAAGGGTCGCGTTTCTGCCGAATGGGCCGGGCTTAGAGTACGTCCTTGGGACTCCCCAGCCTATTCCCGCGGTGTCCGAATGGGGTCTGTCCGTCATGACACTGCTGTTGTTGACGGTGGGGACTGTCGTGCTCGGCCGGCGGCGACGGCCTGCGGCGATGTGAGGATGGCGAGTGACGATTGGGGATCGCGGTATACGCAGGATCCGCGAGTCACGGCGGGGCTGCCGTGCAAAGTGATGTCGGGCGCGGGTCCCGGCAGATAAAACATCCCCGCCCCGCGGATCCTACAGTTAGCGGCGGACGTGCTGCCCGAGGCGCGCGGTTCGGAGAGCGGTGCTAGAGTTGCCCGACCGCAACGCCGGGAACGGCTGGATTCGCCCCGGACCGCGACGCACGGGGTCCGTGCGAGGAGGAGCCGATCTTGCCAGCTCGTTGCCAACGCGATACCATCCCCAGCTTGGCGTGGTCACTGTTCGGGCCACGGGCATCGGAAGAACGGCTTAAAACCTGCTGGAGGGTATGATCATGACGCTTAGATCAGCGTTGGTCGCCACGTGCGCGTGTGTCGGTCTCGGTTTCGGTTTGTGGATGACGGCGTCGGCGACGGCCGCCGATCAGGGTGTCGTCGCAGCCACCGCAGTAACGGCCTCCCTGCCGGCGCTCGGCGACGAGTCGGCCTACACCTACGTCGGCTCCAAGAAGTGCAAGAAGTGCCACAGCAAGCAGCACAAGAGCTGGGCCAAGACCAAGATGGGCAGCGCCTTCGACACGCTCAAGGCCGGTGAGGCCAAGGAAGCGAAGGAGAAGCACGGCCTCGACGCAAGCAAGGACTATACCACCGACGCTGCCTGCCTGAAGTGCCACACCGTCGGCTTCGGCAAGCCGGGTGGTTACGAGACGGCCGCCGCTGACGACAAGAAGGCCGTCCGTGCCGCCAAGGCCCGCATGGGCGTGGGCTGCGAGTCGTGCCACGGTCCGGGTAGCGCGTACGTCAAGATCTTCGACGAGATCATGAAGTCCAAGCGTAAGTACAAGGTCGAAGAACTCTACGCGGCCGGCATGCGCAAGGTCGACGAGTCCGTCTGCGCCGAATGCCACAACGACGAGAGCCCGACGATCGCCGCCGGCGCTACGTTCGACTACGCCAAGAAGAAGGACGAAGGCACGCACGAGCACTTCCCGCTCAAGCAGCGCGAAGAGTAAGCTCTGCTGATCAGAAATATCGCGGGCTTTTCGCCCGATGCGATGCGGCGCCGAGGGTGGTCACCGACCATCTTCGGCGCCGCCTTGCTGCGCGATGCCCGTTTGTCTGCTATTCCGGTTGGATGAGTGTGCCGAGGGTGTCTTTCGCGAGCTTCAATGCTCGTGGCAACGCACTTTGTACCCGCTCCGTCAACCCAATGCCCGTGCTGACATCATCGGGTTCGATGCCGACGAGTGCAACCGTCTCGGGGCATTCTCCGATAAGGGTTGCGGCCGCCAGCAGTTCGCTTGCGTTGCCTTCATGAGCCGTCGTGCTGCGAGTGGCAGGCGTGCTTCGCGCGTCGGGAAGGTGATGAACGTCCCCCGGCTCGGTGCCGAGGGCGACCGCGTCCAAGATCAACATGGCACATCGGTTCGGCAGGTAGGGGGCAAGCGCCAGGCCTTGCGTACCGCCGTCGACGAACTCGACGCGCGGATCATCGACAAAGTCGGGCTCGAGCCGCTTGAGCAACTCCAGCCCGACGCCGTCATCCTTGAGTAGCAGATTCCCCAGACCCAGGACGAGTACCGGGGCGACTCCGTGATCCCGTTGATCAGCCACTCTCATCCTCGTCGTCGACGCGGACGAACTTCCGGCCCATGATCATCGAACTGATCAGGCCGTTGCGGTATTGCCGTCCGTCGAGAATAACGATGTAGATGTGAACGATCGCGAAGGTCGCGAAGATCCAGGCAAACAGATGATGCCACATGTGCGTCCGGAACGAACCGCCAAGCAGCGGTAGCACCCAACCGACCAGCCCGTCGAAGAAGCCGCCCGGGTTCGACTCGGAGTACATCGCAAACCCGGTGAACATCTGCGCCCACCCGAGGGCAATGATGAAGATCGTATATGACAGGCCGGCCAGGGCGTTGTGGCCAAGGTGGATATGCCCGAAGTCCAGCCGGAGGTAATCGAACGCCTGTCGAAAAAGATCCTTCCACCAGGCAAGCCGCCAGACGTACGGGAAGCCCGACCGGGCGTACGTGTTGCCGAACCAGAACCAGTAAATGCGCCACATGAACGCGATCGCAAAGACGAACGCCGCCACGAAGTGAATCTGCCGAACGCGACCCATGACGAAGTTGTCATACGGCTCGCCGGTCGAAGTCAAAACCGGACTGGCGATATAGAGCCCGGTGGAGAACAGGGCCGTGATGGCCAGCGCGTTGACCCAATGGAACAGGCGTATGGGCCTCTGCCACACGTAGATTCGCCGGTAGCGGGCCTCGCCCGTCGAAGCCCCTGCCGCGCCGGCGCTCGTGACGGTTCCTGCCATGTTGAACCTCCTATCGCACGACGACCTCAGCGAGCTTCCGCCCGTCGGGCCCGAACACGTGTGACGCGCACGCCAAACAGGGATCGAACGAGTGGATCGTCCGGAGGATCTCGACCGGTTTCTCCGGGTCCGCGACCGGCGTACCCACCAGGGCAGCTTCATAGGCGCCGTGCCCGCCGTCGGCGTCACGCGGCGAAGCGTTCCATGTCGAGGGCACCACCGCCTGGTAGTTCTCGATCTTGCCGTCCTTGATGTGGACCCAATGCCCCAGCGCGCCGCGCGGGGCCTCGGTGAAGCCGAAGCCCTTCGCCTCGCGCGGCCAGCTTGACGGCTCCCACAGGTCGGTGTTCGCCGTGGCGTAGTCGCCCGCCTTAAGGTTGGCAATCAGGTTCTCGTACTCCTCCATGAGCCACTGTACGCCGAGCTGTGTCTCGAGCCCGCGAGCAGCCGTCCGCCCCAGCGTCGAGAACAACGCCGTCGCCGGCACCTCCAGTTTGGCGAGTACCGGATCAACGACCGCCTTGAACTCCTCGCGCCCGCTCGCATAGCCGACGAGCATCCGAGCGAGCGGTCCGACCTCCATGGCGTTGCCGCGCCAACGCGGCGTCTTGAGCCACGAGTAGGCCGCGTTTTCGTCCAACTGCTTGTAGGGCGGCTTCGGGCCGGTGTAGTTCGGCTCCGTCACGCCTTCCCACGGGTGCAGCGCAGGTTCGCCGGCTGGGTAGTCGTACCACGAGTGGCTCACCTCCTCGCGAATCTGTGTCGTGTCCGTCGGGTCGAGCGGCAAGACCTCGCCGAGGTTCTTTCCGAGGATCGCTCCACGCGGAAAGCGGAAGTGCTCCGGCCTGTCGACGCCCGCCTGCGGGATGTCGCCGTAGGTCATGTAGTTGCCGAGCCCGCCGCCGATACCCGCCCAATCCTTGTAGAAGGAGGCGATGGCGAGCAGGTCGGGAATGTACAGTTGCTCGACAATGGCCTTGGCTTCCTGGATCAGCCGCTTGACCATGTTGAGCCGCTCGATGTTGATTGCGTTGTCACTGTCGAGGTCGATTGCACAGGGCATGCCGCCGACGAGGTAGTTAGGGTGCGGGTTCTTGCCGCCGAACACGGTATGAATCTTGACCAGTTCCTTCTGCCATTTCAGCGCTTCGAGATAGTGGGCGACCGCCATCAGGTTCGCCTCGGCCGGCAGCTTGTAGGCGGGATGGCCCCAATAGGCGTTTGCGAAGATGCCAAGCTGCCCCGACTCGACGAACCTCTGCAATGTCGCCTTGACGTCGGAGAAATAGCCCGGGCTCGACATGGGCCAACTCGGCGAGATGGCCTGATTCAGCTCGGCTGTCGCCTTCGGGTCCGCGCTCAACGCCGAGACCACGTCCACCCAGTCCAGCGCATGCAGATGGTAGAAATGGACGACGTGGTCCTGCACCATCTGCGTGAGGAACATGATGTTGCGGATGATGTCCGCGTTCTTCGGCACCTTGATGCTCAGCGCGTTCTCGACGGAGCGGATCGACGCCAGCGCGTGAACGGTTGTGCAGACACCGCAGATACGCTGCGTAAAGGCCCAGGCGTCCCGCGGGTCGCGTCCTTTAAGGATGACCTCGATACCGCGCCACATCGTCCCGGACGACATGGCGTCCGCGATCACGCCGTCATCGCCCAGCATGGCCTCGATGCGAAGATGGCCTTCGATTCGCGTGACGGGGTCGACTACGATTCGTTTGCTTGCCATTTGTGTCTCTCCCCGCGTTAGGCCTGCGCTGCTCCGGCGTCACCCTTGGAATCCGCGTCCTTCCCGTCTTTCGCCTTCTTGATCGCCACCGACACCGCGTGGGCTGCCGCCGCGCCGCCCGCGGCGATCGCCAGCACCTTGCCGACTTGCTCCGGCGTTGACTCGACCCCCGGAATCGGCACTGCGCTGAGACGCTCGTAGAACGGGCCGTTGTCCCAGAAGTTCGCCTCGCTACACCCGATACAACCGTGGCCCGAACCGATCGGGAAGGACACGCCGTCGTTCCACTTGAAGGTCGAGCAGGAGTTGTACGTTGTCGGCCCGCGGCACCCCATCTTGTAGAGGCACCAACCCTTCCTGGCTCCCGCGTCGTCCCATTCCTCGACGAACTGCCCCGCGTCGAAGAAGGAACGACGGTAGCACTTGTCGTGAATCCGTTGCCCGTAGAACACCTTGGGTCGACCTTCACGATCCAACTCGGGCAACCGATCGAACGTCAGCAGGTGCGTCAGCAAACCGGTCATGACCTCGGCGATGGGTGGGCAACCCGGGACGTTGACGATCGGCTTGTCGTGGATGAGTTCTTTGACCGGTACGGCACCGGTCGGGTTCGGATGCGCCGCCTGCACGCACCCGTTCGACGCGCACGAGCCCCACGCCACCACGTACTTGGCGTGCTCAGCCGTCTCCAACAGGATGTCCGTGAAGGCTTCGCCCGCGATAGTGCAGTACACGCCGCCATCTTTGGTGGGGGCGTTGCCCTCGACGGCGAGGATATACTCGCCCGGATAGTCCTTGATGATCTGCTTTCGGATTTCCTCGACCTGATGACCCGCAGCCGCCTGAAGCGTGTCGTCGTAGTCCAGCGAGATCATGTTCAACACCACGTCCCCGACCAGCGGGTGGGACGAGCGGATGAACGACTCACTACAACACGTACACTCCAGGCCGTGGAGCCACAGGACCGGAATGCGCGGCTTGGTTTGCAGGGCGTGGGCGATCTTGCCGGCCATCGTGGGTTCGAGCCCAAGAGCGGCGGCTGTCACCGTGCAGAACTTGATGAAGTCGCGCCGGCTCACGCCGTGTTGGGTGAGGACGTCGTACGTCGTCGGTCGGCTCGGGGGGCACTCTGACATGCCATGCTCCTTATTCGGATGTCGACGTCGGCCTCACGACACGCCGTGCGACCATCCGCGGCGCGGCGCGTTCACGCACATGGACGCGCACGCATGCTCGGCGCGCTCGCTACACCTTGCGGCTGCATCCCAATAGATACCGGCCTGCCCGTCATCGCGAGGCCCTTTTCGCGAATCTACACATCGCATGTACCAGACGGCCGCGCATGCTGTCAACGATTATTTGTGCCTGACCAGTGTCGCTCGGACGAACGGAACGCACCCGGGCGCGGTCACACATCTTACCCAACAGGTTCCAATGGAAGTACGACACGGGCCTTTGAAGTAACAATGTGGCGCACGGCGCACGCCCGAGTGGCAACGCGGTCCGGCGGTAAGTTAGGAAAACTAACGGCCTACCCTGTGAACTACGGCACGGGGTCGGTCGCCAAGCCGAACCGCGACCGTAAGGGGCGACCCCGCTAGGTGGCGCTGTCAGTCATCAGCGGGTGCGGGTGCCCCATCCTTCGGGTACTCCCGCAGGGTGGGGGAAGGGAAAAGCAGCCCGCCAGGCAGCCGGGTAGGGCACGTCGAGGAACGAGACGTGCCTCGCGGGTTCTTTCCACCGCAGAGGACACAGAGCCCACGGAGACATGGCGGCACGCCTACACGCGACTGCCCCAAAGCGTGGTCAGACGCAAGCCCCGCTTTGTCGAGTCGCAGGGCGTGCGGGTACGCTACGGACACGTCTGCCCGGGGCATTCACAGGGCATCGCGAACGGGTAGGGCTCGCCCTGGAAACCCGCCACCGTGGCGTAGATGTCCGCGAAGTTGATGTCGCTGAAGTCCGGAACCTCGGGCGCCTCCGTACCACCCTTCAGGTCGAGCCACACCTTCGGTTCCGTTTGTTCGCTTCGGTATCCGCGAACGACCGCCAGGATGTCCGTGAAGTTCCGGAGTCCGTCGGGCGGCGAACCGGCCAAACTCCCGACCACATCGCCGAATGCCGTGACCGTTCCAAGCACCAACGGTTGGGAGTAGGCGGCCTCGTCGGCTTCGTCGCTGCCGTCGACGATGGCCTGAATCTCATAGGTCGTACCCGGGACGATCTCGCAATCGCCCAGATGCACCGTGCCGACAATGGTCCAGTCCATGTAGTAGGCCGTGTCCTGGACGCGTGCAAGCCACTGCGGGCTTACCTCGGGGCCGCTCACGTCCACCTGAAGCGGCGGGCCGACCCAACCGAGCGTCTCGCCCGTTACGAGCTGCACGCGCCGAGCCGTATCGGTGCCCGCACTGTTCGGGTTCGCGTCGATCGAGAGATACTTGTTTCGCTTCACATAACAGGTTGCGGGTCCGCCGCCGTCAAACGGGGCCGGGATGCAGGCCATCTGCGAATCGGAAAGCAGCCCCACCACGCAGTCTTCGTCGGTCACGCACGGCCTGACCGTGCCGGCGATGTCGATGGCACTATCTGCCATCGGCCTCGGTATGATGACGCCGGAACATTGAGGCAGCGGCGGCACGCTGCCCGGACCCGTCCACACGGCTTCGAACGCCGCCCAATCGTCACAATCCACGTCACCGTCATCGTCGAAGTCGCCGCGGTCGCAGCCGGCGCCCACGCCGCCGCCGGGTCCGCTGTAACATTGCGCGAACTGGGCGGCGTCAGCCAAATCGACATCACTGTCGCTGTCGAAGTCGCCGTCGCCGTTCCAGGTGTACGCGTCGATCTGGTCAAGATCGTTGGTGGCATCATCGCCCGCCGCCAGGATGTAGTTCATCGAGTTGTCCAGGTACTGGCGGAAGGTGCTGTTGGGGTTCTCGGCTCCGAAAGCCGGCCCCAGGACGTACGTGGTGGCCCAGACGTCAGCCGCCACGGGGTCCAGGCTCGCCACCAATTGGTCTTTTCTGGTGGCCGACCCGTAGCTCGATCCCGGGCCCGTGCCCGGCGTATCGTTGACCCAGATACAATCCAGAATGTTCAGGTCCGCCGGCTGAGTTTCCGCCAACATGGCTCCGAGGACGCCGTAATGGATGGCGCTGTGCGAACTCGTGCCGAGTGATCCCGTGACTGTTCCCATATGGTGCTTCACCGCCGCGGTTACCTGGTAACCGCCGTGGCTCTTGAGCACGGGCATGTTGATGAACTTGAGGCGGTTGCGGTCGTAGGTGCTGTTTCCAGGATCCCAGATGCCCAGCTTGAGGCTGACGTACGTGTCGTAGTCGGTCTGGAACTTCGGGTATGAGACCGCGCCGTGAAGGGCGCTGTCGTAGCCGTAGACGATATACCCGTCGTTCATGTTGCCGGCATCGTACTCGGTGACCTGCGTGCCGCGGATGGTCCTCCATGCGTAGTGGGACACGGAATAACCCAGGCCCTGGAACTCGACCACGACGTCGTGCGGCGACAGGTCGTAGTCCTGGGCGTTGTTCTGCGTCCGGTCGAACCCGTCCACTTCCGCGCCGGTGACGAACTGCGTGTTCTCACAGATGACGACCTCACCGCTGAACGTGTCGGGGTGGTTCACGATGGACCAGACCAGGCCGCGCAGCGCATCGATGTTCGTGCCACCGCGCTGGCTCCATTGATAGTTGATCTTGATCGCCACGACGTCGTCAGCGGCGATGATACCGCCCGGCCCGGCCACCGGCGATTCCGTGGCCGACTGATAGAACTTCAACCCTTCCCGGCCCATCAGGCTGACGAGGTTGTCCATCCCGACGAAGCGCGCGCCGAGCGAATTCTGCGGGCATTCGGTGACGCTATACACGGCAGCGCGATAGCCGCCCCGCGGCGTCATCACCGGGCCGCTGTACTCGTCGGCACGGACGAGGTAGCCCCATGCGCCTGCACTAACCAACAAGCCGAGGCCGGCGAGGCCTACCCCTCTCGGTGTGCGCAACCCGCGCAGGACGCCTCGGCGGACGGCGATGAGTGCGGCGATAAGCGGAGCGGCGAACGCCAGCATGGCGGCTGAGATCGCTGCCTGCTGGCAGGGATACGCGAGCCGGCTCGGTTTGGCGCCGCTGCGCAGCAGCAGCCAGCACAGGGCGAAGAACCCGCTGACGAGCGAATTCGCGATGAACCAACGCTTCACGAACCCTCGACAGCCGCTCGTGGGTTTTGAACAACGATATCCGTCGCGTGGTCCGGCGTGCGAATCGGTGTGCGGCTTCATCGTGATGCCTCCGTGGTTGTACCGGTTGCGGAATGGTCCCCCGATGCGGCCTGCGCCGGCCCGCGACCGCATCATGCACGAGCTTAACAAAACAGAAGGGTTGAGTCAACGACGGATGTGGCATGGGTGCCCCCAATCCTGGTCGGCACGAGGATTGCGTGGGCCGACCGTGGGGTTGGTAGTTGACGCCCAGGTGGGCATGTCAGATGGCGGAACGAACGGGCTGAGGCGCTCGGTGCGCAGCATCAACGGCCGGCGCA
>JAJDDX010000427.1 GCA_029260055.1 Phycisphaerae bacterium
CGCCATCCCGAGGTAATTCGCCATCCGCAACTCCTCCAGCCAACCATTGGCTGAAAGAGATGTGACGGCGAATCGTCGCCTCCTCAAGATGGCCGGTTTTCACCTGCCCATCACTGGCCGGTTTTGACCGCCCGCTGACACGAATCGACCAAACTTCAATCGCATCGGCGTCAGGCAGAGGGGGCAGCATACGTGCTCCCTCTTAAGTTCGCTGAGCGGTTGGTGATCTGGGTTGTGTCTTCTGGACATATAGTCTCCCTCATACGTTGACGTACATGGCTCTTTCTCTTTGACCCCGTATGAAGGATTGAATACATGACGCGAAGGCGCAAGCAGTATTTAGAAAAACTTTTGGTCGAAGTACCGACTAGGTATGAGCTTTGTAGAAGCAGTGGCGGCAGTTCACGCAGTCGGCAGTTCGTGGCTTTCCATTGTCATGCGGGCAGACGGGTGAGCGACCGATGCGAGATAGAGGATAGTGGCGCCTGTTCGGTGGTCTTTCCGGCGTCCTCTCAGCGGTTCCTCGGAAGACGACATGAGCCTCGACGGGGGGCGAGTCGTTGTCGGTGGCAGCAAGCCACGCAAGCGTGGTTCCTGCGATGTCAGGTGGGACGCCCGTATCCCGGTCAAACGAGAGCAGCAGGTTCATGTTCGGCATAGCTGCCAAATCGGTCAACGCAGGAATCCACTCGGAGACTCGCCACGCTCTCGTATAGGCGAGAAACGTGACTCCGTCGCATTCCGTTGCGATGCTGATCCACGCTTCGATGTACTCCAGCGAGAAGAAGTCGCCGAAGGAATGAAGGCGGAAGTTCGGGACAGCCGCGTGGTGGATCGCTCCGGTCATGATCTCAGCAAAGTCGAGACGCTCCGCGATCTCGAAAGCTCGCAATTGAGCGGGATAGATATGCTTCCGATCCTTGACCTGATTGTGGCAATAGCAGATTGCCCGACAGGTCGAGCTTGCGATCCTATCTCGATCCGCACAGCAGGTCTTATCGAGAGGCAGGTTCCAAGCCAGGGCAAACTGTTTGGTTCCGACCTTCTCGTCAATGGACAACATGGTCTTGATCTTGAGTGACGGTGTTTCACGAGCCGCGTCCCGAAATCTGCGGAGAAAGAAATCTCGACGATTCAGGCGTTGACGTACTTCGGTCGTATCGATCACGGTCTCTCCGATCAGGTTAAGGATTTAAGTAGTTTCGGACGTACAACTCGACGGAAGGAAGGGAGCCACCCTTGAGGAAATTCATGGTCTCGTAGTGATGCTCTCGGATGTCGAAGCCATGGCTCTCTCGCAGGTACAGCCGGTGAGACAACTCAGTCAAGCCGATGGTCATTGAGAAGCGTTGGCGAAACGATTGAAGGCTGTCCCTCAAGTCGCCATGGTCGTCGAATGTCAACTGGCAATCATAGAGATTCTCGTCCGTATGGTACGGCGGGTCTAAGAATGTCCATGAGTCTTCCGAAACCTGATCCAGGACTTCACGGTAGTCGAGACGGGTGATCTTGACGCCCTGCATAATCTCTCTCCCCCGCTCCGCTTGCTCGCGGGAATACGGGAATCGCATTCCTGGGACGAGGTAGACGGCGTCAAAGCTCGCAAGATCCTTGCGGCAACGACGGACTAGCCGACCATGACCATAGCGATTGAGCAGCCAGAATGAGACAGGGCAGCCGGTCTTGTACCACTTCCACTTTGCCCGGCTGAAGGCATGTCGCAAGTCGCTCGCCGTCTTCAGCTTCGCGTACTCGAAAAGGCGATCCAAGAAAGTCGGATCGTCTCTCAAGGCAAGATGAAAGGCGACAACGTCCGAGTTGAGATCATTGATCCAGCGATCTGCGGAAGTCGGTACATGCCACAGCATGTTTGCCGATCCGCAAAAGGGCTCGACGTAGTGGGCGAAGGAAGACGGGGCGTATGTCAGGAGGTCCCGCCCCGTCTTCTTCTTGCTGCCGAAGTACCGGAGTAGCATTACGCCGCTTCCTTCCGTCCGTCGCTGGCAGGCTTAACGGTCAACTTGGGACTCTCGGGCGTTGCAGCTTTCCTCTTCTTGGCAGGAGGCTTCGGCGTGATGGTCAACGCCTGCTTGCGATCCTCAAGCGTCTTGGCGACCTTGCCCAATTCTTCCCGGCAGACCTCGATGACGCCAAGGGCTTGGTTGTATTTGACGACCGCTTGAGCCGGGGCGAGCTTGCTGTCAACGAAGTTGCGATCCCCGATTTGTTGGATCGAATTCTTGACCGACGCAAGTCGAGCGTAGACCTTATCGACCGTCTGAGTCGTCACGGTCGTTTTCGACTTCCGTATGACCATTCCCTGGTCGTCGAATGTCTCGCCCTCCGCTTTGTCGCGGAGATGCTTCCCGTAAGAATTCGGGAAGACGATTGCGAGCATTTCGCTGTACTCAATGTCCTTCTTCTCAGGGACGATGTCGGTCGCTACTCGACGCAACAGGTACGCGGTTTCTTTCTTCATGCCGACCGACGCAAGAAACGCCCCCCAATCGCCTTTCCTTTTGCAGACTTTTCTTGCCCGCAAGAGAATATGCCCTTGAATCCACGAGACGCGACCGAGTGACCGCGAGAAATCTGTTGCCCGGTCTTTCAAGCCGAGCAAGGCGTCCAGATAGACCTTCGGGTCTTGTCCCTCGTCCGGTAGCTGGTAGGTCGTGATGTCGATTCCCATTTCGCTTCTCCTCAAAAGTACGTGGCTCTGGCTCAGACCACGCCCACGATGGGCGTGGAAATATCCCTTTGTTAAGGCAACTGCGATGTAATCGGGAATGCCCCGAAGGGCTCGTCTGAAATTTGCAGTCCGTGATGAGCCTTAGCTCACCACTGCGGGTAATTTACCACCCCTCCGAAGAATGTCAAGATTTTTTTGACAAGAGCCCTTGACGGATGCGTCGTAAAACGCACCCGAAATAAGTGCCTCGTGTCAGGCACTCGGTTGCGGCGGGCGGGAATCATCATCCTGAGCGATTCAGGCGCGATCGACGGCAACGCGGCGGCGAGTGATTGCGCAGCGAGGTCGTGAAGAAAAAAGTTCCGGGACGATCCTCAATCGGATCTGTCCGGAGCATCGGGGTAAAGGTTTAGAACGTTGACGGTCGTCCGTTGACGAACGAGGGCGAGACCAGGACCAAACCTGCTCAGCTTGCCGATCGTTTGAGGCGGGATCGTCGAGTTGGTGTTCGTCGGACCCGGCGAGACCGTTCGACCAGGACGGTTCGATCGTAGACGCCCACTCCGGCGACTCATCGTCATGCGCGATGTCCGGGCCGTGAGCCACGGAGTAGCCCATGCCCTCCAGCCACTCCAGCGCGGCATCTTCAACGATTGATTCGGTGAACCTCTTACTCATGATGTTTCTGAATGCGTGTCGAACAGAAAGGTAGCGAGTGTGGCCGCAGCACCGATCGCCAGCCTGGCATGACGTGGCGAAAGTCCCGATGCGTTCCCATGCTTTCCGTGACCTGTACCGTAAAGACCACGCAGTTCCGCCAAGCCATGGCCGATGGTACCGAGGTTGCTGAGAAGGCGCTTAATGACCTTCGTTCCGCGTGCCGAGTCCGGGATGCCTTCTGGTACCAACTTCAGTTCCTTCAACGTAGCTTTCGTCAGGGTCGTTATATCTGGCGTTCCGATTACGGGGCTACCCCGTTCTGCGAGAATAGTCTTACAACAAGTCTCAATGAGTTCCTTCGCTGTTCCGATGGCAAGCTCAGGGTCCGTTTCGACGGAGTTCTCCATCCGCTCAATTTGTTGAGCGAGGTGCTTCGCGTCGAAACTAGCCGTCACGTCCTTCAGCGTTCCTAGATTCGACCCACGAGTGAGCATCCGCTTAGCTACGCCTCTGCATTCCTCGGCCAAGTCTGCTTGTTCATCGTTTGAAGTGTCTTGCCAATAGTCGATCAAGGCAAGAAGAACACGACCCACAAGCGCGTCTTGTTCGATCTGCCAAAACTCTCGTAACTTCTTAGCCTTGGATGTCCCTCCGCGCTGGTATTTGGAAGAGTGGATTGCGATATTGGCGACGTCGATGAAGAACTCGTCGAAAGTTCTGTCCGAAAAGTCCAGAACATATCCCGACGACATTCCGAACAACTCCTCCAGCTTCCGTTTCTCACGATTGTCAAGGGTGCTCATTCGCCACCGCCGCCCGAGAAATGCGAATGTAATGACTGCCCCAGCAGGCGCACGAGCCCGGCCAGCTTCAGGATTTCGTCAACAGTTACGACAACTTTGCGACCCACAACGGCGTGTGGATCATCTGCCTTGGCGACGTATTTGTCATCCACCACGCCCATCTTGTGTGCGAATGGATGCCGTTTCTGAAAGCTGCGTTTCACGAACTGCCAGGCATCAGCCTGCAAGCAACTAGCCAAATCGAAACCGAATAGCCTCCGGAGTCCCCTCTCGGCTCCAGCAACATTCTGGAAGGAGATCTCCTTAGCCTCCGCGGGCTCGGAAGCTGCGTTTGCATTGACACGACACACTTCACGGCCAAACCCGTCGAAGGCAGAGACGACGTTCTCCAGGGCGTCTTCTTTGATCTTCTCGGCGACGTCAGCATCAGCGTCGTTCGCCATTGCGAGCATTCTCTCTACAACGTCGAGGTTCTTGTTGAGGATCTGCTGCGAGTTGTGCCGTCCACAGTCTGGGCAGAAGGCAAAGACGCCGTAAATGGCGTACCGGAGCGTGCAGGAGTCGCATGTAACGTCGGTTTCAAGATCCGTCTCCGAGTAGCGGAAGAGAGACGTACCGATCCGATTTGCCTTGTAAGTTACACCCCGATGATGTCGGAACGACCGTTCCAGCCGTTGCGACATCTGGTTGATCGCAGGGTCAACAACCTGCCTTTTGATTTCCGATCTCATGAGCTTGAGTTGATCGTGCGTCCAAAACTCATCCTGAGAAGCCTTGTGGCCGCAGTAAGGGCAAGTGCAGAGCAGGTCCGTCCCCTCCAGTCCTGTCCCGAACTTAATCTTGAAAAGTCCGGTACAATCGTTGTTCGGACATTCTCGGCCAACCAGTCCTTTGTCATCAGTCGGGAAACGGAGTTTGATCGTGCTCATGCCACCTCCTCCACGATACATTCAGCCTCGCCGACTCGAATCTCACCCGAGAGCAGCTTCGGCAGTAAGGCATCCCGGATCGCCGCTGGCGTTCTCGACTCCTGCCACGAAGGGAGTGAACCGTTCCATCCGGCAGGCTTGCCAGCAAGGATGCAATATAGGATGCTCTGGGGCCCGACACTAGGGTCGTCGCAGCATCGGGCCACAAAGCAGGGTTGAGCACCCTTGGAAGCGGTTGAGGCTAGCTGCGAGCGATCGACGAGAGACTCGTGAGCGGGCTGGAAGACGCTGACCCCGGCCCGAAAACCCAACTCGATGTGAGTCAGAATGTGAGTTAGATAGAGGAATGGGCGATCGTAACCTGCTGCCTATAAAACACTTACGAACGCTACGTTGGGTTCGATTCCCATCCACTCCCGTGCGATGCCAAACGAGGGCCCTGCGCGTCGCCTGACGGCCAAATCACGGCAGCCCTGGCCTGCGCTTCCCGACACATCTTGTGGATTCCTGGCGCTTTAGGTACACTGCGGGTGGTCGACCCAGCATCGACAAAGACCGCCCCCGCGCGACCACCACTGGAACACACGGCTCGAGGCCAAACCGGCATTCGAGCTGGACATCTGGGGAGGGGAATCGTGCCTGCTCGACAAGCGGCGAAGCGACGCATGTCATCCGATCGCCCGCGCCCCCCTCATGCACTGCCACACCGCCTAGTTGCCGTAGCCCTGCTCACATGGTCATCGACAAGTGCCGTTGCGGTGACGCCGGACCTACCTGCCGGCGATGCGGCCGCACCACTCGCGGACGCGCCGATCGCGGCGAAGGTCCATCCGGCGCTGGCATCGGCAGTGACGCAGAACGACGAACCGGTCAAGGCATGGGTCTTCTTCACCGACAAAGGCGTGCGGTCGCGTGCGGAATACGACTACGCATTGCATCAAGTCGAGCGGACATACAGCCGCCGCGCCATCTGGCGGCGGAGCATCCGCGGCGACAACGCTTCGCGCGGCGGCGCTCTGTTCGATACGCGCGACCTGCCGGTGGCTTCCGCCTACGTGGACGAGATCGAAAGGACCGGCGCGCGAGTGCACGCGCGCAGCCAATGGCTAAACGCAATCAGCATATGGGTGCGTTACGACCAGCTCGACGACATCGCCGCGCTGCCGTTCGTTCGTGAACTTCGTCTCGTCGCGAAGGGGCGGCGCGTGGATCGTACGCTCGATGCGGGACCGCCCGTGGCCGGGCCGCGCCGCAGTGCGAGGGGTACCCCGGACTACGGTCTCGCGACGGAGCAGCTCACTCAGATCAACCTCATCGCCCTGCACTCAGCCGGCGCTACGGGGAACGGCGTGATCATCGGAATGCTGGACACCGGCTTCCGCCAGGACCACGTGGCATTCAATCATCCTCTGAGCCCGTTGACGGTCGTCGCCGAGTACGACTTCATCAACAATGACGGTAACACCGACATCGAGCCGGGCGATCCCTCGGCCCAGCACTTTCACGGCACGCTCATCCTCGGCACGGTGGCATCCTACGCGCCGGGCGATCTGATCGGTGCGGCCTACAACGCGTCGTACATTCTCTGCAAGACGGAAGACACGACGGCGGAGTATCCGGCTGAGGAGGACAACTACGTCGCCGGCGTGGAATTCATCGAGGCCAACGGCGGAGACGTGGTCAACTCGTCGCTCGGGTACATCGACTGGTATACGCAGGATGACCTCGACGGCCGGACGGCGGTCACGACCATCGCCGTGAACATCGCGACTGCCAACGGAGTGCATTTCTGCACGTCCGCGGGCAACAGCGGGAATGATACCGATCCGACCACCTCCCACTTGATCGCACCGGCCGACGCATGGCAGGTGCTGACCTGTGGAGCCGTGGACAGCACGGGTGCCAGCTCGCCCATCAGCTCGGACGGACCGTCCGCGGACGGCCGGGTCAAGCCGGAAGTCATGGCGCGCGGCGTGGATACTTTTACCATCGGTGCTTACGACACGACCACGTACAACAGCGCTACCGGCACGTCGATCTCATCGCCGCTGGTCGCCGGCTCGGTCGCTTGTCTGGTCGAGCTGCACCCGGACTGGACGGTCGATCAGATGCGTGCGGTCTTATTCAACTCGGCCGACTACTACTTCAACAACGACACCCATGACCCTCTCTTCGTGCGGGGATACGGCGTGATCAATGCCCACGCCGCCGGTCTGGACTGCAACCTGAACGGTATTCCGGACGAGTGCGACATCGACTGCGGGCCGGCGGCCGGCCCTTGCGACCTGCCGGGCTGCGGCTTCAGCGCCGACTGCAACGCGGATGGTATCCCCGACGACTGTGAGCCGGACTGCAACGGAAACGGGGTCGCCGACGGCTGTGACCTCGCGTCCTGCGCGCCGGGCGACGCCGCGTGCCAGGACTGCAATCGCAACGGCCTACCCGACGAGTGTGACGATCCGTTTCCACAGCAGGGGCGAATCACGCTGGATAGCCAAAGCTACGTGTGCGAGGCGACGGCCTGGATCACCGTGAGCGACTGCGGCCTCGATACAGATACGGGGATCGTCGAGAGCATGCAGGTTCACCTGCAATCCGACACCGAGCCGCTGGGCGAACTCGTGATGCTGACCGAGACCGGCCCGGCCACCGGTCGCTTTGAAGGCTCGATCGCCCTCAGCCTGACGGACGCTACCGGCGTGCTTCTTGTCAGCCACTCGGATGCGGTGACGGCTGCCTACGTCGACGCCGACGACGGCTTCGGCGGGATCGACGTCACGGTGACGGACCAGGCGTTCGTCGACTGCAATCCGCCTGTACCGTCCGACCTGCAGGCGGCTGTCACCGGCCCGTTCAGCGCCGTGGTGTCTTTCACTACCGACGAGCCGGCGATCGCGACGGTCCGCTTCGGGCTCGCGTGCGGCGCCCTCGACCTTCAAGCCGGCGACACGCAGTTCCTCACCTCGTTCGCCATCCCGCTTGCGTCGCTGACCGCCACTTCGACTTACTTCTTCGTCATCGACCTCGAAGACGAACTGGGCAACGCAATCACTGACGACAACGGCGGTACGTGTTACTCCTTCCAGACGCCGGAGATTCCGGACTACTACACTGAGCACTTCGACGGCAACGACAACGACCTGGACTTTCGCACGCTGCTCTTTACGCCGGACGGGTCACCGGACATCTACGCCCCCTGCCGCTACGACATTGTCGAGTTGCCAACCGACCCGACCGGCGGAACTACGCTGACCCTCGCGATCGACGACTTCGCCACCGTTGCCTTGCCGGCAGGCGATATGGTCAGCCTCTACGGTGTTTCGTATTCCACGTTCTACGTCGGCAGCAACGGCTATATCACCTTCGGCTCGGGTGACGACGAGTGGTCCGACACGCTCGCGCACCACTTTGCCCTGCCGCGCATCGCGGCTCTGTTCGACGACCTCGACCCGACACAAGGTGGAACGATATCGTGGAAACCACTGAATGATCGAATCGCCGTGACATGGCAGGACGTACCCGAGTACCTCAGCACCAACAACAACACCTTCCAGGTGGAGATGTATTTCGACGGACGAATCCGAGTGAGCTACCTGAGCCTCGACACCACGGACGGATTGGCCGGGCTGTCAGCCGGCACCGGTGTGGTCCCCGGCTTCGTCGAAACGGACTTGAGCGCACTATCGGATTGCGGACCGCAACCGCCGGCTGCCGCCGACTCTAATGTGACCACCGAGGTCGATACCAACGTGCTCATTGCGCTCCAGGCCGGCGACGACGGACAGCCCGATCCGCCCGGGGCGCTGGCCTATACGATCCTCACGCTGCCGGCGTATGGCACGCTCACTGATCCGGGCGTGGGAGTGATCGCGGCAGCACCGTACACGCTGGCGGCCGGCGACGGCATGGTCGGCTACATACCCGGACCCGAATTCAGCGGCGCCGACGGATTCCAGTTCAAAGTCAGCGATGGAGGTCTGCCTCCCGATGGTGGTGATTCGAACACAGCCACCGTTTCCATCACGGTGGGCAGCCCACAGGCGATCCACAGCTTCAACATGGATGTAGATCCAGGCTGGATCACCGAAGGTCAATGGGCGTTCGGTCAGCCGACCGGCGGCGGCAGCCATGATGGCGACCCCACAACCGGGCACACCAGCGCGAACGTCTACGGCTACAACCTCGACGGCGACTATCCGCTCAACCTTCCGCCGACGCATCTGACTTCGGCGCCGCTGGATTGCAGCGGCGTGATGCGTACGGAGCTTCGCTTCAGGCGATGGCTGGGCGTCGAGTCCTCGAACTTCGATCACGCCACGGTGTCGGCCTCGAACGACGGCAGCACGTGGATCACTATCTGGGATCACGACGGCGGCGCCATCAGTGACACGGCGTGGGTCGCACAGTCGTTCGACATCTCGGCCGTCGCCGATGGGCAGGCTTCGGTGCAGTTGCGCTGGACGATGGGCCCGACCGACGACTTCGTGACATACCCCGGGTGGAACATCGACGATGTGCAGCTCTGGGCGGTGAGGGTCAACCCACCGTGCGAAGCCGGCCACGTGGGCACCTGCGAAGGCGGCAACGACGGAGCGCCTTGTGATCCGTGCGGCGACGGCTCGGAGTGCGGCGGCGGGATTTGCGTTCCGTTGGCCGGTGGCGGTGCCATCCCGACTTTGGGTACGTGGGGTGTCGCCGTCATGACGCTCGTCATGGTATCGGCCGGCACGCTGGTCTATCGGCGTCGCTATGTCACAAAGTAGGGTCCGCTGTGCGGACCGCGGGTTCGTTTCGGTCCGCACAGCGGACCCTACTCAACTACGTCTACTACCGCCTTGCGGATTGACCCCGCCGGCTTCGCCGGTTTGGGCCCACGCCACTGATTGCCACGCCGTAGCGCACACACGCGTCACCGAGTCCGAACCACGCAGCGGTTGTGCCTGTTCGCCATCATGGGCGGCGGAGATCGTGCTCACCTATTCGCACCGGGCTACGCGGCGAAGAAAGATTCACTGCCTACATTGCGGCCCGGCGCCACCTGCCATACACTCATGCCAATGCGGCTTGCCGCTAGTCTTGCAGCTCACAGTCGGGTGACGCCGTACCTTCCAGCGGATATCCGAGAGGAGTCAGAACCAATGCGCTTCGGAACTCAGTGGAACTTCGCCATGGCGTGGCTGTGCGTGTCGGCCACGCCACTCCTCGCGGCGGCCGCCCAAGATGGCTCGACCTCCGACCAATCGCCCGCACCGCAACCCCAAGAGGCGGCTGGGCACGGAAAGACCGATCCCGCGTGGACTCGTTTCGATTTCCGCCGGACCGTGGCACAAGCGAAACAGCGCGTCTTTCCGTCGGTCGTGTATATCAAGTGCATTCGCGAGACACACGAACAAGGTAAAAAGGCGCTCGAGGAGGTCGCGGGAAGCGGCGTGTTGATCAGCGCCGACGGCGAGGTCGTGACGAACTGGCACGTCGTGGACAAAGCTACGGAGGTGCGATGCCTTCTGTATGACGGTCGTGCGGCGCACGCCGACGTGCTCGGAACGGACAAGGACACGGATCTGGCACTGCTTCGATTGCGAGAAACAGCGACCGGGGATTCCTACCCGTTTGCCGAGTTGTCCGAGAATACCGCGTTGACCGAGGGCGACTTCGTCATGGCCATGGGAGCCCCCTGGGGTATGAACCGGTCGGTTTCCATCGGCATCGTCTCGTGTGCAAGGCGTTTCCTGCCGGAACAGAGTGAATACAGCCTGTGGATCCAGACCGACGCCGCCATCAGTCCGGGAAACTCCGGCGGCCCGCTGGTCGACACCGACGGCCGAATCGCCGGCATCAACACGCGCGGCGTACTGATGGGCGGAGACATGGGCTTCGCCGTTCCGGCACGGACCGTGACACGCGTCGTCGAACAACTCCGCGCGACGGGTGAAATGCAATGGAGCTGGACCGGGCTTCGGCTACAACCGCTGCGGGATTTCTCGCGCAACATCTACTTCGACGAAGACCACGGCGTCATCGTGGCCGCCACGGATCCCGACAGCCCCGCCCGAAGAGCCGGCGTGCTGCCGCGCGATCGGATCGTCCGCGTCGGTGCTACGCCCGTGACGGCGGTCACCGAGGAGGGTCTTCCGGCGATCCGACGTCTTCTCGGCACCCTGCCCAAAGGCAAGCCCGCGACGCTCGCGCTGGTCCGCGGCCAAACCCAACTCGACATCGAGATGGTACCGCGGGAGAAAGGGAAGGTGGAAGGGGAGGAACTCGACTGCCCTCGCTGGGACTTCACTGCCAAAGCGATCAACCAATTCGACAATCCCGATTTGTACTTCTACCGCAAAGAAGGTGTTCTCGTTTTCGCACTGAAACACCCCGGTAATGCCGCCGACGCGGGCCTGTGGCCGCAGGATATCCTGCTCAATATCGGCGGGCGGACTATTGGCACACTCAGTGACCTCGAGCAGGCATACAACGCCGCCATCGCCAACCGTAAGACCAAGCACAAGGTCATGGTGTCGACACTGCGCAACGGCATGATGCACCAGAATGTGCTCGACTTCTCACGCGACTACGAACGCGAGTAGCACTCGCTCTCGAAAGGAACGCCTATGAAACTCCGATTCGCCATTGTGGCGATGGTAGCCGCTATGGGCACGCCGGCCGCGGCGAGCGACGCCGCCACCGCATCCCCCGAGACACAACTGGAGATCGCAAGACGGCTCGCCCCGTCGCTCGTGCGCGTCGAGTTCACGCTCGAGTACGATCACGCCGAGGCCCCGGAAATGTCGGGGTTCACCCAGCGGTGCCCCAACTGCGGAAGATACCACGGGAGCAGCGATGGGGAGCAACTCGTGCTCGATGAACGGCCCGCCGTGATCGGTGGCTTTCTGATCGACGCCACGCACGTCGTGATCGCCGATCCGATGGTCCAACCGCGCTTCGTCAAGAGCATTCGCGTTCGCTTCGAAGATCAGTCCGTCGAGGCGAGCCTGAGCGCCGTCGCGCGCGACCGGCGCGCCGTGATCCTCGAACTCGCCGGGCCACTGGAAGGCGCGGAGCCGCTTCATTTCGATTCGGACCGCTCCGCTCCGTATCTGGCGGTCACTCACGGGCGCGCCAACGGTAGCTGGATGACGGCCGTGCTGCCTGTGCCGATCCGCGTCACGACAAGCGAAACCGGACGTGCCTTCATCGCCGCGCCTTCGGCGTCACTGATCGTCGACAACACCGGTGCGCCCGTCGGACTGAACATGAACGACCAACTCGACTTGAACGCCGGCTGGAAGGGCTCACCGGCCAAGTGGGCGGTCTATACCACCGAAGATCTGAAGACTCGGTATGCGAAGATGGATCGGCGAGCAGGCGCCATGCTGCCGCGCGTTCACCTCAGTTTTCGCAGCCCAAAGAAAAGAGCCGGACAAGACGAGTACTCATACCGGGGAGGGCGCGGCTGGGACTCGGACGAAGACGATCCCACCGCCCTGGAGCGGAACGTGCCGGGCATCGTCCTCGACACCGGGCAGGTGCTCGTACTCACCCAGCTCAGTTCGGACGTAACGGCGCGTCTCGAGCGCATTTCGATACACCCGGTCGATAGCGACCCCGTTGACGCGCGGTTCGTAGGTTCGCTCGAGGATTTCGGCTGTTTTGTGGCGGCGCCGGCGTCGGATTCGCCCGCACCGGCAAAGGGCTTGGCAGTATCCGATCTCGATTTGCGACTCCTCGATCAGACGTACCTGCCGGCAATACAGTTGCGTCTGCACGGCGAACAGCGCGTCTCGCACCTCTGGCACGAACGCCTCACGGGGCTCGACGTGGGGTGGAAGGGGCGGCTCTATCCGACGATCGCCGGTGACGAGTCGAACCTCTTCATCTTCGGTCCGGACGGAGCGCTGCTCGCGTTCCCGATAAGTCGACGAGAGGACTTGGACGAGGCGGCGTCATGGCGCGCGGAAGGCGCGAGGCTGACGCCGGCGCACTACGTGACCCGGCTTCTCGACGACTTGTCCGAGCACATCGATCCCAGCAACGCCCCGCTGACCGCTGAGGAAGAAGACCGGCTCGCCTGGCTCGGCGTCGAGCTTCAGGCCCTCAACCGCGATCTGGCGCGTGCCAACGGCGTGGCTCACCTGACCGAGGACGGCGAGATGGGCGCACTCGTGTCGTACGTCCATTCCGGTTCGCCGGCTCAGACCTGCGGACTCGAGCAAGGTGACATTCTTCTACGGCTCCACGTGGACGATAGACAGGCCCCGATCCCGGTGACGCTGGACCCCTATGGGCACAGGATGATGCCGCCGTTTCCCTGGGAGCATCTCGATCAGGTTCCGCTGGAGTATTTCGACGAACTGCCGCAGCCATGGCCTCCGGCGCGTACCGAGTTTCGCGAGACCCTCACGAACCTGGGGTTCGGAGAGGAATACACGATCGAGTTGTCCCGCGGCGGCAAGGTACTTGAAAAGCGCGCATCGGTGGATCAGACCCCGCCCCACTACGACACCGGTCACCAGTTCAAGTTCGAGCGGCTAGGACTCACCGTGCGTGATCTGACCTTCGAGGTGCGGCTCTACTTCCAGAAACGCTCCGACAGTCCCGGCGTGATCGTCTCCAAGGTAGAACCGGGCGGGAAGGCGGCAGTCGCCGGCATCAAACCGTTCGAGATCATCACTCACGTCAACGATACATCCGTCGCCGGCGCGTCGGAGTTCGAGGCTCTCGTGGAACAGCAGAGCGAGTTGCGCGTGTCGATCGACCGAAAAGGACGCGGACGACTGGTCCACATCAGCCTTCCGAACGCCAAAGCCCCCTGAAGGGCGGATAGACGGACGGAAAAGCGAACCGACCCTTACGGGTCCGTCACTGCGAGCCCGCGACCGCATCGGGCGTGCCGCACGCCGCGCCGGTCAGTGCCACAAGTGTGGCGGGTATGTTCGTGAGCGGTACGACTTGCTCGACGGCGCCGATTTCGACGGCCGCGGCGGGCATGCCGAAAACCGCGCATGATGCTTCATCTTGCGCGATCGTGGTTCCCCCGCCTTGTCTAATCTCGAGAAGGCCTTGCGCGCCGTCGCGTCCCATCCCGGTCAGCAGGACACCGAGCGTGGCCTTGCCGTAGGTCTGAGCCGCCGAGGAAAAGAGCACATCGACCGAAGGCGTGCAGTCGTGGTGGCCCACGACGTTATGCAGAATCGTACGTCCGTGTCGCAGCTCGAGGTTGTGTCCGGGCGGCGCCACGAGCACGGTCCCGGGCATGCGGCTGATCGGCTCGTTGTCCACCGCGTCGCGCACGTTGAGATCGCAATTGACATCGAGCCAGCCCGCCACCGACGTGGAGAGTTGCGTGCTGCAGTGCAGCGCTATGGCGATGGGGATGGGGAAGTCCGCGGGCAGCGCATGGAGCAGGTCGCGTATGGCCACGGGCCCGCCCGTCGATGCGCCGATGACGACGATCCGGTACTCCTTCGCCGCCTCTGTCGTCTTGCTCAGAAAGCCCTCGCTCTTGCCCGGCGCCGGCTCCTGCTTGATCGCCGGACGGAGCTTGGCCACGCGCACATCAGCCGCGGCACGGACGGTACAGAGAATATCCGCCCATGCGTGTTCATTCTCGAGCCCGTCACCGGTCGGCTTGACGCAGGCCTCCAGCGCCCCCGCCGCCAGAGCGTCATAGGTCTGGCATGCTTCTTTCTGGCTCACGTAGGCCGACAGCACGACGACCGGTGTCGGCGTCGTCGTCATGATCTCCCGCGTCGCCGCCAGGCCGTCCATGCGCGGCATGATGATGTCCATGAGCACGACGTCAGGGCGGAGCCGTCGCGTCGTCGCCACGGCCTCCACCCCGTCCGCGGCCTCTCCGACAACGGCGATGCCGCCGGCTGACAGCCTCTCGACAATGGCCTTGCGCACCGTAATCGAATCATCCACGACCAGTACGCGAATCACCGACCCACCAGCCTTTCCACCGAATCCAGGAGGTTATTCTGATCGAACTCGCCCTTGACGATATAGGCATTGGCGCCCGCTTCGAGGCCCTCGCGCCGGTGCTCCTGGCTCGCGAGCGATGTCACGATGACGATCGGCGTCTCGGCGAAGCGCTCATCCTGTCGCAACTTGCGTGTCAACTGGAACCCGTTGAGGCCCGGCATCTCCACGTCGACGACGAACAGACGGTACGTACGATCCTCGATCTTCTTCAGCGCGTCCTCGGCGGTGACGGCGGTATCCACCCGGTACCCCGCCGCCTCGAGTATCCCCTGTTCCATCGTTCTGGTGGTGATCGAATCGTCGACGACGAGAATCGGGTCCGATGCCTCGTCACTTTCGACCGCCGTCGTCGCCGATGTCGAAAACGCCGTCGCCAGACCGGCACCGTCGACCAGTCCAACCGGGTCGAGAATCAGCGCGGGTAACCCGGTCCCCAGGACGGTTGCGCCGGCCACGCCGCGAGCATGCACAATGTGATCACCGAGACTCTTGGCCACGATGGTCTGCGTCCCAAGCAGGCGATCCACACCGAGCGCCACGTGACGCTCCCGCTGACGCACGACAACCGCGGACAGGAATCTCGGCGCGGCTTCGGGCTCACGCCCCCGACCGAGCAGGTCCGCCAGCAACAGCAACGGCACGGCACGCCCGTCGATGTTCGCCATGGCTTCCCCGCCGACGGTCTGGATGTCGGCGAGGCGAATGCCGGTCGTGTGGAGGACGGACGTAGTGGGGACCACATAGGTCAGCCCGCCGACATCCACCAAGAGCCCGTCGAGCGTAGCGACCGACGCGGGAAACTCCAGAATGAACCGTGTGTACTTGCCGAGCTGAGACTCGATGTCGAGCGTGCCGCGCAGTGCCTCGATCCTTCTGAGGACGACGTCCATCCCCACGCCGCGCCCGCTCACATCCGTGATCATCTCGGCCGTCGAGAACCCGGGCTCCAAAATGAGCCGCTCGATCTGCCGGTCGGACAGCGACGGCGCGTCAGCCTCCGACACCAACCCCTTAGCGACCCCCTTGGCGAGGATACGCTCGCAGTTCAGACCGCCGCCGTCATCCTCGCACGTAATCCGGATACGTTCGCCGTGGCGCGATATCGTGAGGTGCACGATACCGACCGGGTCCTTGCCGCACGCTTTGCGTTTGTCATTCGGCTCGATGCCGTGCGATACCGCGTTGCGGATCAGATGGACCATGGGGTCGCGCAGATTCTCCAATACCTGACGATCCACGCGCGTGTCGGACCCGTCGATGCGCAGCTCGGCCTGCTTGTCCTCCTGGCGACAATAGTCGCGGACGAAACGCCGGAGCTTGTCGAACAGAACGCTCGCCGGGAGCATACGTGTGTCGAGCACGCGCTCGTGAATCTCCGCAATCAACGGTTCGAAGATCGTAAAGTCACTCGTCAGATCGTCGAAGATGCTGCGTGTGGCATGCGACACCGACTTGAGCGACCGTAAGTGCTCGGTGTCACCATCGTCCCCCCCGCACACCTCGCGCACCGAGCGATGAAGGTCTTTCACCGCGCTGAGCCGCTGGCGCAGGCGATCCGACGCGACCATCAACTCGCCCGTCAGGTTCGAGAGCCCCTCGAGCATGTCCACGCGAAGCCGAACCGTCTCCAGCCCCGCGGGTTGCTTCGGCCCATCCTTGGTAGGCCCGGCTTTGACCGCCGCGTTCAGAGGCTCGGCGGCAGGCTCGACGACGGGTTCAGCGGCGGACTCGACAGCGGGCACGGCAGCGGCCTCCGGAGGCTGTGCGACGTCGTCGGCCGCGCCCGTCGCACGGACTTCGGTCAGTCGCTCGACGATCCGTGCGGGCACAATGTCGCTGTCGCGATCCTCCACCTCGGCGGCGACCAATTCCAGCACCGCGTCGGTCGCGGACAGGAGCACGTCGATCATCGCAGCGCCGGGCTTCTCGGTCCCATCCCGCACGGTGCTGAGCAAGTCCTCCATCCGGTGGCATATTTCCGCGATGTCCTTGAGCCCGGTAACACCAGCCGCCCCCTTGAGGCTGTGCGCCTCGCGGAAGAGGTCCTGGATGATGTCCAGTTCCTCCGGAGACTGCTCGAGCGCCATCAGCCCGGAACTCAGGCGTTCCAGGCGTTCGATCGCCTCCATCTGGAAGTAGTCGAGTGGCGTGGTCATGGATCAGCTCACACCTGTTGTTCGGTTCGATCGGAGCCGCGCAACTGCCTCGATGCCTCGACCAGCGCGGTGGTTTCCGCCTGGACCTGATGCGAACTCGCCTCCGATTGCTTCGCGGCTGTGTCAATGCTCCTGACCGCGCCGTCCATCTGCTCGAGTGCGGTCGCTTGCTGGCGGCTGGCCATCTCGATCGACTTGGCCGACTGCGTCGTCGATGCCACCTGTGTCGCGATCCGATCAAACGCACCCTTCGCCTCGCTCGTCAAACGAACGCCCTGTTCGACGGACTTGCTGCCCTCTTCCGTGGCCATGATGGTCGAGTTCACCGTCTCCTGAATGCCGTCGATCAGGCCTCGAATCTCGGTAGTAGACTCAGCCGCCCGCTCGGCGAGTTTTCGAATCTCGCTCGCCACCACGGCAAAGCGTTTTCCCGCTTCGCCCGCGCCGGCGGCCTCGATGCTGGCGTTGAGACTCAGCAGATTGGTCTGCTCGGACAGCTCGTTGATGATGTCCAGGACGCCGCTGATGTGCTGGCTCTTGCTGCCCAAACCCAACATGTGCTCGGCGACCTTCTCCACGCGTTCGCGGATGCCCTCGATTCCGGTCACCGCGCTTTCGATGTTCTTCGTGCCGTCGGCGCACTCTCTGGCCGCTCCGTCGGCTTGTTGGGCGACGCTCGCGCCGTTCTCACTCATCTGTCGGGCAGCCGCCAGCATCTCGGTCGCGGTGGTGGAGAGCTGCGTCGTGGCGGTACTCTGGTTGGCAGCGCCGGCCGCCTGCTCTCTACTGGCGCTCTCGAGCTTCGAGGCCGTGCTCGCGACCTGCGCGCGGACGCGCCCGAGGCTGGCCGCCATTCGGTTCATCGCGGCCCCCAACACGCCGATCTCGTCGCCGCCGTCCGAAGGCACGCGCACATCGAGGTCGCCGTTGGCCATCGCCGTGGCTGCCTGCGCCATGCCCCTGATCCGAACTGCGATACGCTGTCGTGCGGCAATCCCGCCGGCCACGACAACGAGCACGGCGAACCCCGAGATGCCCACTGCCCAGGCGAGCATCGCCCGTTCCTCTTGCTCGTGCAACGCCTCTAACCGCTCGCCAGCCGCGAATGCCTCGGCGGCATCGATCTCCGCCAGTAGTGCCCAGCGTACACCGGCGGCGTCAACCGCGGTGTAGGCACTGAGTATCTCGTGCGATTGATCGCCCGCCCGGAGCGTGGTATTCCCGTACCCCGTTTCACCATCGAGCGCTTGGGTAACGCTCTCCGAGTCTACGCGGAGTCGGCTCTTGAAGGATTCGACGACCGTCTTGGGCGTGTGATCGAGCGCGCTGTCGCACCGAAGAAAGTGGTCCTCCCCCACTAAGTAGGTCCCACCGGTCTCGCCCAGCCCCTCCTTCGCGAGCATGATGGCGTCGATGTGTCGAAGGTGCAGTCGAATGGCCATCACTCCGATCGTCTCGCCGGTGTCCGCTGGGATGGGAACACCAACGAACGCAGCCGGTTCGCCGTCGCTCGGCGCATAAGCGGCGAAATCGACAAACACCGCTTCGCCGGACGCTTTGACCCTGGACCACAAGGCACCCAGGCCGCTATCCTTGTAGGGCCCTGCGGCGAGGTTAGTCCCCACGTCAGGTTTCCTCGCACAACTGTACATGACATGGCCGTGCGCGGCGCAGATCACGAACATGTCGTACACGCCGCTGTCCGCGCGGTACTGCAGGATGTTGTCGCCAAAGCCCTTCCATATTCGCTCGTACTCTTGCGTCGTTACGTCATATGGGCCGTCGGCCTTTACGTCGGTCTCGTCGTGGTATCGGCGGAGCTCGGCAAACAGCACAGCCACGTCCCGGCTTCGAGCAAACACTCCGGCATCGCGCAGGGCCTGGTCGAAATACGCTTCGATTTGCGCCTTCTTGATCTCTCGAATCGACACGAGATGATCGAAGGCACGGTCGGCAAGCTCTCGCTGCGCGATCGCGGTGAGTTCATGGTGGGCACGGTGGTTCGACCGGTACGTCACCGCGATGATCGCACCCATCGGCACGAGCACGCCAATGATCAGGAAGACCGCCAGCGTCACGGTGATCGGTCGCCTGACGGTCAGGTCGTCGCCGCCCGTCGACCCGGCGTTCGACACGTCGGAATGTGTGGATCGTGATGCCATCGAAGGACTCTCCTGAAGCGCTCTTTAGTTGATCGAATCGGTGCCGGCTGCGCGCAGGGCATCCGACTCGCAAAGCTGTTCCATATCGAGAAGCGAAACCAGCGTTCCGTTCGCGTAAACCTGTCCGGAAAGGAACCGTGCCCTGTCGTCGGCACTCGTCGCCTGGATCGGCTGAATCGCGTCGACGGCGATCTCCGCGATCCCGTCCACGCCGTCGACCAGGATCCCGGTCATGAGCGAAAGCTCCTTCGTCACGATCACGCGGCCGCCACTTCCGGGCTCGGCTTGGCTCAGCCCGAGCACGCCGTGGATCGTGGTCACCGACAGAATCTGCCCCCGGAAATTGATGATGCCGAGTATGGACGGCGGGACGTTTGGAACCGGCACGATGACCGGCACCTGGAGAATCTCCAGGGCGCAGGTCACCGGAAAGGCGTACGCCTCGCCCGCAAGCCGGAAGACCAGAAGCTCGGTCACCGCCGACACGTCCATGCGCGGCGCGTAGCGAATGTCGTCATCGAACGACCGTCGCAGCTCGTCCAGCCGACGTTGGATCCCGGCGTTGGCAACTGGCGCGTCCGTCGTTGTTTGTGCCATGCGTGTCATCCTCCGCGGCCCTGCGGACTCGGTGCGGTCAGCGCGAGCTCACCGAGGCGCCGTTGGCAGATCTGCTCGATCGCCTCTTTGCCATAGCCGCCCGAATAGAGCCGTACGCGCTGATCGTCGTCATCGCCCAGCGTCGCAATCGCGCTGCGCAGAGCCCGATCGCCGGCCTCACGAGAACCCATGCGCTCATGAAGCAGCGCCAAACGGAAATAGGCCACCGAGAAACGGCTGTCCAAGTAGATCGCCTTCTCCAGTTCCCGGCGCGCGACTTCGTACGAGCCGAGCCCTTCGTGTACGAGAGCCGTCACGCAGCGAGCCTCGGCGGACAACGGGTCGTCCTGAAGCACGGAGTTGCAGTAGTGAAGTGCCGCGTCGCTGTCGCCACAGCCGGCAAGCAGCAACGCCATTCCCAACCGGCATGTCACATCGTCCGGCCTTTGAGCGAGAACCTCTTCGAGCCACTTGCGCGCATCGACATTCAACCCGGAACAGAGGCACTCGATGGCGCGGGCACCGAGCCGGTCCAAAGACTCAGCCTCGTGGTCGGTCGCACTTGCCGTCGAAGACGCGTCGTTCGGCACCGGCGGGCCGGCGGGAGACGGAATGTCGATGATGTCGCCGCCGCTAACCCGAGCGGTGGCTGCCGCAGCCGAGTCACTGCCCGGCGATGCAGGCTGCACGTACCGGCCACGCGACGCATTCTCGTCCTCTCCAAGCAGTGTCTCCGATGGATCGTCATGGCGACCCGCCGATTCGTCCGACGCCCGCATGTAGATGAATGTCCCGCAAACCTCCCGGCACTGAAGTTCGGATGCCGTGCCGTGCAGGTTCTCGGCGTGCCCGAGGAAAAGGAAACCACCCGGACGCAGGCTCCGGCGCAGACTGCCGAGAACCGCCCGCGCGGTCCGCTTGTCGAAATAGATTAGAACGTTCCTGCAGAAGACGACGTCGAAGCCGCGCATCGAGGCCATTTCGCCCTCGGCCAGCAAGTTCAGCAAACGGAACGTCGCCAGGCTGCGGACCCCATCCTTTACGCGATACCGTTGCGGCGCCACTTCCTCGAAATGCCGTTGCCGGATTCCGTCCGGCACGCCACGAAAGGAGTTGGCGGTGTAGACCGCCGTGCGTGCCTTGGCCACGGATTCCGGATTGATGTCGGTACCGATGATCTCGACACCTTCGCCGTCCAGGCCCGCGACGCGCTCTCTCAGCGCGATGCCGGCCGTGTAAGCTTCCTCTCCCGTCGAGCAGGCGGCGGACCAGACCCGGACACGCCGCCGACCGTTCGATCGGTTGTGCTCCAGAATCGTCGGAACGACGTACTCATCGAACGCGCGCCAATGGTTCTTGTTCCTGAAGAAGTAGGTCTCGCCGATCGTCAGGCGTGCGGTAAGTGCGGCGATTTCTTCCGTTGACGCACCCGCGTCCACAAGCTTCAGGTAGTCATCCGGAGCTTCAAGCCCGAGCTCATCCATCCGCGCGCAGACGGCCTTCGAAACCGCACTGCATTTGTCATCTTCGAAAGTGAGCCCGGAGAACTCCCGGACGCGCCGACGGATGACGCCAAAATCAACCTGGCTAAGAAGGCCCGACATGGGAAGTTTTCGATGCAGCCCTTTCAGACGAGAATGTGAGAGAGGACACGCGGGACATTGATCACGCCGACCAAATCACCGGTCGCCGTCGGCGCAACGAAGTCGAGCCATCCGGTAAAGGCGCCCGCGACCAACTCCGGCGGCGTTTCCAAGTCGGCTTCAGCCAGTTCGTGCAGGCCGTCCACCCGGTCCACGAGCAGGCAAACGGACGAATCGCCGTGCCTCACCGCGATCATGCGCGCTTGCCGATCCCGCTGCCCCACCGGCAGATCGAACGCCCGGTTGAGATCGACGACCGCAGTCGATTCGCCGCGCAGCACGATCATCCCGGCTACGCCCTTTTTATTCGGTGGCGGGTCGCAAAGCGGCACGGCGCGCACGACCTCACGCACCTGGCGAATGTCGATCCCGAGGCGTATTGATCCGACCCGAAACGCCACGAGCACCTGAGGAAGATGCTCGCGCGGCACTTCAGCGGCCCCTGCGGTGCCGATGTCGATCGCTGTAGCCGTCATCATGACCTCTTACGGTACAGACGCCTTTGAGCCGGTCGCGACCGTCCCTTCCGTCGCCCGCGCCGACGCGTCGTCACCGAGCCATGCAAGCAGTGCGACCTTCGAAAAGCGCCACTGCCTGCCCACCTTCCGCGCCGGGATCGCCGCCTCACGTGCGAGGCGATAGACCGTATCGCTGCTCACATTGAGCAGTTCCGCCGCGCCACATACATCGAGTATCCGGTCGTCCATGGCTTCCCAACCGCCCACAGCTATGCCGCACACAGCGGGATGCTTCCCGCTTCTGCACGAAACATCGGATAGGGAAAGAATCGAATCCGGTTGGAACCGCTTCTTGGACGTTGCCGGCGCAGGAGCGATAACACGGTGTGCAGTCAGGCAGCCGGCTGCGCGCCACAATCGGATGAACGCGCTGACCACCGGGATAGGCTTGGAGGATCGACTGCTATGGGACGGTGGATCTGCGACGTGATCTCTGCGCAGCGGTGCCGCGATCGGTCACTTCGATCGATCGGCTCGGCGCGCAGCATCCCCGCAACGGGGAAGCCGGCTCATGCGCCATGGGCGGGAGAAGAAGCTACTCGGTCGATTCGGCGGGCGCGGCGGCGGGTGCGGCAGCAGCAGCGGCGGCAGCTTCCTTAGCGGCGACTTCCGCGGCAGCCTTCTGCTTCTTGTTGCGCTTGTTCTCGGCGTGCTCGCGCGTACCCTCGGCGGCCTTCGCCCACAGCTTGTAGGCCTCCGTACGGTCACCGCGCTTGTAGGCAATGGCGGCGTTGATCTTGTTGCGTCGGAACGCTTTGTTTGGTCTCGGCATCTCGATCCTCTCTTGCGTACGCTGGTAAGTCCGACCAGCGCCGGACAACCGAAGCGGAGCATTGTAGCCACTCACCGGCAATCCGCCAAGCACCACGGCCATGCGCCGCCCGGGAGCCCTAGGACCCGCCGCTGGAGCGGGCACCGACCCGGCCAAGCCGCGGTGAACGCCGGCTACTCCTCATCATCTTCAGCCTCACCGCCATCGGCGTCCCACACCGCAGCCAAGACCGAGCTGACGAGCCACTCGAAGTCGCCGTCGAGCACCGTCCGGAGGTCAAAACAGATCGCATCGTCTCGAATGTGGGCTATTATCGGAACATCGGCGTTCCGAAGAGCCGCGGCCATGTCGTCCACGCGGACCCGCGACGGCCGCCATTGGATCACCACCGTCTCCAGCTCTCGCTGCGGCATCGATCCGCCGCCGGCATAGCCGACCGCCGAGCAAACGAAGAAATGCTCGTCAGCCAGCCCCTCGGCAAGGAGGTCGCAAAGGGCCTGGGCCCGTTCCGCCAGCTCCTCAGTCGAGGCTCGCAGCATCGCCAAGGCGGGCACGGACTCGACGGCCGCGTCGGCGTCGACGTATGCGTCCAGCGTTGCCTCCAACGCCAGCAGCGTCAGCTTGCCGACCCGATAGGTCCGCATCAGCGGGTTCGAGTCGATCCGCCGGATCAACTCGCTCTTGCCGACGATGACGCCGCACTGGGGCCCGCCGAACAACTTGTCACCCGAAAAGCACACCAGGTCCGCGCCCGCGGCGATCGACTCACGCACGCAGGGTTCATCCGGCAGCCCCACCGACTTCGGATCAAAGAGCACCCCGCTGCCGAGGTCGTCCACGGCAATCAGGCCTCGCCGTTGAGCCAACGCCGAAAGGTCGGCGATGCTGACCTCCTCCGTAAACCCGATCACGCGGTAGTTGCTCGTGTGGGCTCGAAACAGAATGCCCGTATCGTCCGCGATGGCCGACTCATAGTCGCTAAGGCGTGTGCGATTGGTCGTACCGACCTCCCGCAGGGTCACACCACCGGCACGCATGATGTCCGGCAGGCGGAAGCTGCCGCCGATCTCGATCAGTTGCCCGCGAGAGACGACGACCTCTCGCCCGGCAGCGAAGGTCTGGAGGATGAGCAAAGTGGCAGCCGCGTTGTTGTTGACGACCGTCGCCGCCTCGGCGCCGGTGGCCGCGATCAGCTTCTCGACGACATGCGCGTTGCGTTTCCCGCGCTTTCCGCCTTCGAGGTCATATTCGAGGTTGCAGTAGCCCGACGCACCCTCCGCGATCGCCTCGATCGCCGCGTCCGACAGAGGTGCCCGTCCCAGGCCGGTGTGCAGCACGATCCCCGTAGCGTTGATGACACGGCGCAGCGACGGAATGGAGCGTCGTACCAGCTCCGTCTCGGCTGCGGCGAGCAATTCCTCCACGTCTATCGGCTCGTCATGCTCACCCGCGGCGATCCGATCGCGAGCAGTGTCGACAGCCATGCGCAGCGCCTCGACGACCGTCGCGCGAGGCACGCCGTTGAGCCACTCGACGACCTCCTCGTGTTCGAGTAGAGCCGAGACGGAAGGTAGCGATCGCAGCAATTCGTTCGTATCGGGTGCCATTGGCTATACCCTTAAAGGCTCGATTTGTCGCTCGTCAGTCAGACACGTCGTCGGCCAGCACGCGCCGATCGTCAATCCGTTTCGTCACCCCCGCGCGGTCCAGGTACTCCATGAACGGAACCGCGTACTTGCGGCTGGAATCGATCTTCTCGCGAAGCTCGGCGACGGTGATCCCGCCGCAATCTCGAATCGCGCCGGTCACGACATCGCGTAGCTCGCGTTCCAGATCGGCGTGAAGATACGTCTTGGCGTCGATCTTCACGAGTTCTCCCATGGCGACCGCCAGTGTCACCAGGCGCTGGAGTCGCTTGCGATCCGCCTTGGCGGCCGCTGTGACCGCATCGAACGCCGGCGGCTGAAACCGCCCCGCCCTGATCTCATCGACCATAGCAGCCAGAATCTTCTCGTCAGCGGCGCTGAGCTTCGGCGCGAACTCCGGGAGGCACACGAACGTCCCGAATCGCTTCAGCGTACCGCCCGCGATCAGCCGCTCATAGAGCGGCCTGGCCAGCACCTTGCCGGCGAGGCGTTCGAGCCAGCCCAAAACCGCCTCCGCGTGACGTCCCGGCAGGTCCGGGTGGTCACGATGATAGCGCCGCAAGCGACCGACAATCCGATTTGTCAGGTCGTCCACCGCTTCCGGCACCACGGATAGGCTGGTCCCCTCGACCTTGGCCCATCGCTTGTCAGCCTCGAGACGATCGAAGACACCCGCGAGGTCGGTCAGTTCCAGGCCGGCCTTGGCACAAAGCTGCAGGTCAGTCGGCTTTGCGAAACCGCCGGCGCGCAGGACCTCCGCTACGCGCTGGGCCGCGTCACCGCGGTCGAGGCGCTCGAACGCAGCGATTTCCGTGTCCCGGTCGCGACGCTTTCGACGGGCGGAAGGCTGAAGCACGACGCCGCCACCGATCGTGCGGGCAGCCGTCTCGTCGCGGATGATGAAACGCTGCCCGTAGACGGCCGTCATCGCGTCGCCGCTCCGCAGTTGAGCGTATGCAGTGTCCCCCGGTTCGAGCGTGCGCTGGTCAAACAGGACGAGCCGCGCGGGCACTTCCGCCGTCCCGAGCCCGAGACGCACCACGCTCGTCGATTTGACGGCTCGGGCGTTCGATGACAGCGCATGGATGCGCACGCCGAGAATGCGTGACGGGCTGAAGTAGCCGGGCGTCACGAGCTCGCAACCGCGATGAAGACGATCCTTGTCGATCCCACTGATGTTGATGGCGGCCCGCTGACCGCGCGCGATCGCTTCGTGATGTACACCGTGCGTCTGCAGGTCACGCACCTTGCACGATTCTCCATAGGGCCAGACCTCCAGCGCATCACCGGATCCCACTCGCCCACGCACGACCGAGCCGGTCACCACCGTGCCACGCCCCTGGACCGTAAACGCGCGATCGACAGCCATGTGAAACGGAGGCTCCGACGGCGACCGCTCCACGCCCGCAGACTGTTCCCGGATGGCTTCACGCAAACGGTCCAGGCCCGTGCCGGCCGTCGACGAGACCGGAAGGATCGGAGCCCCAGCCATCGGCGTCCCGGAGAGTAACTCGTGAACGTCCTCGACGACCAGTTCGACCATCTCCTCGTCGACGAGATCGGCCTTGGTGACAGCCACCACCGCGCGGCGTACATGGAGCAGGTTCAGAATCTCGACGTGCTCGATGGTCTGCGGCATCACCGAGTCGTCGGCCGCGACAACAATCAGGGCGATGTCGATGCCGGTGGCGCCGGCGACCATCGTTCTGACAAAACGCTCGTGCCCCGGTACATCGACGATACCGAAGTGGATATCGCCGATCCGCATGTCCGCGAAGCCGAGGTCGATCGTCATCCCGCGGCGCTTCTCCTCCGGCAGGCGATCGGTATCGACACCCGTCAGCGCCCGAATCAGGGATGTCTTCCCGTGATCGATATGCCCCGCGGTGCCCAGAATGTAATGCCGCTGGGCGAATTGCGAAGAATCGGGTGTGACGGAGTCGGGACAGCTCATGGGCTGCGATTATCGTAGGATTGCGACTGTGGGCAAGTGCAACGGGACAAACCGCGGCGCCGAAAACGCAGCCGCCTCACTGCGTGTCCGTCTCCCGGAGCGTATGAATGCGCCCGGCGGGCAGAGCCCCGAACGAACTCGATCGACCCGATCGCCAGGTGATGGTCACAGCCTCGACAGTCGAAGACGAGCCAAGCCCGAAGTGTACGCGCGGATCGTTGCAGCTCTGGTAGCCATAGGCGGGTTGGACAACCGCGCGCCGCGTCGCGCCGCGCGTGCGGACCTCGACCACGGCGCCCACCGCATCACTCCCAAACTCGTCCAGCACGCGGAACGCGATCCACGGTGTCTTCGAGCCGATCACGTTCTCGAGCAGCCTGACCGGCCCGTCCTTGTCGACCACGACGATGTCGATGTCGCCGTCGTTGTCGATGTCGCCAAGCGCGGAGCCCCGGCTCGTGCCGATCAGCGGCTTGGCCGTCCCACCGCGAGGCATGACCTCATCGAACCGGCCATCCTCGCGCCGCGTGAACAACAGGTTCTCCTCGGCGTAGGGGTCATCGGCGTCGCGAGGCGTAAACAAAGCCACCCGTCCGTTGGCCACGTAGAGGTCGGACCGCCCGTCGTTGTTGAAGTCGGCGAAGCCCAGGCCGAACCCGGTGTAGATCATGGATGCGGCCCCGAGCCCCATCACCGCCGTCGTGTCCTCGAAGATACCGCCATGGTTGAAGTACAACGTGTTCGTCTCGCCGCGCAAGTGAGACATGAACAGATCGAGATCGCCGTCGCTGTCGAGATCGACCGCCGCCACGCCCATGCCCGCTTCCGCCGATCCGTGCGCGTTGAGCGCACAGCCGGCAAGCAGTGCATCATCCGTGAATCGCCCGTGGCCGTCGTTGAGCCAGAGTTGGTTGAGTGTCTGATCGTTGGCTACGTAAATGTCTACAAAACCGTCGAGATTGAAGTCGCCGCAGGCGACGCCCAGCCCGTTACCGAAGGCGTCGCCCAATCCGGCCTCGACGCTCACATCCGCAAACCTGCCGCCACCCAGGTTCTTGAAGAGTACATCGGGCGCGGCGCCGTAGCGGCCCGGCGTGCAATAGTCTCGTTGCCCGTCCGGGCTGAAGCAGTCGCGTTCCTGGGCATGTGACCAATGAACGTAGTTCGTCACGAACAGGTCGAAGAGCCCGTCGTTGTTGTAGTCCAGAAACGCCGTGCTCGCGCCCCAACCCGGATCGCCCACGCCCGCGTTTGCGGTGACATCCGCGAACGTGCCGTCGCCCAGATTGCGGTACAGTACGTTCGGGCCCACGTTCGTCACGTACAGATCGGTGAAGCCATCGTTGTCGAAATCCCCGCAGGTGCATCCCATGCCGTAGCCGGTGTCGCCGATACCGGTACTACCCGTTACGTCCTCGAACGTACCGTCTCGGTTGTTGCGGTAGAGCTGATTGCCCGGACCAGCCGGCGCGCCCGGGTCGATGTGACCGCTTTGGACGAGGTAGAGATCCAAGGCCCCGTCGTTGTCATAGTCGAACATGCAGGC
>JAJDDX010000428.1 GCA_029260055.1 Phycisphaerae bacterium
CGCCATCCCGAGGTAATTCGCCATCCGCAACTCCTCCAGCCAACCATTGGCTGAAAGAGATGTGACGGCGAATCGTCGCCTCCTCAAGATGGCCGGTTTTCACCTGCCCATCACTGGCCGGTTTTGACCGCCCGCTGACACCGCATGTCCCGATCTGGAGTCGGAGCTTGGGCGGTATCGTCCCGGACGTTCCCGGTCGCGCCAGAACGCAACGCAAGATCGAACAAGGACAGTAATAACGACGCAGAGCGGCGTTGGCTAGGGCAAGCCAACGTCCGAGGCGTCCTGACCAGGAAGCTGAAGTCACCGCTCCTCCGATGCGCCAAGACCGTATCTGGACGCCAGAGCAGGCAATCTCCAGCGTGAAGATGCCCTGGGCGGAGGGAATGACATTTCCAACCCAAGGGTTCGCGTCGCCAGCTCGCATTCTACAGGCGGGGGGATTAGTCCCCCGCCTCCGAGCGGAGAGACCCTGCGTGGCCACTCGGCCTCGCAGGCCGCGACATCAGCCGAGGGTCGGTCGGCCGCGTTGGCATGATGTAGGTGGCGGGAGTTGCCGAACTTGGCCTCGTGAGTGCCAACCAACGTAGCAGACCGTCTGACTCTGCCAACACACTGAGTCGGTTGACGGGCTAGGGTCAGAATCCCCCCAGTCCACTCGCTACGGGGTCGCCCGCTGCAAGTAGTCTGTCGCCGCTCAGCAGAGAGGACAGTGTCACGGGATGTTTGCCAGTGTAACTGCCGACCCCCTGGAAAGTCGTCGGTTCCATTTCAAGCCCCCGGCTTGTTTGAACTCGACATCTCGGCACTCGCGTCTTCCGCGTAGCCTCGATAGCTACCTCGACACCGGTTGGTGTGATCACGGTCCGCAGACGCAGATACGATGATGGCCTGGATACCCGGGATTGTAGCAGTCAACGTCGACGTTTTGGCGAAACCCGCATTCGGGCGTGCCGCCCCAGAATGCCGGACAGAACCCGCTCGGATCCTCGTTCACTATGCAGTGACAGGTGCCTCCGACGAAGTGGTTCAGTACCGTGCATTGCGTGTCGTCGTTCCAATGGCCATCGGCGCACGTCAAATCGAGTTGCCTACAACGCTCGTCACACGACGTGTTCTCAGCTGCCTCGAACCAGCAGCCGTCCCCGCCCAAGCCATCAGGCGCCCAGTACCCCCCGCGAGCCAGGCATTGCGGTTGGTCCCATGCCCCCCCTGTTACTACGACTCTTGCGAGTATCTTCGCGAGGTTCGTTGCAGAACTCACCATCGTGCTCTCGAATTCAGCGACGGCCTCTGTTTCGTTGAGGTTGGGAAACGCCTGAGCCCATAAGATATACGTGCCGTTCACTTCAGGCGCGGCAATCGTAATTGTCTCACCAGATTCAAGATGACCGGGACACCAGCCGGGAGCACCGCTGTAGAACGCCGTCGGCTCCGGCTCGGCCCAGATTCCATCAGCGTCGCGCCAACCGTAGACATTCGTCCAGGATTGTTGGGCCGGTTGGCCGTCACCCGAGTAGAGGCCCCAATCGAACGTCCCCGTCACGAAATCGCCCGGCGCCACTTTGCCTGGAAGGCCAGCCACGGCGTCGACGGCCAGTTCTGGCTGATCGCAGATCGTCCCTGTAAACGCGTTTTGAAGAACCGCAAAATCGTGGAGATCGACCTCGTCATCCATGTTGCAGTCCGCCGCACCGCATTCGGGAGGAATTGGCCCGCCGCCCGGCCCTCGGACGCACCCGAAGTAGTCCATGAAGTCGCCGAGATCAACGTCGCGATCACAATCGAGATCTCCAGGGGACACGCCCTCTCGTCCGGTTGTGAACCGGGTCTCCGGCGACCATGCGCTCCAGCTATTCGCCTCGCCGGAATCGTCCTGGTAACGGCAGCGCCACCAGTACGTCGTTTCGCACCCGAGGCCCGCAGCAAGCGGTACCGCCGCCCAGTTCGTTCCGGGCGATAGCACCCCACTCCGCCAGGTCGGATTCACCCAGCTGCCGCTATCTAATCGGACCTCGAACTCACTCGCAGCATGGAGGTCGTTGCACGCAGCGTCCATGAATTCCGTTGCCATTACAGCCGGAGCGACTGGGGCATTCGTCTGCCCCGGCAAAGGACAGACGTTCTCTGGCGTAGCCGGCGCTTCGTTTTGGCAAGGCGCTTCGTTCACGAGGCTGAAAGAGCCCGTCGTGCACGGATCGCCTGGATCGTACTGGTCGCTGGCCGTCAGCCGCAGCTCGACCTCGCCGGCGTAATCCGGCAAGCTCGCAGTCGACTCCCAAATCCTCGAAGCAGTATATGGCGGGTCAATCCCTGTCGTTTCTCCTTGCAGCGAGCACGCCAGCCAAGAACCACCGGCATCCGTCGAGTACTCGAGCCCTACGGAGAGCGTATCCGACTCCCTATCACCAAGGGCAAAAGCAACCAGCACGTCGCCCGACTGCGGGCCTGACGGCGTCGTGATCTCCAAGCAACTCGGAGCGAGGTTGTTGTCGAACGGGAAGCTCTCCTGGGTCCTTGCGCTCAAGACCGGCGGCGTGATTCGCACGATCTTTGTACTCGCTCCACTTGGCGGCAGCTTGCAGGGCGCCCACAAATACCCGTTTGCGTAGACGACATCCAACGGTCCCCACCCATCGCCCGTAAATGCAGCAGTGCCGAAGTCCCTGTCTTCAGCCGGGTGCCACGTGCAGTCCTGCCCCGGTGGACAAACATGACCAAATTCGTCGAACGCCGCGAGCTTCGGCTGCTCCGCGTCGCTGATCCAGAACAGATTGCCGTCAAAGGTGATCCCCGAGGCGAACTGATATGGGATCACCCACCGGCGCAGTTGTGTGAACTCCGGTGGAGTTGCATAGCAATCGAAATTCATGGCGCGCAGTTGGTTACCCTCAACAAACCAAGGCCGTCGCCCGTTACCGTCTTGAATATCCTCCCACATCATTCCGGCTACCTGCGGCCCATCATACGGAGCGTCAGCGCCCTGTCGGCACGGGAGAGGTTGGCAAACCGCGTTCGGAGACAGCGGATGCAACGTGTTACCATTCCCATAATCGCCGAGCCACAATCTACCCTGTTCGTACATAACGGCCCATAGCCACCCTGACGGCGCAGGACAGGGCGCACCCACCTCCTGCCAGTTCGTATTGAAGCGTCGGATTCTCTCTACATATGGAGGGCTGCTCGTTTCCAGAGTCGTGGCATAAAAGGTTCCGATCTTGTCCCAGGTCAAGCCGGTTATCTGGTACGGAAACGTGCCGTGCGTCGAGGCGATCAGCCCTCCGTCTTGAGTAGATGACGCCTGCATTCTGAAGAATGCAGTTCCTTCCAATCGGTCGAGGTTGTCCGCGCCGCACGTCATCGTCCAGTGGAGCCAATGGTCTCCGGGGCACGCCACGGGATTGGCGCCCTCGATACAGCCCGCGGGAATGTCAATGAACTCGCTTCCGGAATACAAGAACTGCCAACGCAGATGATAGTAGGTTCCCGGCGTTCCGTCGAGTCGATAATGGACGGCGAGCTTTTCAGGGTCGGAGGGATCGGGATACAGGTCGAGGAGGGTGACCTGCAAAGGAACGCCGGGGATCCTGAGAATCGGCGCTGGTTCGGCGGCACGCGTTATTCCGCCTCCCTGACCGCTCACCGAAAACGCGTATGTACTGCCCGCAACCCCCTGAGGTATATCGAGCGTGAGGATACTGGCCTGTGCGGGCCCGGCCAGCGGGTTCGGCGCAAAAGAGCCGGTGATCCCGCTGGGAAGGCCCGTACCGAGACTCAGAGTAACCGGTGCGCTGAAGCCATTGAGCCACGTTGCATGGATTTCGAATTGAACCGAACCGGGCGAAGCCCCCAGCCGCTCGTCCGGAAACGGCCAAAGCACGAAGTCCGGTTCGTCCTGCTGTGTGTCGAAGATGAGGGCGTTCGGCTCGATCGCCTCCACAAGAACGTCTGACGTGGCCGCATCACGGAGTTGAACGCGCAGGCTCCTTGGACCTGTGTAGGTTCCGAGTGGCGTCGGCAGCCCGCAGAACTCTTGCCGGTCCTGGACAGTGTCGAAAGGCTCCTCCGCGCGGGAAATGTACCAGCCCGATGTAGTTTCGACCGCAATCTGTATCTCGATTCCGACGGCTTGGTTGTACCCAGTCACCCCCTCCATGTCCCACGAGATATCGGCACAAAAGTAGGCTCCCGGAGCGAGCACATGCGGGTCGGATTGTGACGGCAAGAGTATGATCACGTTGCCCTCCGGCGAACCGGGCAGGATCGTGAGTGCCCCCTCAACAGGCGCTGACCATTGCGCGTCGTTGTCCATCACCCGCAATGTGATCGTATGTTGCCCCTCGAGTAGGTCGCCGGCCGGCAGGAACACGCTGGAGCTCGTGCCGTCGTAAAGCAAAGTGGAACCCAAGACCGTGCCCAAGTCCGACGTCCATCGATATCTGGTGATCGCCGAGGGATTCCCCTCGTCATCCGGATCCACGGCGTGAGCGACCAACTCCACATTCATTCCTGGCGATCGAGGCGCCGTGCTCGGATGGATGGACACGATTTCGGCGAGAGGCGGCTGCGCGTTTGTGCCGACTACTTGCGCAACTGCCGTGTCGCACGATGCGAAGAAGAGTGGATCAGCGCGAAAGCATGCGCGCCAGTCGACAGTTACGGTGTCATCGGTGACGAAGATCACACTCAGCGCGGCATCTCCATAGGCATTGGTCCGACGTGAAGCCAGGTGCAGCCACGACCCACCGAGAAGAGCCTCGAAGTCGACCGCACGATCTTCCACCGCGCTACCCGCAGCTGTACGAAGTTGCCCCACCAGCGAGACGACTTCACCCGCGGGTGTATCAAGATCAACCGCGTTCATGGAGGTCTCAGGAGGGCCAGGTTGCGAATAGTCGAACTGATCAGATAAGTCCTCTACACTCGCGCTGCCGTATCGTGCTCGAACGCGCACCTCATAGTTGCCCGAAGGAAGCCCGGATACGTCCCAGGTGAACCGACTAGCATTAGGGGAATCCATAAGGAGCTCGTTCCATTGGCCTCCGACGACTCGGTACCAGATGTCGATCCGGAAACTCTCGCGCGCGAGTCCAGAAGTTCTCCATCGAATTGGCAGCACGCGCCCGTTGTAGACACGGGCGGCGTTTGGCTCTGTGACGATCACGCTGGGTGGAGCAGTCGCCTGACCAACAAGCCAGAGCGGATAACCTGATTGGCCAATCGTGTACCAAACTGCCTCGTCTGGCGTGCTGCTCCATTGCTCAAAATCATAGATGATCGGCATTTGATCGATCGTGGTCCAATCGTCTGCAAGGGACGAACGGAACGGACCGATGGCAAGCGACACCGCGCCGTTGACCTCGTAGGGCTGTCCGGCAGGCAGATCAGCTATGCGAATCTCGACCGTATCGGTAAACCAGTGGTCGATGCTACGAAAGCCGTAGTCCTTTATCCAGGTGACCAGCTTGCGCTCGTCAACCGTCTCGACGAAGTCCGCACCGCCATCGTCGAGAACAACCGTGGCAGACGGGAGATCAAGTGCGAGCAGCGCGCGGTCGTACTGGAAATGGACACCATATCCCGCGCGATACACTCCGCGATCGTTCGCCCACGTAAGAGAAATCGTGCGTTCGCCCTGCTCGGCTTCTTCATCGCGCAGTTCGATCCGAGCAGTAGACTGCAGCGCGCGGCCGAAGTTCTGCAGGCCCGAGTACACGGAAGCGGGATCGGACTCGACGCAAGTACAGCCACCCGTTGGATCCGGACACCCAAGTTGGCATACGACGTTCATAAGTGAGATCAAAAGGCCCACGATATCGAGTTCTTCGCTCCAACCTGTCTGCGCACTGGCAACCAAGGTGTACAGCGTGCCGAGTGCGGGTGTTGGCGGCAGCGGGAGCGGGAGCGGCTGGTCGTCGGGCAGGATCTCGAAGCTAATAAAGACGGATTGGGTTTCGACTGCCGCAACTTCCCAAGGGAACCCCGTGCGAATGAAAGGCGTTAGCTTGGTTGACCACTGGCCGTCCGGGTAGCCATGGGGAGGCTCGGCAAGAGGAACCGCAAAGAACGCACTTTCGTTTGGGGCGAGGTCGAATTCTTGGCCGACGCTGGAGTTCGTGGCTACGCTGTCTCCATCGGGAGTTATCCACATTACATGTCTTATCTGTCCTCGTAGACGAGACCCGGATGGATTCGTCAGCCTGAATATGGTGCTCGGGTATCGGAGACTCGGCTTGCCTCCTACACGACCGTCGAGAAACGAATACAAGAGAACATCCGCATCGAACATCTCGCCGTCGACTTCACCGTCCTGCGAAAAATCCGCACGATGAAAGTGCGGCGGGTTTCGGGTGACCGTGGCATCCGAAATCCACGTCTGTCCGAATCCAATCTGGCACGGAACCATGAGAAACCACGCCACGTAGGCCACGGAAGTCTTGTACATTTGTATTCTCCGCTGCACGGTTTTCCTCACGACTTCTCAGTCGATCGCACGCGCGTACTTGTCAAGGTAATCCGCTCCGCACGACTTCCCACTCTCTGAGTAGCTGCGAGAGTCGATCGCCCTCCGTGGTGGAGAGCGTTGAAGCTGCGCGGCCAAGTTCGTCAAGGGCGGCGTCCATGAGCCGGGTAGCCTCTGGATCGGTGCGGTCGACCGCGGCGAGCGCAACGGCCTTCAAGAACTTGAGCTGGGCACAGGCTGTGATTCCGATCGGCACGTGGGGGGGGTAGCCGTCAAACTCGCGTGGCCCCGTGTGTTGGGCGGCGTGGTCCGCGAACAGGCGAGCAGCTGGGAAGTCGCCTCGTGCGATCGCAAGGTACAGACGCTCCATCGGCTCGTTGAAATCCAGACGTGACCCGTCTGCGAACGGGTGGTCGGGCACCGCCAAAGCGGCGTCCAGCGTCTGCTCAGCCGCATCAAGGTTGCGGTCCAGGCGGTGCAGGCGGGCTTCTCTAAGGAGATGCTCCCGCACTTTGACAACCGGTGACGGGCGCACAGGGCCGGCAGAGATCGCGGCCAGGCAGAGCTCCGCCAATGAGGCCGCCGCACTCATCTTCAGCCCTCTGTCGGCGCATTCCCGCCGGAAATACCGGGTGAGCGAGTCGGTGCCCCGATTGTGGTAATCCCAGGCAAGACGTAGCTTCCCCTGCGCGCCGGCGAGCGTGCTCAGCGCTGAAAGCCGCGGCACAAGCGTGCTCGCCATTTCTTGAGCGTAGGCTACCGACTCCTCTGCGACGCCCAACGTGGACAGGTACCATTCCTGATATTCTCGCGCGACAGCAAGCGATTGTTTGTGATAGCCCCAGGCTTTTTCATAGTCACCGATCGCCGTGTAGATCTTGCCTAGATCGAATAGGCCGGTGTAGTACATGGAATAGCGAGCGGGAGTCCGATCCCGTTCGCGCGCGAATTCGACGAAGGCGTGCGCTTCGCTCAGGGCTTCCTCCCAGCGTCCCAACGCGCGGAGATGTCGGTAGAGTTGTGTCCAGGGCTCCCACGGATCAGCGCCGATTCTCAGGGCTTCGTCGCGATCGGCCCGATTCCGGGCGATCTCACTCAACACGGCTTCAACCGCCACGGAGTCCGATGGATCGATCGTTGGACCGGCGGCCAGAACCGGCTTGGCAAAGCCGAGTTCGCTGAGATCGAGCCCCGCGCTGTCGACAATGAAGATCACGAATGCGAGTGCTGCCGCCATCGCCAGACTGGCGGCCACTGACCAACGACGGCGCTGTGGCGTGTTGCGGCTGGCAAGAGGCAGGGGCCGACCGATTTGTGCTCGGATTTCGCATAGGGTTCGCTGGCAGTGCGGACAGCTGCCCACATGGATGTCGTCAGCCGCCGCCAGCGGTCTGTTGGATCGAATAAGCTCCACGAGGTCGGCGAACAGCGGAGCCTGGCTGCAACGGTCGCTGTTAGTCGGCAGAGGGCGCTCATACCAGGACCGCGTTTCCTCGCCTAATCGGTTGCTTTCTCGCACCGTGATCGCGTCCTTGGCCTAGTTTACGTCACTAGCAGCCCGGAGTTATCCGCGGTAAAGGCGCGCGAACACGGCCTAGGGTGCAGGAAAAATGTGCGAATCTTCAGAGGCGGCCCAAATCGTCTCGCAGCCGGCGGCATGCCCTATTGTAACGCCGGACTACGGTCCACCTGCTCGTGTCGAGCATCTCGGCGATCTCGGAAGACGTGAAGCCAAGTGCCGCCCGCAAGATGAAGACGTGACGTTCAGCGGGCGGCAAGCGTGAAACCGCTGGCCCGATTGCGGCATCAATCTCGTCTTGCTCAGCAGCTGGTGGGTCACGACCTCCCGGCTCAACCACTGACACAGCCGTTCCGGATGATGCCCGGTCCTTTTCGTAACGGAGACATAGCTTGGAGGTCCAGGCGTAGAGCATCTTCCGGAATGCTCGACGGATTGCCGGACGACGAAGGTATAGCTCCGCGAACGTCGAGTTCGCTACTTCTTCCGCCGCCCGATCCTCGCGGAGAACAGCACGGCAGAACCGCAACACTTCGTCATGATAGGCATCGTAGAGCTTCTCGAACGCGGTCGGGTCGCCCGTCCTGCAGAACTGCTCCCAAAGCAGACTGGCGTCCGCGTCGTTCATAGCCGCTCCGAAGTGTGGTCTTCTTTGGTGCCACAACGAGCTTGATTGTACGGGAACCACCAGCGAAGCCATCCGGGTTTTCCCGCAGGCACCGGCAAATCTGCCGGCCCTAGCTACCGCGAATTCTGCACCCGACGGCCAGCCAACGGAATCTCCTACCCCGCGTTTATCATGTCGTGAGCCTCGGTCAGCGGCGGACGAAGTGACCTTCACCCGGTTTCTTGATCCACGGACAGGGTTAGCTTGTTAGTGTTGATACTGGGCTCGCATTTGGACCTCGGCTACAGCGCCCGAGTTGCAGGGGCTGGTCCTTAGCTCCGTCGCTACTCTCGTCGCTGGCCCCCAGGTTGGGCGAGGGGCTTCTTGACCTTGCGGAACCGGACCGCTGCGCAATAGGATCTCCGAACTTGGGGCGGCTCGCGCGGTTGCCACTTGCCTGTAGGGAGACAACGAATAGTGTCCGCCCGGCCTGAAGTGAACCGCATCATCCGCCCTGATCTCGCGCCTGGACGTTCGGTTACACCACTCGCTCGCTGGAGGTTCGTTTGATGGGCCAAGAAGTTGGACACGGTTTCAGTAAGTGGGACTTCGGTCCGAGCATCTATCTGTCGCCGAGGGATCGTGCCTTTCCGGCACGCTGCCCCGCATGCAGATCGTCGAGGTACGATGGGTCCAAAGTGTGCGTAAACGAAGACAGCACTTTCGCCCTGAACCCCTCGCCAGGCCGTCTGAGGTACCAACGCTACGTTAGACTCACGTGCGCCAAGTGCCACTACACATACCACATCCGGCCGGAAGGGCTGTGGTACCAGAAGGCACTTCCCCCAACGGTCACATCAATGATCTTCACCACGGAGATTCCGGTGCCCGCTGACGCCAGGGACCTCCGACCGACGAAGGATTCGGAGGAGGGGTTCGCCCGGTCCGAAGCGCTGGGACACGAGGAGATCCACCCTCCGCCCGAACAGGAATCGGAGGACGAACGCGCCCGTTGGAGTCGCTTGCCTCTCGTGGTCCAGCCCAAGCCCGAATTCAACCTCCTGCTCAAGGCGCCGTGGCCGGTGGCGATCGCCCGCCGTCAGGATGAACGGATTGTCGATCTAGGCCAAACCAAGAGGTTTACCGATCTCCCGCTGAACGCACGACTGACGAATTCGAAAATCGCCGTGCTGACCGGTGCAGGCTTTTCCGTACCTCTCGGTCTTCCGGCGATGACGGAGTATCGTGAGCGACTTCCGAAGCCTACCCAAAGAAGCTTGGTGCAGCTCCGTCAGCGGCACAGGTGGATCCGATGTGGTTGGCTGGACGACGCCGAGATCCTCACTGATCTGCTCCTGCGGCTCCAGCGTATCGCGGTGTTGAGCCCAACCCTGAAATCGTTCGAAGACCACGTAGATCAGCTTCCCTTCTTGGTGGAGAGCATCTTCGCGTTTCGTGAGCAACACGCTAACGACTGGATGAGCTACCCCCCGCTGGCACACTGTGTCGTGGCGGAGGAGCTTCACCGGAACAGGGAAACCGACCATTACAGAACAGTCAGGGAGACACTCTATCAGGTTGTCAGCACGCTACTGCTTCGCTGTTACCAACCGGAGAAGGCGAGCCCGACGGTGGCCGCCGAAGGATATCGACTCTTCCTTTCCTCGCTGTCGCGGTGCAATGGTGGCCCTGTTCCTCTCTTTACGACGAACTTCGACCGAGCCGTTGAGGAGATGTACTGCCAGGCCGGCGATGCCTCTAGGATTGCCACGGGCGCAGGACGGAAGATCCGCCTCCGTCCCCGTATCCAAACGATCAGCCCAACCGGCGCCACGAGTCGACGGCGCATCCCCTACACTTGCAGGACGGTCAACAGCCAGGGGTATGCGACGGTGGAGAACGAGGAGATTGCCGTCTTTCACCTCCACGGGTGCCCGAACTGGTTCGTCGACCTGACAACCGGAAACACGATTGACGTCGAAGCTCCAGACTTCAAGGCTCTGGAGGGACTCTTCAGGGTGATCTGGAATAGCCCGAACTCGTGGCAGCCAGCGTGCATCGTTCCGGCGACTGTGAAACACCACTATACGATTTCGCCCCCGTTCAACTTCGCCTACGATTACTTCGCGGAAAGTCTGAGGCGGGCACGCCTGCTCGTTATCATCGGCCAGAGCCTTCGGGACGAGACACTAAAGGAGATGATTCTCTGGGCGGCACAGGCTAATCACCGTCTGCGTTTTGCTGTCGTCGACAAAGACGAGAATGCCGAGGAGGAGGCCGAGAAGAGAGAGGTCCTACGTGATTGCATCCCTGCTAACAAGCTGGTGTTCTACAGTGGCCGCGGGTTTCCTGACGCGGCACAGGACGTGCTGGGCGCTTGTGCCAAGTTACTTGATCGCTAGGCAGCCTACCGACAGTGTTGAGAGATCCTCGTCTCTGGGTTAGCCAAGTTCCTGGAGGACCTTCGCGACCGTCCGTGCCAGCCCGTCGAAGCCGTGCTTTCTGGCAAGGGCGAGAGCCTCCCGCAAGGCACCTCGGGCTCGATCAGGCTGGTCCGTCAGCACGCAAGCGATCCCCAGGTTGTACAGCGTCGTCGCCTCGCCGTGCTTGTCGCCGAGTTTGCGATCGATCTCGAGAGCCTGCTCAAAGTGTGCCAGCGCCGTGGCATGTTGCCCTTTCTCGCGGAAGACAATGCCAAGGTTTCCTAGGTTGTCAGCCTGGCCAGGGAGATTTGCGATTCGACGATTGGCCTCAAGCGCTTTCTGATGATGCTCCGCGGATTTATCGGGATTCCCCATCTCGAAGTAGACGATACCCATGTTGCCGTGTGTCCCCGCCTGCTCTTCCGCGAGCTCGAGCCCCTTATATATCTCTAGGGCTTGCAGATGTCGCGCGAGCGCCGCCTCCAGTCGTCCCGTCATCCGCTCCGCCAAAGCCACGTTATTGAGCTGGTTCGCCTCTCCCACTATGTTCGAGAGCTCCTGATGAATGGCAAGGGACTTTCGAAAGTAGCTCTCGGCGGCCTCGAGGTTCTCGCGCATGAGTTCGATCATGCCGAAGTTGCCCAGGTCAATGGCCTCGCCTTTGCGGTCATGGATTTCTTTGTGTAGCTCGATTGCCTTCTCATGGCACTTCCAGGCTTCATCGAGTCTACCTTGGTTCTGGAGCGCATACCCTTGGTTGCCAATCTCGTTGGCCTGTGCACCCTTTCGTTTGGATAGTACGGCCCTATCACTGCGTGCCGTGCTGCTCTCAAGGTACTCCCGCGCCGTTCCCTCGCGCTCCACCTTGCTGACGACATCACCTATACTCGCCGCTCCGCCGGCAGTTCCACGACGGCGCCCCACTACTAGTGCGAGGACAAGCAGAGCTAACGCGCCGACGAGAGCGAAGATCACGACAGTGTTCATTGAATACCGCTCTTCAGGTTCATGTGTAGGGCTTCACGGTGGAACCGAGAAGACACTAGTCTGGTTCACGTTTGACCGGAAGATCGTGTCCTGGAAACCGAGGTTCTTCGCGTTTCACCGGTCAGGGCTGCCCACCCTGGCGTCAAGGGGCCTCGAACGGCGAGCGAGCCCGTCCGACCGATGCCTTAACCACTCCGCCGGCCGCAGAAAGGGCACAAGAAACCACCCTATCCAGCCGTGCGGCAGATCCGCCGCGCGGATCTAGTCCAGGTTCCCGAGGATCCCACTCTGGTCGCTTGACCGACCATCGGATTACCCGTCGGCGCTGTCGTGGCAACGCCGAGCGGGAAAAGACCCGAGGCCCTGTGGGCAACACCGCTCGATGGACGGCGGGACTCGTCCATTCCCATGCCGGACGTCGCATCTTCGACCGCCTCAGCCCAGGGGTCAAGCTCTCCGCCTGCCCCCCGGCAGGATCCATGGGCACGGGGATTGTATCCCCGGCCTCCAAGCGGAGACGCCCCTCGTGCCCACGCGGCCAGTGAGGTCGCGACATCAGGCCAAGGTCCTTCGGACGCACAGAGCTCTGGGTTACAGGCCGCCGGCCCCGGCGGTAGCAGCGAATCGATTAGCGGCAGGCTGCGCTACGCTCGTACCTCGCTCCGCTCCGCCCGCCGCTGGGCACCGGAGCTGATCTTCTCCCAACATCTTGGTCCATTCATAACGAGAGTTTTCTGCTAGACTTCGGTCATCAGACCCGGCCTTCGGCCGGGAGGAGCATGCTGATGAAGAAGTCCAGATTCACGGAGGAACAGATCGCCTTTGCTCTGCGGCAGGCCGAGTCGGGTACGGCGATCCAGGAGATCACGCGCAAGCTGGGGATCAGCGAGCAGACCTTCTACCGCTGGAAGAAGAAGTTCGCCGGCCTGGGCATTTCGGAGCTCCGGCGACTCAAACAGCTCGAAGAAGAGAACCGCAAGCTGAAGCGGCTGGTGGCGGACCTAAGTCTCGACAAGCAGATCCTTCAGGACGTATTGTCAAAAAAACTGTGAGGCCTGCGCGTCGGCGAGAGCTGGTGTCCGATGTCGAAGACGGCTATTGCATCAGCGAACGCCGGGCTTGTCGCGTGCTGTGTTTTTCCAGAACCACGCATCGCTACAAGTCGACCGCCGATGAGCAGGCAGCTTTAAGGATGAGGCTACGGGAACTCGCCGCAGTCCATGTGCGTTACGGATCACCACGGCTACATGTGCTTCTTCGCCGTGAGGGATGGAAGGTCAACCACAAGCGGGTGGAACGCCTGTACCGCGAAGAGGGTTTGAGCATGCGTACGCGGGTGCCTCGGCGCCGAAAGGCGTGCCGCATTCGCCAGCCACGCCCGTTGGCTGAGCGTATCAACGACTGCTGGTCGATGGATTTCATGGCCGACGAGCTCTTCGACGGTCGTCGATTGCGGGTGTTGACGATAGTCGATAACTTCACCCGTGAGAGTCTGGCGATAGAGGCCGATCAGCGCATGACCGGACGCCATGTAGCACGGGTCCTCACGCGTTTGGGCGCTGAGCGGAGCCTGCCTAAGTCGATCCGCGTGGACAATGGCCCGGAGTT
>JAJDDX010000429.1 GCA_029260055.1 Phycisphaerae bacterium
GTCAGGGAGTTGGCACTCAGCACGACCTCGAGCACCCCGCCAATTCGTAGATTCAGCGTGGTGCCCGCATCCAGATCGAGCGTGCCGCCTGCCGATGATTGGAGTTTCTGAGTCGCGCTGCGGAACTCGAGCTTGCCGTCGCTCGATACGCGCAGATCGCCGGCGACATCGCGCGTCCCGTCCGCCAGGAGATACTGGGAATGATCATCGTCCGAAAGACCCGCCAGACCGCCGTGATCCGACGTCAGCCCCGCAAGTGCCGTTTCATTGGCACTTATGCGGGAGGCCGCCTGATCGAGTCCCGCGTCAACATCGCCGGGATCGACACCGCCGCTCCAGTCAGCCGGGGCTTGCGGCGTGTAGCCCACCACGCTGGAGTCGGGCCGCGGCTGATCGGAATCAATCACCACCAGCGGATAGTTATCCTGTCCGATCGGGTCATCCGTGCAGTTGAAACTAGGCATGATCGCTCCGCCGTTACGAGGCCAAAGCCAACCCGATCTCCAGCCCCCAACTCATGCTGCCGCCGTCCGGGTTGACCCAGGCCATGCGCACCTTGTCACCCGACTGAAAAGTCCACGCCGAAGGCTCGACGGCCTCCTCACCGGTGATCCGGAAGTTGACATCCCGCCCGGTGCCGGCCTGGGCGAGCGTGAACAACCGTGTATCGAACGCCGAACCTCCGCCCGAATCGACCGAGATCGTCAGCGGCGACGCGCCGGCACCTCCGACGTAATGACAACGCACGAACACCAGACGGAACCGTAGGTCGAGTGAGAAGACATGATTGATGTCACCCGAACCGCTCGCTCGCTGCGATTCGACGCCCAGCATCTGCCGTGACCGGGCGGCCGCCAACTCGCTGTCTTGCTCCGCGAAGCCGACCTGTGCCGCGCTCAGAATGTCGGTGTTGCTGCCAGCCATGGTTACGTATCCGCTTCATCGGTGACGTGATCCCCGATCGTCTCGCCGGCGGGAATCTGAACACGAAAGGGCACACCGATCAGCTCGGACACGCCCGTGTTTCTTCCCGGCACAGTCACGGTCGCATCGCCGATGAAGATCACGTCGAGAAGTGTCCGCCTGCGCCGTTCGTCGCCGGCTTGATAACGGACGATCAGATCGATCGGAACCTCGACGGCGAAGAGTGACTCCGCCGCCGACGCGTCATGAGAAAAGAGGAACCCCGATACACGGTGCAGGCCCCGGCTGAACGTACCGGCCTCGCCTTGTGTTTCGTCGCCGCCGCTCAACGGAACCGTGGCGATCCCCGGCTTGTACACCACGCTGTGTACACCGGCGAGCGCCGTTTCGGTAAACGGTGTCGACCGAAGCCTTGTCGAAGCGCCGCGCGCAGCCAACATCCAGATCATCGCGTAAGTCATCCGGCGGGAACGCGGTTGAACGAACGCTCGACCGTGACGACGAACGTCATCTCGGCCGATGCGACCGCCACCCGCGATCCCGCGCTTGCTCGGGGATAATCGATCTTCCAGCCGCGGTCGTCGAAACCGGCCGCCCCCTCGATCACCATCGTGTCGCCCGCGCCGTCGAAGAAGTCGTCAACCGCGCCGATGATGCCGAGAAGCGTGGTGTGTGGGTCGGATTCCGACACGTCCACCACCGATCTCAGCATCACGCCGACTTCGATAGCCTTGTCATGGTCAACGGCGCTGATGGTCCGCGTATGCGTCAGCGCAAGCGACAGGAAAGGCCGGGCAAACGCATCGGCACCGAAAGACCCCGCCTCCACGCGGCGAAACGGCGACGTGTCGGTCGGAGGCTCGGCCACGAGCTCGTCTCGAAGACGATTCGTCAACGCTTCGAGCGCGGCGGCAATCGTCGTCCTGTCCGGAGTACCCGGCATGGAAACCAGCTTTCGAGCCAGCGGCTGCGCAAGCGCCGCTAGAAATCGGCCATCTCGTCTCGTGAGAGAACTCGCTCACCGCCCACTGTCATCGCCGCATCTCCGCGAGGCGCCACCTCGATCGCCGAGGGCAAGTCGATGTCGCCACAAGCCACACGACCGAGCCATGCCAGAGCCTTGCCATGACGCTCGATCACATCCCGTGGAATCGGCGGCCTACGTGATCGGAGGCGGTATTCAGCCAAGTCCAGCGCAAACGACTTCGCGACGCCGGCAAGGTCGGGATGAAGAGCGAGATCGATCGGCACCTCGAAGCGCCGCGCAAAATAGCTGTCTAGCTCGCCCTCCGCCCCGAGCCGGGCCTCGTCAACGACGGCCGCGTCGGCCGCCCCGTCTCCGTCGTCGTCCGTAAGCTGAACATACGCGGCACTTCCCAGCCGCGTTTCGATGTCATTGTTCGTCATGTATGCCATGATGCCCCATTCGTGACACTGACCGCGCGGCCTCGCTGGCCACACCGCGAGCCTAGATCGCTTCGGTGAACGTCAACTGCACGGCGTACTGCCAGTAGCCGTACGTCATGCGGTACCGCGCACGCACGCCGTACAGGAACTTCTCACGCCGGAAGCCCTCGTCGCTCTCTTCCGTCAGCGCAGTGAATTCGACCGGCTCTCGATCCTGGAAGATGAACGGGCGAACGGCACTGTCCGTCTTCAGCAAATACCACGTCACCTGATCCGTCAGCCACGGGAAGGCCACAACCCGCGCGGCGCCCTCCAGGACGTTGGACGTGCTCGACGCCACCGTCGCGTTGACCGCCTCCAGAGCCGCCATGTACATCGACGGTGGCACCACCGCCACGAGCCCCGTCGCCGACAGCGACATCGGATCACCGCGATCACCTTTGAAGCCCAGCAGCGTGCCGATCACCAGCTTCAACGCCGAGCGGAACTCCTCCGTGGTCGGGTTCGCGGGCACGACGGCCGGCCAGGAAAGCGCGTTGTCCTGAGTGCCCGAATCACCCGACACGTGACTGTCACTGAAGAAGCTCACGCCGTCATAGCTGTGGAAGCCCGCGGTGCCCCCGTTGGCTAGCAACTGTGACAGCAAGAAGTCTTTGTGGGTCGCCGTGCGCTGGGCAAGTTCACCGATCCGAATGCGGATCTGCCCCGTCTTGTCGTCCGCGATCTCGTCACGGTCGACCTCGAGAGTCGATTCGTATTTCAGGTTCTCGACCGAATAGGTTTCGGTCCGAAGGCCGCGCGCGAGCCGCCCCGAGCCCCACTCGCGCATGCTCGGCACGCTTCCGAGCCATTTGTACGTCTCAGTGTCCGAGTTGGACTGCACCCGCGTGCTCATGTCCTGAAAGTACATCTTCGTCGTCTCGAAGCGGTTGAAGAACTCGCTGCGCAACCCCTTCGTCAGCAATCCTGTGTTGATAACAGCCACTGCGGCTCTCCTTTCGTTTACTCAGTTCGTCCAACCGACCACCCGGCCCGCCTCGCACCGGCAACGCTACACGTAGTCGACTTCAACCATGAACGGCCCGGGATTGGCAGTTGTTCCATTCGTCACGGCGATCGTCATCACCGAACCTGCGCCGACGTGCGCCTGGCTAACCGACGTGAAGTCCAGCGCCGTGTTCGCAGCCGGAAATGGGGTGGTCGAGTCGAAGGTCTCACTCGCCACCGCCCCCGCGCCGGTGGCGAGCGCCACGACACACGTATTGCTGTCGTCGATCCCGCTGGCCGCCGTCGCCTGATTGACGACCCGCGCTCCCACGATCCAGGCGTCGCAACTGAACGCGTGCATCGCCCGTGCCGAAATGTCGCTGCCGGTAGACAGATCCTCGACGGCGTGTGCCGCCGTCTTCACCGCTCCGCTTCCGGGATCGATCCGGAGGATGACGCTGTTGTTCGCCACCACGTCCTGTGCGATACCTACAAAAGTGTGACCGGCCGCCGCAAAAGTCAGGACGTCGTCACCCGACGCGAACACCGGACGGCACACGTCCGCCACCGTCGCCCCGACAAGTGTCACACCGAAGTCACCCAGAGTGTACACACGGGCGCTTGCAGCGCCGTCCGCTCCGCCGGAGTTATCCACTTCCTCATAGGCGATACCCACAAACGGATCGCCCGCCGTAAGGGGCCTCGCGTAGCCGTCGGCGGCCAGCCCGATCAGCGCACCTTTGAAGATGTGCAACGCCGCCCCGACCTGAAAGCTGCGCAGTTCCTGATCGATGTAGTGATCGACTTCTCGATTCGCTGTCAGTGCCATATCCGTTGATCCTTCCTGTTGAGTTTGAACCGCTGAGTTTCAAGTGCTCGGCCCGCGGCGAATTCCCCTTGATCGAAGGCACGCTCCGCGCTCGCATCTCCCTTTGCCAAAGGGGGGAATGAGGGGGGGCCTGCAACCTGCGTCCGCGCCTCGCACCCTAACCCACCATACGCCGCACGGCATCCGCCACGTACGCTTCTTCCGTCGTGATGCCGGCCAGCGCCGGGTGGGCCCGAAACTCCGCCCGAGCCGATGCCGCTGACGCGCAGGTCGCCGATCCCGATTCGCCAACCTGACGTGGCGGAACTGTGCGCCCCAGTCTCACGACAACGGGCGCCGTGCGCATCCACTCCTCGAACAATCCCTCCTCGCGCGCCACCAGCGCCTCGGCCCAAGCGCGCTGAGCCTCGACCAACTTCCCCGATTCCATGGCCTCGCGAATCCGGCTCGCCACGATACGCTCCTGCGCCTCACGCCCGAGATCTTCCAGCCGCCGACTCGCGGCAACGAGTACCTCCTCCGGACACGATTCGGGCGCCAGCTCCAGCGCCAACCGCAATCGATCCAGCGCCGACTCGTCACCGAACGCCACGTCGCCACCGATCCGGTTCACGATCGGCTGCATCCCGACAATTGCAGGTTTGTTGGTCAGAGCCGCCGAATGGATCGCCACCAGCTTTCGATCGTTCTTCCGCATGATCGCCACCGGCGATAGGTACCTGTACTGTTTCGATCCGAGCATCGCCGATGCCTGCTGCGTCCACTCGATCTCGGCCCACAGCCCCACGCCCGGCTCGCTCGAGATTCGCTTCACCCACCCAGCCGCCGGCGCCTGCCCGTTCGGTGACGCGTAGCTGCCCCCGAGCGTCTGGTGCTCGTAGTCGATCGGAAGATCAGTCCCATGCTCTTCGAATGCACGAATGGCGAGTTCGGCCGACTCCTCGTCGACGATGAAGCTCCCGTTCGTGCTCTCGACCGACCCCCACGGCGTGAGCAGGATACGTGCCGGCACCGCGGCACCATCAAGTGGAGCCGATTGCAGTGCCGCAAGCTCACGGCCCTCATCCGGCCTACCTGCCGATTCGCCCGGCACATCAGCCGCCGCCCTGATCGGCGCAGCCGCGTGACCCGACGCGCCCGTCGCTTTGACTACCTCACACATAACCGTGGTCCCCCGCAGACGTTTGATGATTGCGATTTGCCTTACCACACAGACAACAACGCGCCCGTTCGCCTTCGCGCCTTGCGCCACCGATCACTGGCCGACGTCCAACAAGGATCACCGCACAACTCGCAGGCCGCCCCACTCCCAACCGCCTCACCGTGGGCACACCGCAAGCTGGATATGAACTGACCGCCTGGCATATCTCGCTTCCTCCCTTGCCAAGGGGGGACTGAGGGGGGTCTACCTGGGAATGCTCCGCCCAGCGAGGGCATGCCATTCCAATTCGCAAACCGCCCCACCACAAAGAATCTCGACGCCATCAGGGTAAACCCGGGCGCATCACCACGACTCGATCCCTAGAATGGATCGCTCGTGGGACCGGAGGCCCGCGAACTCGGGCCGCCCGTTGCTTTCTCGGAACGGACAACTCCACGGACGGATTCAGGAACAAGTCTGCCGCGACGCGAAACCTATCGGGGAGGACGGAGTCCATGCCCGACAGCCCATCCGGCACCATGCGCAGACTGCCGCGCTTGCGGCGGAGGTACTGGATCGACGCGGCGGTACTGACCGTCTCAGTCGTGCCTCGGGCATTCGCAAGTGCCATGGCGCTACGGGCACCGGGCTCTCACCGGCGCGCTTGGCTCGGTCCCCAATCGCGGCTTGCGCTTGTCCGATCCACATACGCGGCGGCGGCCGGCGGGTCATCGGCAGAATTGCCCAGCGCAAGCGCGTGGTTTCGATCGCAGGCTGTTCCCGCAAACCAGTCCTGGACTCTTCGCAGCGCTCAATCCCGTGCGCCTCCGACACAGGTTGCTCCGATTGGCTGATCCGCGATGGGCGGTGCCCACCCGACCAAGTCGTTGCTACGAGAGAGGTGGTGCCCCGAGCACGCACCCTACCACAATGGCCTGTTACGCGACGAGCCGAGACCGCGACACAAGACCTGGGCGGCCCAGGCGAGGAGGACTGCGCATCATGAACCAAGAGATAATCAAACGGACAATGCTCGGACTCGGTGTCACCGCGCTCTGCGCGGCGGCGCAAACGGCGACAGCCCAACAGCCATGCTCGGCCTGTGATGGCCCGGATTGGATCAGTGGGTGTGGCGCCGGGACGGACGAGATGGACTCGGGGGCGGAAGTCGGGATCTACGCTAACGACGTATGTAGCGACGAGATCACCAGTCTCGTCCTTCGCGGACCCGTCACGGTGGTCCGCGAAGCGGAATCCGGCGGCACAATTAACACCGAAATCACGAACATGGTCCTCACCAGCGGCGGTGTGATCTTGACCGTGGGAGCAGGTTTGGGGCAAGGCGGGGTCCTTGCGCCAACGCTCGGCACGATCACCGCAACCGGTGACCCCGACGTAGGAGACAGCGCCTTCAACGTCTTCTTCGAGTTCGACGGCGCCGGGATCGGTACCGTATATAATCAGGCTCCGCTGCTGATTCAAGCCGACATCACTTGCGTACCGCCGCAGGCGAGGTACTTGCACCCCGAAGGGCAGTGCATCCCACTGTGGAGTGATGTGGCCGGAGGTACCATCGTTGCGTACTTGGGAGACGCCGTCCACGAGACATTTCCGCCCAGTGGGGTCCCTGCCGTGTCCGAATGGGGCCTGATCGTCTTGACGCTCTTGGCGTTGACGATTGGGACGGTCATGCTCGCGCGGCAGCGTCAACACGCAGCGGCGTGAGACGATTGCGAGTGGTCGACTGCGGGTCGTGGGTAGGGGATTCAACTGGGAGCAGGCGCGAACTTGGCTGCCCTTGGAGGACCTGAGTGTGATTGAGGGGGCCGCCCAACGCCGGTGCGTCGCTTCCTTCGCAAGTAGTCCTGTCGATGCAGCCCTGGACCCTCTCTGCGGCGCATGTCCATGCACCTCCTCTGTAAGCGGCGAGCCCCGCTGTCGTGGAAGGTTTTTCGTGGTCTGCTCTTTCGGGCCGACGGTAGCCCTGGAAGCACTAGTGATTGGATGGGGCGGGATGAATTCCCCCTGCGCGGCTAGAAACAGGCAAGAATTCCGATGATAACGATGTCAGACCGTAGCACAAAAGGGGATTGACTCATGAAGAAGCGATTGACGCTCGCAACTACACTAGCGGTACTTGGGAGCGCACAGGCATCATATGGAAACAACACTTGGACATGCACATGTACATGTCCGAATCCGCCCAACTCGAGTTTCACGATCAACTCGCCTACGCCGCAGAATTTCTGTGACAACCAATGTGACGCCATGGGCGAGGGAACGCCCGGAACGCTCACTAATTGTAGCAAGGATGCCGCGGTCCCCGCTGTTTCTGAATGGGGCCTCGTCGTCATGACGCTATTGGCGTTGACGATGGGAACGGTCATGCTCTTTCGGCAGCGTCGACGGGCCGCGGTGTAGCATGACCACAATTGGTCGATCTCGACAGCGGATGACGAAGGACTCTGCGGCCCAGCGGGGCCGCTGTTCGGAGCACGCCAACACGCGGGACATGCCCGCAAAGACAGCCGGAAGCGCGAGGTAAACGAACGTGAGTCGCACCGGTAGGAAGAGCCAACGTCGGAAAGGAACGCTCCCGTCGCCCAATGCATCGGAAGGCGCGAGGAAGCGAGACCGCGCTCTCCCCACCCGGCCAAACGGGAAACGCACCGGGCGTTCGCGGCCCACGCCCAAGCGCCGCGTCGTGAAGTTCGTTCTTCTGCTGGCCGGGATGATGGTGATCTTCAACGCGTTGTTCTATGTATTCGGCCCGCTGGACTGGGTGAAGACGTATCTCGCCTTGAACGCCGAAATCTCCGGGGCGGTCTTGCGCGTGTTCGGGGAGGACGCGGCGGTTGTGGGGACCTCGGTCGGCTCGCCCCGGTTTTCGTTGGACATCCAGCGAGGGTGCGATGCCTTGCAGGTATCGGCGTTCTTCGTGTTCGCCGTATTGGCTTTTCCGGCTCCGGTTCCGCGGTGGCGGCGGGTGCCGGCGCTGGCCGTCGGTGTGGGCCTGCTGTCGGTGATCAACCTTGTTCGAATCGTAAGCCTCTTCTATACCGGCATCTACTTCCCCGGTGCCTTCGAGGCGATGCACGTCGCCGTGTGGCAGCCGGCGTTCATCGCGCTGGGGCTGCTGTTCTGGATGACCTGGATCTGGTCGGCCACGCGGCCCGTGGCGGGAGTGGTTCGTGGGCGTGCCTAGACGAGTCGCGGGGTTTGCCTGCCGAGCCCTTGTTGTCTATGGAGCATTGGCGGCGCTACTCCCGGTCCTCGCCGGAACGTACGCCACCTGTTTCAGCGCCGCGGGGAATCTGATCTTCGAGTCGTCGGTGTCCGGCGGACACATCCATATCCACCCGATGCCGGACCCAACCGCACAGCACGATACGCACATTCATGCGACCAACCGACGTACACATCAGACCGCGGTATTGGAAACCGACAGCCGGAGACCGGGGTACCTGCCGACCGCCTTTCTCGTGTCGTTGGTGCTGGCGACGCCCCAGCCTTGGCGACGCAAACTGTGGGCGATGGCATCGGGACTGATTCTCATCAACGTGTTCATCGCCTGTCAACTGCTCATCGTCGTCCTGTGCGCCTTCTGTGTTCCAGGCACCTCCCTGTTGGCGCCAAAGCCTCCGTGGAGTACGGCACTGGAGGCCGCCTGGGAGATCACGCGCGGCGACGTGGTGACGTGGTTCATGGTTCCTGGTCTTATCTGGATTCTCGTGAGCTTCCGCCAAGCCTATTGGGGAACGTCGGGGCAAGTCGAAGCCCGTCAGCCGGCGGGGAAGACCGAGGAGGGCCTCATGTCTACCCGCCGATCGGTCCGCGTGCGGCGGCGCAGGAGGCGGTGACGCCATCAGGGTCGGTCCGGTGTTCGATCAGCCCGTCGCCGACGATGGCTCTCACGCCAATTCCTCTCCGTCCCCTGCATCCACAATCGCCCGACCGCCCTGCCCAATCGCCCCAGCCGCCACCGGCTCACCCACACTCGGTGTCGGAATATCCAACGTCTCGTGGAGCCACGCCGTCGGCACCCGCATCCCGAGCCGATTGATCGCCGAATCCAGTACATTCCGCAGCTCCTTCGCGTTCAGCCGCTGCCTGAGACGCCGCCGGAAATAAGGTACCGTGGCCCGATCGCCGAACTTGAAACGTATCATCGGCCCCAGCAAATCGCGCCGAATCGTCCGACCCTCCTTCCGCACATCGTCCGCCAGCACGTCCTCCCGCACGATGTCATGAATACGAGCAGCCGCGTACGACCCACCCTGACCGGCCGTGTCCGTCGTCAGCGTCTGCCCCAGCCACGCTTTGCTCATCTCCCGATTCAGAAACTCGACGAGCGTCTTGTACGGCGGACCCGACTGACCGCGCTTCGACTCGATCAACTGCAAGTCAACCGCACGACTGAAGATGCCGGCCGCGTGACTGCCCAGCCCCTCGAGCATGTGCAGCAGTTCCCGCTTCTCTTCCGTCGTGGCCGTCGGCTCGTACCGTGCAATGCGAACCGGCATCCCGAAGATCTCCGAGAAGATCATCCAGTCCTTCAGCGCCAGGTTCTTCGCCAGATAGACCATCGCCGTGACGCGCAGCAACCCGCCCCGCTGCGGATGCCCCGACACCCCGTGCGGCGTATGCACGATGAACTTGTTCGCCGCAAGCTCGATGCCGTCGCGCGGCTCGCTCTCCGTCAGCAAACGCAACTGATCCAACTCGCCAAATACGAGCCGCGCGAAGTCGATCGGAACCAACTCGACCGGAAGCAACTCCCGACCGACCACACCCCACACGATCTCCGACACTGCAATGTTCCGACCCGTCGCCAGCGAGAGGTGCTGTAAACCCTCGTCGAAGCTGTCCAACCGACTCAGCACCTCGCGACAGTACGCAGCCGCTTCATCCGACGAACCGCGATCGACGCCGTCCACCATGTCAGCCGCACTCACCACCTGCCACTCGAGCCCCGTCAGCGCAAGCCGCCGCGTGTTCGCCACGGCGTACAGGTGCGCATCCTTCTCCTCCATCTCCTCGAAAAGCTGCATCGGACCGGCAAGCGAGCCGTCATCCGCCTCCTTCAAAATGGCAAGCAGCCGCGACGGTGTCAGCCCCGCACCGGGATAGTCGCGTATCGAATCCTCCTTCCGAGGCAGCACCACGCGGCCTGGCTTCGGCCGATCACGCGACCCACCACGCAGCGCATTGACCACCCGTTCGACCACGCCGGCGCCACGTGACGCCTCACCGCAACACCCCGAACACCCGCTGTTCTGCCGCTTCGAGATTCCCATCGACATCCACCTCCCTCAGCGAAGCGAAGCGGCAAGCGAACGGCTCGCTCACCCAGTTCGCCATTCGGACTTGACCAACCGCAATCCGTGTCTCGCAACCCGTAACTGCTAACTAGTAATTCGTAACCGCCGCTACCAAGCCCCCGTCCGCGCAAACCGTAGCTCGTTCGATGCCATTGACTCCGCCGCGCCGGCTCGCCCGGCCTCGGCGGCATGCACCGCAAGCGCAGCCGCCCAAAACCGATCCGCATGACTTCCCTCTCGGCGCGGGGCGGCCAGCCGCATGTGCCCCGCGGATGTCACCATCCGCTCGACCGAATGCCAGTCAGTGCGGATACGCTCGTCGTCGGGAATGCGGATGTGCCGGTTCTCCACCGCGATGCGCAGCCCACCCGCAAGCTGAGTCTTCATCGCCGACGTGAACGTGACGGCTTCAACGCGATGCTCGCCGAACCGCTCGACCGCCTGCTCCGCGAGTTGCATGCCGAGTCCACCGGCGTCGATCGCACAACGCCGCACCCGGCTAAGTGAAAGAAGATCACCGAGCAACTCGAACTGCCGACGAAAAGGCTCGCCGGCAAGCTCGAAAACCGCCGTCGTCGATAGCGCCTCACCGTCGAGCACCAGCACCCAAACGACCGTCAGATCACGAACACGCCCCACGTCCACGCCGAGAAACATCTCACGCGGCTCGCGCGACAACTCATCAACCGAGCCGCACAACCTCAGTCCGGCTATCGCACACGCCGCGATCTGGTCGTACGTCAGGAATGCCGTCGACTCGTCCAAAAACTCGCACAGAAACTCCTGGCGATACAGCGTGTCATCACCCATCGCCCGCCGTACCTCATCGGCGTCAACGCTCAGCCCCTGCTCGATCGCGCCCGGCAATGTCACGTGGCTCGTCGAAAACCGCTCGTTACGCTGCAACTGATAGAAGAGATTGCCCTTACCCTTCGGCGTGGACGCGACATCCAGCTCGCCACCGCCGCGCAGCAAGGTCGGAAACATCGCCGCCCAGATCTCCCGATCCTGCGCGTGCATCGCGAACTCATCGAGAAACACGTCACCGGTAAACCCGCGCGCCGTTTGGGGATTGGCCGGCAAGCCGATGATGCGAACACCCTGCGGAAGGACAATCTCGAGTTGCTTGACGCTCAGATCCTCGAAGAAGCGACTGTCGTAGTAATCCGTCGCGATCTTGAGCGCGCAGCAATGCTCCCGCGCCTTGGCCATCAGCTCCCGGCATTGACGTTCCCCGGCGGAAAGGAAAACCTGCGTCCGCCGACGTTTCAGCCCGCGCAAAATGCGCCGCAACGACTTGGTGAAGCTCTTGCCCGTCTGCCGCGCCCAACAGTTCCACCGGAACCTCGCGTCGGACTCGACGTCCTCTCGCTGATACGACAAGAGCGGAATGATCGGCTTGGGGCTCGCCGGTTCAGTGGATGTGCTATCACCCATGCGCGCACGCAGTGCGAAATCAACGTCCGTAGCCGCGCAGCACCGGCTGCACAGAACACGCAGTCACACCCAAAACGTGACAGCCGGTCGCTCCACACACGCCAACCACCGATCACCCCGTCACCCAACATCGGACACGTCGACGCCCAACATCGGACACGCCGACACCCAACATCAGACACGTCGACACGAACGAAGAAGCTTCCCCCCTTGCCAAGGGGGGAAAGAGGGGGGTCTGCCCGCGGGGAGGCGGCGCGCTGTGCTCTCTGTGGCCTCTGTGTGCTCTGTGGCAAGAAGAAACGCGTGTTATTCGGCGCCACTCAGCTCCAACGCCCGGTCGCGCGCCGCGCGGGCGCCATCGACATCACCCAACGCCTGCAACACCACCGAATGGAACCCGTGCGCCTCCGCATCATCAGGCACCAAGCGAATCGCCTCGCGGATAGGCCCGACCGCCTCGCCCGGCTGCCCGGCCATGAATGTAGCCACAGCCAGGTTATAGTGCGCCACCGCCATCTCCGGATCCAACACACTCGCGCGCCTGAGATGAAAGATCGCCTCGTCAATCTGCCGCCGGTGAATCAACGCGTAGCCGAGGTTGTAATGCGCATCAGCCTGATCCGGATCAATCTCCAACGCCCAACTCAGATGATCAATCCCGTCCTGAATCCGCCCCGCCCCCATCGCCGCAACCCCCAGCAGCGTCCGCCCCTGCGCCGAGCCCGGCATGATCTCGACAAAGCCGGTTAGCACCTCCAACGCTTCGTCGAACCGGCGAAGCTCCATCAACACCTCACCAACCGACAGAGCCCACTGAGGTTGATCCGGCGCCGCGACCATCCCCTCACGCAACACCGCCAGCGCCTCAGCCGGCCGCCCCTGAGAAACGAGCATCGCGCCGAACTCGACCCGCGCCGCGCGCAAAGTCGGCGCCAGACGCAGCGCCTCGCGATAGTGCCCCGCAGCCTCCTCGAGTCGCCCCGCCCTGACGCACAGCCCCGCCAGCCCGCGATAGGGATCAGCCTCATCCGGCAACAGCTCCATCAAACTGCGCACCGATGCCTCAGCCTCGGCATCACGCCCGTCTGCCAGATAGAGCCATGTCAAGTCCTGCAAGGCCGAGTAGGTCGCCAGAAAACCCCACCTGTTCGCCCATTCAAACTGCGCGATCGCCTCACTAAGAGCCGCTCGCTCGTCATCCGACGCCTCAGCCCGCCAATTAGAACCGGCCGCCCACACGTCATCCCCGAGATGAAGCGAACGCAGAAGCCGACCTCCCGTCCAGACCTTTTGCCGGACAGCCGCACTGTGCAGCGTCGCCCCGGCGAGCGCTACGGAAAGTGCCGCAAAGGCGACACCCGACCGTGTCAACCGCCCGCCACGCTTGAGCTGCAAGTTCTGAAACCGCACGTTCGCCCTGCGTAAGACGTGCAGCGCCTTGGCAAACCAATAGGCCGCAATCGCCGCTATCCCCATCGCCATCAGCAGGGGAATCCGATCGTACAGACCGCGAAACGACAGCAACGCGACAATGCCCACGACTACCGCGACGCCCTCTTCCAACCGAGACAAGTCATATGGTGTCGGCCGCGGCGGAGCGGTCGCCTTGGCAAGGGCGGACGGCCCACCGAGTCCGAACGAAAGCGCGTTCGTCGGACACACACTGACACAATCGAGGCACTTCATGCATCCCGGATCGACCACCATCCCGAACCTGGCGACCTCGTCACCCACACGCACGTTCGACGAACACGCAGCCGTGCAATGGCCGCAATGCTCGCACGCGTCGCTCACCACGATGCGCCCGACAGCCGCCTTGTCCGCAAGGCCAAAGAACCCGCCGTACGGGCACGCATACGTGCAGAACCCCTTCGCACCGAGAAAGTAGACGATCCCGAAACCGCACACGATGAAAGTAAGCACCGCGATCACCGGCCCGGGAAACGTCTTCCAGAACGCCGTCGTCATCAGATGGTTCGTAAGCGGCGGCGCCTCGCCCCCGGTCCACCACCGATACACCGTCGGTAACACGAACATGTAAAGCGCCAACGCCAGCGGCGCAAAGACCAGCAGCCGCGAACGAAAAGCCTTCGGCTTGATACCCACCTTCTTGAGCAGCCACACGCACAAGTCCTGATACGCAACGACGTGACAACCCCACCCGCAGAAAAACCGCCCGAAAACGAGAGTCGCCAGAATCGAAACGACAAAGAGCACGAACCCCGCGTTGACGTGCCCGTCGTTCAGCGTGTACATCGCCTCCGAAGGCTCGAGCGGCGACAGCGTCCTGCCCGCGTACCACCAGTGCACCACGTGCGCAATCAGCACCACGTGAACCGCAATCAGCACAGCCGCCCGCCACCGGCTCATGCGCGACGCGCGCACCGGTCCCGGCGCGCCGGGACCCGGCGGGACCACCGGCAAGCTCACGCCACCCGATGCCTCCGACGACACCCCGCCGCAACCCGATGGTGATTCCGCTGTACCCATCAATCACGTCCGCCAGATCAAGCCTTGGAACATGCGGGATTATAGCGAGCACCGACCACAACGCCTCGCCCAATCCGGCAACCAAGCCGCACGGCCGCGCCCGCATCGCAAACCGAAATCCCGAATTCTCGGACCGCCCGCGTACCAACAAAAAAAGAACCCACGGACCACTCAGGATCCGTGGGCTATTGTGCTGGGCGTCCGCCACCCCGGACTTACGACTTCACTCGCCGTCCGCGGACACCACCTTTGCTTCTTCCCCTCGGTCAACGGTGCCCCAAGACCGTTTACTGACGCGAATCGTCCTCCAACATCTTGCGAAGCTGCACGTTCTCACGACGCGTCGCTTCAAGGTCGAACAAGATGTACTTGATGCTCAGCCGGACGAAATCGATGTTCTCTTGCAGGCTGCTTACCGTTTCCTTGAGTTGACGATGACGCTCGCGCGTCTGCTGTGCCAAAAGCTCCAGCTTGTCCCGCTCGCCCGGCGGCAACGTGCCGATCTCGGCAATCAACTCAGCCAGTTTCCTCTGAAAAGTCTCTTCGTTCATGGAGGCTTACCTTCCCCGTTAGTGCTTCGTTCTTCCCCTTAGGCCCGCGGTCGGGCGAGAACGCAATCGCGACCGGCTCGTTTGCACGAACCCGTGCCACCGATCCAAAGAGCACCGGCCGTACCAAGGGCCAGCCGCCAAGAACCCACGGAAACGCCACCGCTAATCCACTGAAATGAAAGAACTTACGAAATGCCGACCAAGAAGCGCCGCCCACGCGCCCGAGTTCCGGTCATTCAGGCATGTGGCCCGAACGCAACACCGACGCCCCCAAGCCACAGCGCACCGCATCCGACCAAGACCGATAAGCCGCGGTGGCCGCGAGACCGGGAGACACAAGGGAGTGGACCGAACGGTGACCGAGCGCGGGTGCCACCCGTGGCTTGACCACCAGTGCCGTGCAAACCCGACGGCAGCCGCACCAATCACCTACTCACTCAACCGCTTGATGTTCGCCCCCGCCCCGGACAGCTTCTCTTCGATCTTCTCGTAGCCCCGATCGATGTGATAGATCCGATTGATCCGCGTCGTACCCTTGGCAATCAGACCCGCCAACACCAACGCAGCCGACGCACGAAGATCAGACGCCATCACCGGCGCGCCGATCAAACGCTTGACCCCCTGAACGATCACCGTCGGCCCCTCCTTGCGAAGCTGAGCCCCCATCCGATTGAGCTCAGCCACGTGCAAGAACCGATCCGGGAAGATCTTCTCGGTAATCACGCTGTTCCCGTCCGCCAGGCAAAGCAACGCCATCGCCTGCGCCTGCAAGTCCGTCGGAAAACCCGGATAAGGCTGCGTCGTAATCTCCACCGCCTCCAACCGCCGCGACGAGGCCACCGTCACACCCTTCTCCGACCGCTCCACGATCACCCCGATATGCCGCAGCCGATCCACGATCGCCCGCATGTGCTCGATCCGCGCTCCGGCCAATTCGAGATCACCGTTCGTAATCGCGGCCGCAATCATGAACGTCCCCGCCTCGATCCGATCCGGAATCACGCTATGCTCGGTCCCCTTCAGACTCTCGACACCGTCGATCGTAATCTGTGGCGTACCTTGCCCCACGATCCGTGCCCCGCACGCGTTGAGGAAGTTCGCCAGATCGACGATCTCCGGCTCGCAAGCAGCCGACTCGATCACCGTACGCCCTTCCGCCAGCGTCGCACCCATCACCACGTTCGCGGTGGCTGTCACCGACGAGCCGAACGGACCTCCCAGGAATATGTCCGCCCCTTTGATCTTCTTGGCCTTGAGGAGCACATCACCGTTGACCAAATCAGAATCCGCCCCGAGTGCCTCGAGCCCCCGGACGTGCATGTTGATGGGCCGATCCCCGATCGCGCACCCACCCGGCATCGAGACCTGCGCCCGCCGCCGCTTGGCGAACAGCGGACCCATCACGCAGACGCTCGCCCGCATCTTGCTGACGATCTCGTACTCCGCGTGGCAATTCATCTCGTCCTCGACGCGAAGGTGCATTGCACCACTCTCGTCCCGCTCACTCTTCACCCCGAGCTTGCCCAGCAGCACCTGCATCTGACGCACATCGGCCAGATCCGGCACGTTGCGCAGCACCGTCTCGCCCTCGACCAGAATCGAGGCCGCCATGATCGGCAACGCAGCGTTCTTCGCCCCGCTAATGTCGATCGAACCCTTTAGTCGACTGCCGCCTACAATCTCGAAGTACTGCACCGTCACTCCTCCCCGAGTCTTGAGAGCATCTCTCGCTACTACCGACCATTTGTAGGGCGGGCAATCTGCCCGCCTGGGTGGCATGGGCAAACTCGTTTGCCCGTGTACGTTCGGACCCCGACAAACCGCCGTATGCCGCCGCTCTGCAGCAGTGCCCGGGCGACGTGCCAGGGGGCCAACGGCGGCTCGCCCACCAGTGCTGCAGCACTACCGCGCCGAAAACATCAACACCCGCTCCCGACCAACCACACGATCCTTCCACGTACCGTCATGCTCGAACCCGCCGGCCTCCTCGAACACCCGCCTCGCAGGCTCAGCCAGCCCGTCCGCCACCTCGACCACTACCACACCGCCGTCGGCCAGCACCGCCCGTCCGCCTTCCGCCAGCATGCGATAAAACGACAACCCGTCACCGCCGTCGGTCAGAGCAACCCGCGGCTCATGATCCCGTACGTTGGCATCCAATCCCGCAACCTCGTCCACCGCTATATAAGGCGGATTCGACATCAACACGTCAAAACCGCCGTCCGGAACGCTCTCGCCCGGCAACGACAGCCCGTCCGCCTCCACCAGCGTGACGCGATCCGCCACCTCGTGCCGCTCGGCGTTACCCCGAGCCACCTCCAGCGCCGCCGGCGACACATCCGTCGCCACCACCCGCGCCCCGACATTCTGCGTCGCCACCGCGATCGCAATGCACCCCGAACCGGTACCCAGGTCCAGCAGCTTCGGCTCGGTAAGCCCGCGCTTGACACAATGATCAATCACGCATTCCACCAGCAGCTCCGTCTCGCTTCGTGGAATCAGCACGTCTGAAGTGACGGTAAACGGGAGCGAAAAGAACTCTTTCTGCCCCACTAGATATGCAATCGGCTCGTGACCCGCCGCGCGCTTGACCAATTCGCGAAACTTCGCCGTCGCCTCCGCGCCCATGCCCTGATCGAACCGCGCGTAAAGATCGATCCGCCGACAAGCAGCCGCATGAGCAAGAAGCACCTCCGCCGAAAGCCGCGCATCATCCACGCCTACACGCTCGAGGTACTCAGCCGTCCACGACAAAAGCCGCGAGATCGTCCAATCCGCCTGGTTGGTTGCCTGATCAGCCGTCATCAGGCGAGACTATAGCCGCCAGACCAACAGCCGGGAAGCAAGGAGTAGCCGACGTGCCCCGCCCGTGTGCCACTGCTATCGAGCAGTGCTAAGGCGGGTCGCATGGGCAAGCGCGAGCTTGCCCGTGCGGAACCGGCGGTGGGCAACATGGGCCAGCGACCACTCGCCCATGTCGACTCCGCACTCAACACCAAGGAAACGCCTGAACCGCCAGGCTCGACTCAACGACGGGTGCCACTGGTGGCTTGCCCACCAGTGCCGGGCGTCCCGAGCCCGCGCCCTTCGACCCGATCCCGGCGCGCCGGGACCGGCGAGCGGACTCGCCGATGAGAGACTTGCCATGACACACCAACGAACCACTATCTACGCGACGTTCGCCCTCTTGGTGCCGTGGTCCTCACTTAGGGCAATGCCCCTGGAATACCGCATAGAGGGGATCGCGCGATACGAACAGGGCTCCGACACGGGCCTCGACGGTGCCGCCCTGACCATTCTCCTCGGGGTCGACTCCGAGGCGACGCCCCTTGAACAGTGGGGCGATGAGTTCGCGGCCTATCGGTTCGACGAAGGCTCCGTATGGATGAGCGTCACGGGAAGCGCGGCGTCGGACGGAACCTACCCGGCGCTCGCCCCGTTCGACCTTTACCTGTCTGATCAAGATTCGCTGATGTGGGACGCCCTTGGGATCGGCCGCGCATCGTCAGGCGGCGGAGCGCCCTTCATGATTCCTGCAACTGATGTATTCTCATTCTCGATCTCCCTGACGGACGCCCTGGCTCAGGCTCTCGACAGCGTCACTGTGCCTACGGAGATCGATGTGAATACGTTCCCAAACTGGCCGTCCCACCATCTTCTTACCCCGCCCGACGCGGGCCCCGAGCCCACTAGAGCGTACGCCATCGACGATCTGTCGATCACGATCACCGAAGTGCCCGAGCCGACTTCGCTCGCCCTGCTCGCCCTCGGCGCCGGGTGCCACTGGTGGCTTGTCCACCAGTGCCGAACGACACGACTGTCGCGCGCAGCCATAGAAGACGACGCTACGCATGGCTCGTTTGTTGCAGAAACAGCCGGGAAACCGGCAGCATCGAAGTGAACGGCGACCCCATCGCCCGCCGCAAGCGACAGGTCTAGTGCGTCATGTCAGCCCAGGTCTTCGGAATCCGTTCCGGTTCGCCCTCTGTCATCCTGCGGAGGTGCTTCAACCGAGCCGGCTCGTCCGCCACCCAGTCATGCTGATCCTGACGACGCTTCTTCTCGATCATCCGCAACGTCAGGTCCATACGCTCGGCATGGACGGCTTGCAGATCGGCTGCGGCCCGATTGAGTCGCTCGATGTTCAGCGGCCGACCCGCTTCACGCGCCATATAGTCGTTCCAGCCGTCAAGGATGCGCTGCTCTCGCTCAGCCAGTGCCTGCTCGTACGCCAAATCGCTACAGCCGCTCGCTACGACCAGCATCACCGAGAAAGCCAGAAACCGCTTGGCTGAGACCATCATCCGACTCCGCGTCCGCCCGCATCCAGAATCAAACCGCATCGGGCTATTCTACCACCCCATGTCCTATCGGTCGCATCGGGCCCGGCCGATAACCCGCAAAACCCGAGTCAACCCACGCCGGCCCCCGGCTCAATATCCGCATCCGGGGCAAGCACCACGACCTTGCTCTTGTCCGCCGAACTGGCCGCCAGCAGCATCCCCTGGCTCTCGATCCCGCGCATCATCCGCGGCGCGAGGTTCGTCACCAGCACGAGGCTCTTCCCGAGTAGCTCCTCGGGTGTGTAGTACCCCTTCAATCCCGCGCATATCTGCCGCTGCTCGTCGCCGAGATCGACCTTCAGTACGATCAGCTTGTCCGCGTTCGGGTGATCGCTCGCCTCGACAACCTTCCCCGTGCGAAGCTTCACCTTCACGAAATCGTCGAAACTGATCATATCCGACTGCGGCGCCTGGCCTTCTTCAGACATAACCGACTCCTCGCCAGCCTCGAAAGACATGCTCGTGGTTCAGTCGCAAAAAAACGTCTTCAGCGCATTCAAGTCTAGTGATCACAAGGCCTTGTGGCAAACATCGACCATGCACCAGCCCCTCGCCGCTTGCGAACCCACGCACCAACCAGATACAATCCATCGCGCTGGGAGGCACATTCCGTGAACGTACACCCGCTGGTATTCCAACCGATCTTCAAGCCCAAAATCTGGGGTGGACGAAGACTCGAGACCACGCTGGGAAAACGCCTCCCGCCCGACGAACCGATCGGCGAATCCTGGGAAGTCGCCGACCTCGAGGACGACCAGTCCGTCGTAACAGCCGGCCCCGCTGCCGGAATGGTACTCGGACAGCTCGTCAAGGAGTGGGGCACCGAACTACTCGGCCGCGCGGAACTCTTCGAGGGACGCTTCCCGCTGCTCATCAAGTTCCTCGACGCCAACGATAACCTCAGCGTCCAGGTCCACCCCGACGAAGCCATGGCACGCCGACTCGGCGGCCGCGTCCGTGTCAAGAACGAAGCCTGGTACGTCATCGACGCCGAAGACACCGGCTTCATCTACCGCGGCGTGAAACAAGGCGTCGATGCCGCCGCCCTCAAAGCCGCCATAGCACGTAACGATTGCGAGTCCGTCCTGAACCGAATCCCGGTGCGCAAGGGGCACTGCTACTACCTGCCCAGCGGCACCATCCACGCACTCGGTGCCGGGGTCCTCGTGGCGGAAGTGCAGACCCCCTCCGACATCACCTATCGCGTCTACGATTTCAACCGCGTCGACGCAACCACTGGAAAACCGCGCGACCTGCACCTCGAAAAAGCCCTCGAGTGCATCAACTTCAGCACCGACCCGATCCAGGGCGAAAGGAAACAGCACGTCGCGAGCCTCTGGACGCAAGTCACGAGCTTGGTGCGAAGCGACTCGTTCGTCATCGAACGAGTCCGCATGGTCGACGGTGTCGAGCAGGCGCTTTCCTACGACGAAATGGTCATCTGGATCGTGCTCGAAGGAAGCGGCAGCCTCCGCTGCGACGCGGTCGCCCAGCCGATCCCGTTCAACGCCGGCGATACCGTAGTCCTGCCGGCCGCCACCAAGAACGGAATCGTGAGCGTAAACGACAACACGATGTGGCTCGAAGTCACGGTCCCGGTGGTCAGCTCGCTCGCAGGTTACGATCGACCCGCCCGCGAAATAGCGACAACGCCGGCGGGTGGCGGACTCGTACAACTCAACCGACCCGATGACAGGAACGATGGCTGAGCCGGTCCCCACACTTATGACCGACGCCGAAATGTAATACGATGAACCTCCGACGCGATCTGGTACTGAGACTCTGCGAGGCCGTCGAGGCGCTCGGACAATTCCGACGCCAACTCGCGCCACTGCGCCCCAGAGCCTACCGATTGGCTGTCGCGTTCTACCTCGGTGCCGGGGTGTTCGTCTTCGCCTGGTCGATCGCCGCCCGCGACCGCATCGAAGCCTTCCTCGGCCTCCTGACGCTCGGCGTCGCCCTTGCCGTCTACCTCGCCGCCAAGGCCATGGTCCGAGCCGGTGGCCAACTGACGCATCTGACCAGAAGCGTGCTCGAACTCCGCATCCTCGTCGCGCAGCTCAGGCAAGCCGAGCTGAAGCGAGGACCGACCGCCCAAGAGCCCAAGATCACTACCATCGACCTCGCCTCGTTGGGCTCCGGTGATCCCGGGGCGGTGACAGCCGCCACACTGGACCGTGCCGCCTTTCCCAGGCTCGTTAGAACCATGGAGGATCGACCGACGCCCACCGCGGGCACCACCCCCGCGCGCACTACCGAACGCCAACAGGCCGGTGCCCGGGAAGCCTCGACGACAGGCGTCACCGCCCGAGACCTCGTGAATGAATGGAACGCCGCACTCCGCGCGGGCGACCTGATCGCTTGTCGACGCCTGCACGCCACACTCGTCGACACCGCGCCACCCGAAACCGTGGCGCCACTCACGATCCTCCTCAAAACGCTCGGAAAACACGTCGAACGCACGCTCCGCGACAACTTCGCTCGCTGCGTGCACGAACACGACTACGCCGGCGCGCTGAGAATCGGCGAGCAAATCTGCGCATTATTCCCCGGCGAGTGCATCTCGCGGGACTTTGAACGCATCAAACCGCATTTGACCCGACGCGTCGTCTAGCCGACCTCCGGCTCCTCCACCCTCGCCACCGGATCCGCACAAACCCCACAAAGGATGCCTCACTGGCCGTTTCCCGTTCGACAGGCAATCGGTACAATGAACGCTGGCAAGCGATACCCACTATGGCTCGCAATGAAAAAATCCGAGCGATCCGCCACAGGCTCCGCCGACGTGAGAGTACCTTCAGATTCAAGATCACCGCGATGTTCCTGGCCGGAACCCCGCTCTCGCTACTCGGACCCGCAATCCTGGCCACAATGTTCTGGGCAGCAGCCCTCCTCTCCGCCTCCTTCGTCTCCATCCTCCCCGCGGGCGCCATCGAGTGGAAGTGGTTCTTCCTCCCTTTGACCGTCATCTGCGTGCCGTTGCTCTACCGCAAGGAACAACGTACACGTGGCTTCTATCTCAGCGAAGTGTTACGCGACACGCTGCCCGCCAGGCCGACCGGCGCACCGTTCATCCCCGGCCCGGCGCAGGCCATCACCGCCACCGCGAGCGTGGCCGCGAATCCCAGGCTCGCCTCCGCTGGCTTCGTCGAGCTGTTTCTCGCGGGACCGCGCCTGGTCCTCAGCGCCTGGCAGCAAGTCCGCCTCGCAAGCGGCCTGCACGCCGTTGATCGTTATCGCGCCGCCGAGGTCCTCTACTCCCTCTGCAAGCGCAACAGCGGAGTGGATACACTCAAGCTACTTCGACCGGAGGAGTACATCGCAGGGTTTCAGCCCGTATTGGCCTACCTCACCTTCCATCGGTGGATCGGTATCGGAAGGAATTGGGAACACGTGTGGGTCTACTCGTCCGAACGGAAAGTACTCGGAGAAGTAGCCAAACGAGGCGACCCGAGATTCGCGGCGAACAAGAAGAGAGGTCCACAAGGCCCGTAGAACCCTGAGGCCGAACGCGGATGCCGCTCAGTACACACGCGTCATCCGGCATCCCGGGAAATAGTACTTCAGGATCTCACCGGCACGCTTGCCGATAGCCGCCTGACCCTGCATCCCCCACTGGCAAAGCCCCAGCCCGTGCCCGAAACCGCGCCCGTTCTCGAAAACGACCTCGCCCGTCGTCGCACGCACGTCGAAATCCGTGCTGCGGATGACCGAGGCACCGAGAGCAAGACGGAATCGCTCCGCCCCGAGTTCCTTCGACTTCCCGCTCAAACCGTGAATCCGCACGCGGACCGGGCGATTCCCGACCGTGCGTGCGATCACCTCGATCGACGCGATCCCGCCAAGCTCGGCACAATCGGAATATCGTGCGGTGAGCCGGTCAAGCACCTCATCAGCACTCATCCGAACCGGACCCCATCGGTAACTCTTCCCAGGTGCGATCTTGCAGTAGTCACAACGGACACCACCCCGCAGCGGTGGCACATCATCCCCGCTGCCGAAAATCGAAGCCGATTGCGAGACGCCGCCGCAGGCCGCACTGTAATAGGTCGAAAAAAGGCGATCCTCCCCGCCGTCACGCCAAGTGCAGACCAACCCGCTCGTGTATCTCGTGGCCTCCATGGCCCGCCGACCCACCACATCGTTGCGGATTCCGCGATAAACCTGCGACCGCTGCGTCGCCGACACATCGTGAGATGCCTTCGACCGCCGACGCATCTGATACACCACGTACGTCCGAGCGACGATCGCCTGCGCGCGGTACGCCTCCTCCGCGAAACTCGGCCACACCTCATGAGCCACAACGCTCGCCACGTATCGATCCACATCGACGAGATTGACCAGATCGATCGCGCCGTCATCGCGCACGGCTACCCGCAGGCTACCGGGATAGACCCGCGGCTCACCCCAGCCGTCACTCTCCCGAAACGACACCCGGATCGGACCCGACCAACCCGAGGACAACCCGATGCGATCGCCCACCCATAGACGCCCGTCGATGCGCACCCCGCCCCGCGGCCCCGCCTCGACAACATGCCAGTCCTCCCGCTCGCACACGCCCAGCCGCTCACGCTGGCCGTCCGTGACCGCCACCTGTGCGTCAGCCGAAAACCGAAAGCTCGTCAGCGCCGAACCGATGAGCACACGCACGGGCCGAAGCGGTGTCGGGGACTCCAGCATCGGCCCCGAATCCATCGGGCCCATGCCGGGGCAGCCGAGAAATTGGCTGCAGATCAGCAGAATGAGAAGAATCGGAACGGCAAACAGGTAGGTGGACGAGAAGATGACACGAGCACCGCGGAGCATCGCAGCCCTCCATGACCACTTCACCGGCAAAGCACTTTGGCCCGAATCCCGCACCGAAACAGCAGGTCTCAGCCCGCGACCGTCCGGTGCGGAACCAGCCCCGATGCCGTTGAAACCCGCTCAGTTCTGCGGTTCGGATACCCCGCGCCGCCGGCGCCGCCGACTCAGCCCACAATCCGGAACGTCAGCCCGTACGCCAGGAGCTGTCGCTTGATCTCGTTGAGCGATGTCTGACCGAAATTCTTCGTGGCTGTCAGTTCCGCTTCCGTATGCTGAGTGAGTTCGCCGAGTGTCGAAATCCCGAGGCGCTGCAGGCATTTCCGCGACCGAACCGAAAGCTCCAGATTGCCGACCGGAACGTTCATGGCTACCGCGGCATCTGCGGATGGCTCCGCCGGTCGTGCGGCGAGCACCGGTTCGGTGTGAAGCTCTTGCCCGAGTCGCAACCCCTTTTGCGACAGCATCGCCTTGATCTCGTTAAGGGAAGTCTCGCCGAAATTCTTGTACGAGAGCAACTCCGCCTCCGTCGTGCGCAGAAGATCCCCGAGGGTAGCGATGTCCATTTGACGAAGGCAGTTACGGCTCCGAACGCTCAACTCGAAGTCCGTCACCGGTATATCAAGGACCGCGTTACGCTGTTCCTGCTCCCGCTGCTGCCGTTCGTCGTACACCATCGTGTACGAACTCTCGACCGATCGCAGGAACCGCCTCGCGCGACCATGGTTCGGAAGCTCAGTAAGCACGTGCCGCAAGCAACGCTCCGCATCACCAAGACGACGATGCTCTTCATAGAGAACCGCAAGGTTGATTAGCGCATGGACGTGCGCTTCCTCGCCGTCGGCGCAGCGCTCATACAGCTCGATCGCCGTTTGATCGTCCCCGTACGCGTCGGCCATCAGCGCCGCGCGGAACATCGCCTCGCGATGGGTCGGGTCCAACTCCATCGCTTCCTGATACGTCGCCAGCGCCCCCGCGCGATCGTGCAGCGACTCCTGCAAGAAGCCGCGCAGAAACGTCAACTGGGCCCGGTTCTCGTCAGTCGCCGCGGACGTGTCGAGGCCGCGTTCCGCCTCCTCGAACTGACCGCCGCGAATCTGGTCCGCGATGCTCTCTAACGTCGCTGTCATTGCGTCTCCCGTCCGAACTTCAACCGACTGCCAAACCGCGCCACGACCGCCGCACCATGACTTTGACCGCCGCGCCGCCGCGACCAACCATGCCGATGATGCACCGCCCTCGCAGCGCAAACGATATAGTGTAGAACCCACTCGGGGCGTTGGCAATACCGACGTCAAGCCCCCCAGACCACCCGTCTTCGCCCCACCGATCGCTCGTCGCCCGGGACGCCCGGTGCTAGAATCACCCGATGAAGCTCATGCGCGAGGTACGTCTGTTCCTGTCGGATGCCGACCGCCACACCGAACTGCTCAACGCCTGGGCGGGCACCGCCGGTGAAGGACTCGTCGGCCCGTTTTGGCTCCTTCGTGCCACCGTCAAAGGCCAAGTCGACCCCGAAACGGGATACCTCTGTAGCATCGCCGAACTCGACGCCCTGCTCCGCCGACAAGTCGCGCCGGAATTGGCTGCCGAAGTAGGCCCCATGCCCACCGACACCACCACAATCGCACGGGCACTACGGAAATCGCTTCCACATGCCGCTCAGCAATGCCCCACGTCCACCCAACTAGCCTCGCTTGAACTTAGACTCTCGCCCTTCTTAGGCGCTATCGCTCTGCCGGGAGATCCGATCATGGTGTGCCTGACGCAATCGTTCGAGTTCTCAGCCTCGCACCGACTCTACTGCAAATCGCTTACAGATGAGCAAAACAAGCGCATGTTCGGTAAATGCGCCAACCCGAACGGGCACGGACACAACTACGTCGTCGACGTGACCATCACCGGAGACCCGGACCCACGCGCCGGAACGCTGATCGAACTGCCCCGGTTTGAACGCATCGTCCGGCAGCACGTCATCGACCGCTTCGACCACAAACACCTCAATCTCGACTGCCAGGAGTTCGAATCGCTCAACCCCAGCGTCGAGAACATCGCACGCGTCATATGGCAATGCCTCGAAGACAAGCTCGCACCAGCCAGCGTCTCCGAGGTCCGAGTCTGGGAAACGCCGAAAACCTGCGCCATCTACACGGGACCAGCGTGAACGAGCGAAACGCACCCACAATGCCGGACCGATAACCACACCTTCCCGTAAAGCCCATATCGTAGAATTGTCTGTCGCACGAAAGCCTCTTGTGCGCCACTAACGACCGAGACACCGCCAACACCACGGAAAGGTGCAGCGTGACCGACGCCAAGGCAAAACGGATCAGCCCCGCGTTCACCAACCGAGCGTTCGGCACACTCTCCGTGCTGACCGCCCTCACGGTCATCGCGTTCGCGGCAAGCACGCGCTACCTGCTGCATCAGCAAACGCTCGACGCCGTCGCGGAAACAGCCGACGCATGCGCCGTCGCTCTGATCCCCGAAGCCAACGGAGACCTCACCGCGTCAATCGACCGGCTGCTGGCTCGACACCCCTCCCTGCAAGCGGTCGGAACGCTGGACGCAGCCGGTCGCCTCCAGGCACTCTTCCCGAGCAACGAGGCAACCACCAAGGCCGCGGCGCTCACCCTGGATTCCGATCATGGACCGGCCGCCACCGGCGTGCGAGACCACGCGACCAGCCGAACGCTGTTCGGCGCCGTCGTACCCTTGGTCGGACCGGGCGAACCCGCCTCTCGCCGTGCCCTGCTGCTCTTCGCCCAAGACGACAAGAAATCGGTCTGGCTACTGTCCACCACCGTCTTTGCCGCTGTCGCCTGGGCGCTCAACCTGGCCGGAGCGTGGACGCTCCAGCGATGGTTCGACACGCGCGTGGCCCGCCCGCTGACGGAATTCCAGCGCATAGGATCGGTGGATCGCAAGGGCCGAGACGTGCTGCCGACCTATGAAACCCACGGCTGGCACGAAATGGAGCTGATCGCCAAGGCCTTCCTGAATCTGCGCCGCGGACTCGCCGAAAGCTACGGGCGAAAACTGCGCACCGAGCAGGCCGCTGAACAGAAGATCAACGACCACCAACACGGAATGGATCGAAAACTCCGGCGGGCACAGGACCAAGCCGTCACCGACCCCCTGACCGGACTCCGCAACAGGGCCTTCCTGGCAGAGGAACTCGACCCGATCTACGAGACCGCACGCGGCGAGGGAAATGACCTGTCAATCGTCATGATCGACGTAGACAACTTCAAACGGCACAACGACATACGCGGCCACTTCGCAGGCGATGAAGTGCTCAGCTTCATCGGCGACCTGCTCGCAGGAGCGATCAGGCCGACCGACCACGCCGCCCGCTACGGCGGCGATGAGTTCCTGCTGATCCTGCCTGGGGCCTCAGCGGAACAAGCCGCGCGAGTCGCCAGACGAGTCGTGCAACTCTTCACGCAATACGCCACCTCCCTCGCCCCGCCGAGCGACATGACCCTCAGCGCCGGCGTCGCGTCCAAGCACCAAGGCACGAGCAAGTCGGGAACGCAACTCATGGCCGCCGCCGATCGAGCGCTCTACGAGGCCAAGCGCGCCGGGAAACACAACGTAACCATCGATGCCAACCTCCGACCCGCCCTCGCAACCCAGCCCTGCTAGCGACAATCCCGAATCGCCTGTTTACCGGCCGCCATACGACGCCGAAGCGCAATGCTTGATTCTTTTCCGCAAACTGGTCACATACCCGTACGCCCGCAGCGACCGGACTTGATGGCGCGGCGGTATGCGGATGTGTGATCCCGACTCCGGAGACGGCCCGTGCAAGATGACCCCGCAACGAAGCGGCTAAGCCTCACCGCGTTCTTCCCCTGTTACAACGAGGAAGCCAACGTCGAGAAGACCACCCTCGCGGCTATCGAGTCGATGGCGCGCGTCTCCGACGACTTCGAAATCATCATCGTCAACGACGGCAGCAAGGATCAGACCGGGCAGATCGCCGACCGCCTCGCCCGTGAGCACGACAACGTGCGAGCCGTGCATAACAACCCCAACCTCGGCTACGGAGGCGCCCTCCAGCGAGGGTTCAAAGAAGCCACCAAACCGTGGGTCTTTTACACGGACGGCGACGGCCAATTCGACTTCAAAGAAATCGAAGCGCTGCTCCCCCTACTCGACAAGTACGATATCGTCAGCGCGTATCGCCTCGATCGAAAAGACCCGTTCGTGCGCAAGGTCAACGCATTCTGCTGGACCTCACTCGTCAACGTGGTCTTTAGACTCTGGCTCCGCGACATCGACTGTGCATTCAAGATATTCCCTCGCAAACTCTTCGACGAAATAGAGATGAGGTCGATGGGTGCGCTGATCGACACCGAAGTCCTCGCTCGAGCCAAACGCCTCGGCTACACCATCGGGCAGGTGGGCGTCCATCACTATCCGCGAGAAGCGGGAGAGCAAACCGGAGCCAACTTCCGTGTCATCGCCCGTGCCTTCAAAGAGCTCTTTCTTCTGCGCAAGGACATAGGTCGAACCGCAAAACCCGGCGATGACACTTGATCGCACGACCATCAACGACCATCGTCACCCGAAGGACGAGCCCGCAAATTCTTCACCTCACTGCGGGCACGCTTGTCCCGTAGCCGAGCCCGACGGGCTCGCCCGGGAACACGCGTCGCCGTGCGCGGTTTCGGTACCGCCAGCGCAGCCGCCAGCAGCTCGTAGAAATGATCGATCGCCGCCTGCCGATTCGCGATCTGAGTGCGGTGCCGCATCGATATCACGCGAAGCTGCCCGACCTTGCTGATGCGGCCGCTAAGCCGCGTCCCGATGCGGCGCTTTTCCGAGTCGTCCAGCGCGGCGCTACCGGCAAGATCAAAAAACAACGTCACGCGCGTGCTGACCTTGTTGACGTTCTGCCCGCCGGGACCGCTGCTGCGCGAAAAACTGAACGTGAAGAGGTCTTCCGGAATGCGAGAGCGGATCTGCTCGATCGCCGCTGAAAGGTCGTCGGACGTGGTCACCGCGCGCCCATTCCGCTAGCCCCCGAACTGGTCCTGCCGACGCTGCCCCGGCTTCGCAGAGCCACCTGAGGCGTCGTCGCCCTCTTGCGGCGTGCCCGACCAATCGAACCCCGAGAACCAATCGAACACGCCCGGTTTGGACAGCATGCTCGGTGCCGGCTCCTCCTCAGGACTCTCGCTCGCTTGCTGGTCAGTTTCCGGGTCCGCTCCTTCTTCCACCGATGGCGCAGCCGCCTCGCGCTCCTGCAACTGCCGCCCGATCAACGCCTGCATGGCCAGAAACGCCATCGACGAGGACCTGCCCCCGATGCCCATCGCCGCGCTGAAATCGCCGATCGCCGCATCGAAGTCGCCCACGTAGGCGTGGATCGCACCCCGGGCCGCCAGCACGTCCGCGTTCTCCGGCTCGAGCGCGAGCACACGGCCCAAATCCGCAACCGCGGGCGGAAACAGGAACATCGACCGATACGCGCTCGCACGGCTGAGCATCGCCACGACCATAGTCGGGGCAGCGGTCAAAGCTTCGTCCAAAACCGAAATGGCATCCTCCGGGCGATCAAGCTCTAGCAAAGCCACCCCGCGCAGCACCTTGATCCACGGCTTGTCCGGATCCAACTGCTCGGCCCGGTCCAAGTCCTCCAACCCAAGCGGGGACTGATCCAGGAGAATATTCGCCAAACCACGCCAGATGTAGCCGACTGAACTGCCCGACGTAACAGCCACGAGTTCGTCCGAGGCCGACCGCATCGCCTCATACTCACCAGACTGCCCCAATAGCGCCGCCCGCAGGTGCATCGCACCCGGATGGATCGCATTCAAATTCAGACACATCTCGACCAAGTCCAGGGCGTCGGCGGGATTGGTGCGCCGCTTCTCTACGGCGCTACGCAACGCAGCCGCGCAACCGTCACCGGCACCTGCGTCAGCCGCGTTGTCGGTCTGCGACGCGAGGGCATCGTAGAGATCGAGCATCGCACGCTGCGCGATGCCGTCCAAAGTCGTCACATTCTTCGGCTCAGGACCGCCCGTCTCCGCCCCGAGCGAGAGACCCTGTCCGGTCTGCACAAGGCCCTCGATGACCGGCTCCGCCGTCTCACCACCACCCGGAATCGGAATCAGACTCTTCATCAGATCGAGGATGTCGTCCTGTTCCGCCTTGGCCTTGGATATCTGCTCGGTGGCAGCCGCGGCTTCCTCCGTCTTGGTCTGCAAGGCCTGCCGCTGATCGAACAAGGCGAACGAGAGGCTCAGCGCCACCACCGCCGCGGCACTTCCCATCGACGCCAGCGGATGACGTACCACGAACTTCCGCCCGCGCTCGACCAGACTGGCCCGCCGCGCACTGATAGGCCGGCTCTCCGTGAACCGGTTCAGGTCGTCCCGAAGCGCCCCAGCCGACGAGTAACGCCGCCCCGGATCACGCTCGATCGCTTTGAGGCAGATCGTTTCCAAATCGAGCGGAATGTTCGGATTGTGCGTCCGTGGCGCTGCCGGCTCGTCCGTCAGAATCTTGCTGATAACTGCCTCTCGGGTCTCGCCGAGATAGGGCGGCTTCAGGGTCAACCACTCGTACATCGTCGCCCCGAGCGA
>JAJDDX010000430.1 GCA_029260055.1 Phycisphaerae bacterium
CACCGAGCCCGAAGCGCATGGTGGGCTTCTTCCACTCGAGGTTGCGCCACAAACCCATCTGGCCGACGAAGGGCCGATCGTCCGTGGTGGGGGAGATGTCGACGGGAGCGGAGTCGGCGACAGCCTCCCAGCCTTCGAGGACTATTCGGTTGATCAGATTGTCTTGAAGGGACTCCGGGGCCGGGTAGAGCAGGTGGATCTGGTCGAAGTTCTCAGCCGTGAGCTCGCCGAAGGCGTTGTTCCTGATTTCGTCGGTCAGCGGCTTCTTGGACAGCAGGATCATCTTTCTTCGCATTGCGGGCAGGTCGTAGACGGCGAAATGGTCTCGCGGCTGAGGCACCTGCGCAGCCTCCAGCCCGTCGATGAGCGCTGCGACCAGGCGCGGCATGTAGAACTGGTGCTCCATCATCATGAAGCCGTCGTCGGTTAACGCCTCCCAGTAGTCTTGGAAGGCCTCCGTCGTGAACAGGTAGTTCTCCGCGAGGGCAAACGAGCCGGACGCCAGGGCGGCGAAGGAGTTCGAGCTAAGCGAGTAGATCACATCGAACTTGTTCTTGTGCCGCGCGGCGTACGCTCGGGCGTCCTCGGTTGCCACGATCACCCGCTTATCTTCGTAGATTCGTCCGGAGAAGTCGGCGAGCTCACCCGTGAGCATCAGCTCGTTGACGTGAGGTACCACCTCGACGGCGTGGATTTCGGTGGCTCCCGCCTGGAGGGCCTGGAGTACGTCACCGCCGCCGCCGGCGCCCAGTGACAGGAAAGTACACGACTCGAACCGCTCGATCAGGTTCGCCACATCGATACCGAACTGGAACCTGTCCTCTGCCGGGCGATCCCAGTTTCCGTCAAAGGCGAGTACGGGCGAGTTGGCGGCGTTGTCGACGTTGAGACCGCGATACGCCTCGGAGAACTCGTAGATCTTCACCTTCGCCATCGCGTCCCAGTGCGTGTAGACGACGGGCGCGCGCTCCTTGCGATCGGCCTGGACCAGGCCTATCCCGTTTCCGGCCAGGACGCCTGAAGCTACCAGAAGCAGCAACGGGAGCGCTCGCATGGCTCCGCGGGCTGCCAGCAATCCGGCAAGAAGGATCGGAACGGTCACCAGGAACGCGGCGGCGGGCGTGCCGACGGCGTTCATGAGGATGACGGCGAGCACGATGCCGCCGGCTGCGCCGAGCAGGTCGGCCATGTATAGCCGCGGCATCTCATGGTGATTGCGTCTGAAGAGTACAGCTAAGGCCATGCCCCCGAAGAAGTAGGCGGAACTCAGCACGAGGATGGCGAGCAATAGCTTTCCGGCCATCGCCCAACTGTCAAAGAGCGCGGAAAAACGGAGCCCTAAGCATAAGACCAGCGGTGGGCCCGCGAGTGCCATGCCGCCGGCGAGGGAAAGGATGACGCTAAGGTGTCGCCTGCGTCCGGTGAAGGGAAACAAACGCAGGCATAGCGCGCCGAGGCCGAGGCCCATGATGGCGAGCGAAAGAACGAGGAACGCGTAGGTATAGAAGAACTCGGCCGAGAAGATACGCGTCCAGACGAGTTCCAGGGCGAGCAGCGTCATGGAGAGCATGGCGATGATCGCGAATCTGTGGCGTTGCACGGCGACTCCTTCTTCTTATTGGTTTCAGAGCGTGCTGCCAGTGGCTATCCCAAGGCCGCGCCTCTCGACATAGACGGACAGAGCCGCGCGTAAGTCGTCGGTCTCTCTGCCGCCGCTCCCTGACGGTCGCGGTTCGGAAAGCGTCTTGGGATGGTGCTAGGCCTCCTCTAGGAACACGATACCTGCCGTGCCGGAGAGCACGGTCGCTTCGTGGCGATCGCGTGGGCCGGGCGGTATGAAGACTCCGTCGCCGGCCTCGAACACGACCGTTTCCTTATCGAAACGAATCTCGATGCGCCCGTGGAGCACGTAGCCCACGTGACCTTTCTCGCACCAGTGGGGCTCCATGGCGTCGGTGTACTCGACGACTCGGAGCTGCCGGCTTCCTTGCTGCAGTGTCTTGCAGCGAAGTCCGCTGATCGGTGCCTCCCATGGAACGGATGCGGAATCGACTCGGTATTGGCTCATGTTCGGATCTCCGATCGTCTTTTTCGTCGGGCGCCCGGGCCTGCGGACACTGTCCCGAGTACTGTGGCACCAAGCTGGATGGCGTTGCTTCCCGCCTTCGGGAAGCACGCTATCACGATCCGCGGCGCCGGGAAGTCGGCGCCGCAGGAATAGTGGAACTCCGACAAGAACGGACAGGTCGGGGGAGGCGTTGCGGTCAGTCGGGACGGCGTCTTTCCGGTTGTTTTGGAGCTTAACAGCCCGTTGAGAAAGCGGGCATCGGGCCACGGTACGAACGGGCACGGACAAGCGAGTACGCTCGAGGTTGCCCGGCGATTCTCGCATGCCGAGAGCGAACGGAATGCTATCGCGTCAAACGCGGCTGCCGCATTTGGCCCTGAAAGGGCATGATAGCTAAAGCCCAGGGCAACGCCCTCGTTGTTCTACACAAGTTTCGGTCCGGCTCGGGCGTCGGGGCCGAAGAGTTGCCAGGACAGGGCAAAGTCATGCATCCGTTGCATCCCGATCCAGATCGTTTGCGGGCCAGGCAGGGCATTGC
>JAJDDX010000044.1 GCA_029260055.1 Phycisphaerae bacterium
ACGTAGGGTCCGCTGTGCGGCCCCCTGGATCGGTTGCGCGGCGACTAGCGCCCGGTGTAGGGCCAACTCGCCTACTTGCCTTTTCTCGACGCTGCGACTGCAGCACCCACGGCGCCTCCGACGCCGCCGCCGATAGCCACGGCTACCGAACCGCCAACGAAGTACTTCAGGATGACGCTCGCGACGACAGCGGCCAGCGCTGCGCCGATGACGACCGCCAGCAGGTTTCGCATAGACATGGAGTCCCTCCTATTATGTAAGTCGTTCAGGTACGCATCCCCCGGCCCGTTGGAGGATAATGCGATGGTAGCCGGCCTGTCGGCCGATGGCAAGGGCGTGTCACTCACGAATAGGCGCTAACGGACGTAGCTTGAGGTAGGGCGGGCAATCCGCCCGCCTCTCTCCAGCGCAAGCGGATCTCGCTGCCACGGCGGTCCAAGCCCGCCCTACGAAGGAGCCGGCCGCGCCGGTGCCTTCGCCACGTCGCAAACGGTGCCGGCCGCCAGCAGGAACACCACGACATACAACTCGTAATAGTCGCGCATTTCGTCGATGAAGCCCAGGAAAAACGTCAGCACGACAAGCGGCACCCCAATCCAGATCGCTCGTCGAAGCAGAAGCGGCTTGGACGACCAACGATAAAACACCAGCGGGACGATCGAGAGATAGAGCAGATTGTAGCCCGTGGGAACAAAGAGGCTGTATTGCCCGACCCGAGCGAAGTTGAAAAAGAGACCGTGCCACTTGCCGGGGTCACTAAGCATCGCCCAGTTCCGCGCAAGCCAGAAGTCGCACGGCGCACCGCCGTTGTCGGTGAAGATCACGAACTGCAACAAGGCGCGAACCACCACCACCATCGCGAACTGACCGGCTGCATGCGCGATCAGCGAGCGGTTCGACATCCGCCCGACATGCCCTAGGACGTGGATCATGACCAGAAGGGCATTCGTCTCTTTGTTGAACAGGCCGAGCAGCAGAACGGGATAGAACAGCCACCAGCGTCGCTGTGCCAGCAGAAGCAACCCGAGCGAAAAGAAGAACAACTGCGGAAAGTCGTACGGATAGGATATATAACGATACATGACCGGCAGGAACACCAGTGCCAACGTCGGCAACACGTCACCCGCCAGCGGCGGCGGTGAGTAGAAGTAGGCAATGCCCGCGCGCAGCACCAGCGCGAACCCGATCAACGCGCCGAAAGAAAGGGCGTACGACAACACATAAGCGACCGGCGCTTGACTCTCGTCCGCTTGAGTCGTCCGGAACAGAGTCCGCGTAGGGTACCATGTCGGTATGCGCTCCGTGAGCCGCGCATGCCACGCGTCCGGCATCGCCGCCTCGACGATGCGTATCGTCGTGGGCGCGAACGTACGATAAACGTACGGCCGATGGGCGGTGCCGGCCACCATGTCCGGCAGGCGAGCCCTTTCGAATGTCGGCGGGTTCCCCGGGTACTGCACCGAGGCGATGAAGGCGAACTGGGCCGCGGTTAGATACAGAACCGTCGTCACGAGCCATCGCACGTAGGTCTGCATGGAAAAAGTCAATCCCCACCCCCGGCTTGCGGTGCCGCACGTGCGTCATGTCGAGGGCCCGCACCGCCCGCGCGCCGCCGGGACAACCAGCGGTAGATCAGCCAAAGCAAGAAGATCGAGCCCAGGCCCAGAAGTGACGCGTATTTGCCCTCGACTTCGTAGCGGGCCGGAAGCGGCACGCCGGTGACGGTGTAGCTCTCGCCGCTTACGAATCGGACCAGAAAGTTACCAGGGCCGGGCGCGACGCCGCGATCACCCACGTGCATCTTGAAGACCTCCGAGCGTTGCCCGACGATGCCGGCCGCGGGGGAATCGCACGTGGCCCGGCAAACGCCCGTCTCGTCCTGCCACCCGATGCGGAAGAGGTTCGTGCAGTCGACGGACCAACCTTCCGGAGCGAACAGAAGATGCCCCTTGTAGTGCGCAAACTCGATCGACACGATCGGCGAATAGTACCGGTTCGTCACCGTCCATCCGTAATTCTGCCCGGTCTCGTCGACGACGGCCGTGATCACGGCTCTGACTTCGTCGGCCGCCGCACGCGGTGCCGCCGACATCACGGCGAGAAGCGACAGGAAACCCACGGTCGAAGGTTTCCGCGTCAACCGCGTGACAACATTTGAAAGTCGGTATCTGAGCGGCGCTGCCGGCACGGTTGTCCCCGGTGATATGTTGCAGCCGCGAGACGATAGACACGCAGACAGTCTATCGCAATGCCGGTCGAGATTCCAGAGGCCCGGGTCCACGGGGAGTCAGTAGGGCGAGTTCCACCCGCCGCGAGGTCTCGGATCGCGCGCCGTAGCATGGACGAAGTTGACTCATCACGTCCTGGCGGTCACGATTTGAGTCGGATGGTTGACCACGAATGCCATGTAAGACCGCGGGCGGCAGTCAGTAGGTGGGTACCACCCGCCGCGATGTCGATGTGTGCAACTGGACGGCGAGTGACGACGCCGTGAAAGATGGCCCTTCGGAGACGAAAGATGCCTAGCCTGCGCAGCATGTGCTTTCTAATTTCCTTCCTCGTGGTGGCTCTGCAGGGCGGCGCAGCGCCGCCGGTAGAACGGCCTGTAACGCAACAGCCGTCCGACTCGAGAGAAGATCCGCCGGACCTTCGCATTTGGCTGGTTGAACAACAACACGGTGGGCGGCTGCAATGGTTCTACGGCTACCCGGCCGAGATTCATGAGGTACGGGGCCATCAGATTCCGAAGAAGCTCAGGGAAGATCTGGGCAAGTTCCGCCAAGATCGACGATCCATTGGCGCCCTGGCTCGCGGACGTGAGGTAGCTTGGATCGAATGGTGGGACGGCGACGAGCCACGACGCGAATTCCAACTCTTCACCAGCGACCCGTTCTACTTTGTCAAGGCAACGAGGAACGGCGAGGTGCGTTTCTTTCAAGTGCCCCGTCCTTGGCCACACTCCGATACAGACCCGGACCGGCATTGGCGGCGTGACTGGCAAAGCGATCAGCAGCTTATGATGGCGAAGAGCGATCATCCCGGCGATTGGGGCGCCCCGCGCCTCTTGTGGCATCACGTCCTCGACCGACGTCAGGTGGCTGCGCTCCCTATGGACCAGCTCGGGGCGGATTATGTGTCGGTGTTCGGCGAGGCCATTCGTCGCATTCCGCCCGGCTGGGAGATCGAACACGGTGCCCGAGACGGTGAAGGCGGCCGGCCGCAAGATCGAGTGCCCCAGGTGTACGTCTCATGGCGCCCCCTGTTTCTAAAGAGCACACACGCGAACGGTCGCGTAGAGTATCAACAGCTTCATCCGGACTACACGAGGGGGTTTTCCCGCTGATCCGTGGGCGGCGGACTGCCGACGGGAAGCCCCAGTCTCGCGGAGTCCGTTGTGCGGACCACGAAAGCCAAGTAAACCCACGGACTGCAGTCCGTGGGCTTGGGGCACGGCGACGGCGGACCTTGGAGCGAGAGACGGAAGGGGATGATCCATGCACTACCTTCTTTGCAAGCACGAGGTGGCGGACTACGACAAATGGCGCAGGGTGTTCGATTCCCACGCCGAGTCCCAACGCGAGGCGGGCTTGCACCCGCTTCACGTGCTGCGCGACGCGGACAACCCCAACTACGTGGTGATGCTCTTCCGCGCCGACGATCTCGCGAAGGCCAAGGCGTTCACCCAAGCTCCGGCCGCCGCCGAGGGGGCCAAGTCGTCCGGTGTCATCGGTACGCCGGAAGTGCGGTTCTTGCGCGAGTGAAGCCCTCGGCGCGTTCGCGCGCTGATCGCTACGACGACCCTGGGAGACCGTGGCGGTCGGGTGTGATGGGGACAGACTGCGGGCTTGCGGGTGCGGGGGTCGAGAGCGTCCGATCTTGGGGTCGGGCCCGTGTACGATGGAATTGCGGGTCTGGAGCCGGCCGACACGCGATCATGTGAACCGACGGCTGCCGGAAGTGATGAGATGGAAACTCGATGCTACATGCGTCCTCGACCTCCGATCCGTCATGTATGTCCGACACAACACCCCGAAAGCAACCGCGTCGAGTCGTGCGGCGGACTGCGACGCGAGCCATGCTGGCTTTGCTGTCGGTAGCGTTCGCCGTGGTGGTGTGTGAAGCCCTCGTCAGATTGTTCATTCCGGTTTCGGACGTCGCCTATTACTTTTGGGATCCGGTCCTCGGACCCCGGCGCAAGCCGAACCAGACAGGCATACGGGTGGGCACCGGGATGTACGCCCGGTATCACTTCAATGCCCAGGGCTGGAACCACCCGCGAGATTATGTCGTCCGCAAGCCACCGCGAACACGGCGTGTGTGCCTGGTGGGGGACTCATTCGTCGAAGCCATGCAGGTACCGAGCGATCAGAGCCACTTCATGGCGGCGGAGGGCCTCATGGATCGTCCGGATCGGCCCGTGGAATGGCTTGCGTTCGGTTGCTCGGGCTTCGGTACCGCCCAGGAGCACCTGCTCATCAGGCACTACGTCCTGGACTATCGGCCTGACGTGGTCGTCATGCTGTTCGTCGGCAATGATCTGTACGATTGTTCGCCCTATTTGCTGCCGCCGACGTTCCGGGGTGCCACTTTGTCGCTCGATGCATCAGGTGGGCTGGAGCTCGTGTCGTCGCGCCCCTGGGAGCGCAGCAGCATCAAGCGTTTCGCAGCCAAATCTGCGCTACTGCGGTACCTCGTTCTCGAACAGAACCTGCTGGGACGTAGCGGACGAACGGGGAAAGCCACTGCGGCGTTGAGTCAGCCGGGCTACCATGCGCTGGCCGGCGGCGACATGGACATGGACCAGCGGGGTGAGAAGACATGGGTGTTCATCGAGGCAGTGCTGCGCGATGCACGCGACGCCTGCGCGCGCCGTGGCGCGACATTCGCGCTGGCCTACTCCGGCTCCTGGGATCGCATGTCGGCTGCGTTCACCGGTAGCACTTATATGCCGCCGCCGACTGAGGTCGATCCACATTGTCTCACGCGAGATAAGAGGTGGAGTGAAATGGGGAATGACTTCCTGGAGCCGATCGCTCGGCGGTTGGGCATCCCCTATCTGGACCTCACGCAACCGATCGTTGACGAGGTCCTACGCACGGGCGAGCGCCATGACTTCCCCGAAGACAAACACTACGGACCGCTTGCCCATGCTGTCGCCGGCCAGTCGATGGCGGAGTGGATCGAGACTCTCTGGGCGCCACACGGACCCGGCGAGTGAGATGGCTGGCGCGCGGTGATCGAACGACAGCGGCCCTCGGCTTGCTTGGGCGCATATGCCCGGCGATCGGTACGCCGATGACGTTTGAAACGCCGACACTAGAACGGAGGATGGTCGATGCCGTCACACTATGACAAGAGCAAGAACTGCCGAGTCGGCACCATGGACGAGGCCCAGTTCTACGCCGAAGCCGGCGCCGAAAGCGGAGCCTACTTTAAGGCCCTGCTGACCGCGTGGAGCAAGTCCGGCAGTACGCTGAAACGGGGCGCCGGTGGTGTCGGCGTGCGCGGCGAGGGCAAAGAGGTCGGCTTCTGCTTCGTGGCGCCGGCCTTCAGGGCGAAGACCGATCGGATCGAACTCGGCTGCTCCCAGCTCAAGAAGCAAATCGGCGAGGCCAAGTGCGGCGCCCTGGTCGAATCCCTCAGAGCTGCAGCCGGCGATCAGTGCAAGGGGCAGTCCATGATCAGCATCATGGATCCGGGCTCACTGCCGGCCGCCAAGCAAAAGGCGCTCACGAAGGCTTTCACCGGCCTGCTGTAGGGCGAGTTCTACCCGCCGCCAAGCTGTAGCTACCGGGCCGCAATCTGCCCGCCGCGAGTGCCGGGGCACGCCGAATTGCCCCGGGTGCGTAGGGCGACGGGTGGCATGGGCAAACTCGTTTGCCCGTGTTGGGCGATTGGGGTGCCACTGGTGGCTTGTCCACCAGTGCCGAACCTGTGGCATGGGTCCCGGCCCGCCGGAATTGGCCCGCGTCCGTCTCCGGCTGCGCCACGGAAAAGCCATCGCTTGAGGCTGTCCGGCAATTCCAGCCCGTCGAGGATCCACAGTGCGACGTCGTGTCGGGTGGCCTCACCGCGCTTGGCCCTGAAAGGGCCTGATAGCACAAGCCCA
>JAJDDX010000431.1 GCA_029260055.1 Phycisphaerae bacterium
GGGGGGGGGTGCGATTCTCTGATACCTGCCGAATGTAAACCGTACGATCTGGCATGCGCTCTTTCGGGCAGCGAATTCGCGCAACCTATTGCGAACAAACGGAATCGACAGAAGTCGGCCACTGCTTGCTCTCGGACTCACTCACCACAACTCACATGAGACCACAAGCAGCAAACGCAACGCACTGTACTGAATAGACCCGCACCGACGGGCAGAGTGTGCTACCGACCCTGGCGCGACGGGGGCACGGGTCGCGTTTGACGCGAAGTGGTCGCGAACCGAATTGTCCGGACGCGCGGCCAGGCCGTAGCACTGCATCGACCTCTGCAGGATGCTCGGCCAGCCGACACAAGCCTAGCGTACGAAGCTGGCGGCCCTCTTCCCTGTCCAGACTCTGCAGCAGGCACCGGCATAAACAACGGTAAATGCTTTGTTTCCAAGTAGTTACGGAACTCTCGCTCCGTTGCGGGGTGTCGTCCGGGGTGTTTTTGTTTTCGAAACTTTGGCTTGACCCCTGGAAGATGTCCGATATTCTAGAGTATTATCTTTAGAAGTCCAATAGCAGTTGATTGTCCTCGACGTCGGAGCGCAGAGAGCCGATGAGCAAAGCAAAACGTACGGCGGCTGGAGAGCCACCCGTAACTGCTGAGGACAATCTTCCTGTGAACGTAGGCCATGGTTGCAGAGCTACGGGCTGCCCGCTCGGTGCCATACGTTTCGAGTTGGGCACGACGAAAGTTGTGCGCCAATACTGCTTTAAGCACCTCTGGCAGCACGACGAGCCGGACGCCATCCGCGTTCGTGACGAGTTAATTACCGCACTGCAGCAAGCCCCCGACCCAACGATCTCCCAAGGATGCCTTGACGCTCTTGAGTTTAAGGACGTGGTGTTCCCGGCGAAGACAAAGTTCATTCAAACAAGCCTAAAGAGTGTTCGGTTCTTGCGATGTAAGCTACCCAGCGCAGAATTCTCGCCGAGCAAGGAGTTGTTTTCCGGGCAGCTTTCCAGTTTCCCTCTCGATGGAGTGACCTTCGACGACACGGTGCTGGAGAATGCCGTTTTCGACACGGGCGACTTCGAGAACGTCTCCTTCATCAATCAAGATCTAGGATCTGTACGATTCAACGGTGCCATTCGGACGCTACGCTGCAAGTTCCACAGCGTGAAGTTTATCGACTCGCACCTTGGTAGTTGGGCGCAGTGCGATCGTACGGTGTTGAACGATCTCGACTTCTCTGGGGCCCGTCTCGATTCGTTGACCATCCGCGGCGCATGCTCATGGCGTTCTGTTAATCTCGGCAAGACGTACTTGAGTCCGGATGGTTTTTCAGTCGGCGAAGATGCCGTACTCCAAATAGAGGATGAAGCGTGCATGCTCCCTCAAACCTTCAGGAACAGACTGACCGATGACCTGCCAGAACTTGCCGAGAAGTTGCAGTTTTCCAAGTTTCCAATTGACAAACTTGACGAACTGCGTGTGACGCTTCGCCGCTATCGAGCGTACCGCATCGCTTCCACGTTCTCATGGGTCACGCGGGCGCTCTTGTTTGCGTCGCTGGCCGGGTTGATTGCATCATGCCTTGCCAGGGCATCTTTCCCAGAACTGTCCGGCCCGCTCACGGCCCTTGCGTTGCTCGTTGCTTTTGTGATAGGCTTGGCTCCACTCGGACGACAGGCGTTACCTTAGCGTTTACCTTTCTTGGACGCCCGCGAAGGCGTAACGAGCGCAAACACAATGGCGGATAGTCCAGCAGGCCGTTTCGTGGCGGAGTGTGTACGCATCCTGAGAGGCGCTCTCGATGCCGTCGGGCTGCTCGTGCGCTTGTCCACCCAATGGTATGTTTGCTATCTCGCAATACTGGTGATCACCTTCTTTGAATTCAATGTTGGCTTCTGCCTGGGTATTGGAGGTAGGGAATACCGTACGGTACCCGGACATGAATGGACCTTGGTGTTCGTCATAATCGCCCTTCCACCGATTGCGTGGTTCAGCGGCGCAGAAGCGCGCAAACTCCTGGCGGACAGGCAAGAGGTAGCCAAATCGGTCAAGGAGAGCCTCAAAGACATTTGGGTCCTGTTTCGCGGCAGTGATGACGAAACACGGGACACGTTCGAGGGAGTCACCAAGGACTTTCTCCGTAGCCAGGCTATGCACTTACGTGCCCTTGGAGACGCAGACACATCGACGAAACGCTTGGTCGCCGCAGCCGCGCTTTTCGTTCTTGTACTGTCACTGAATGTATACACCATCGGGACAACGCAGCGTATCGGCAATGCGTATGCCATTTGCCAGGCATGCGACGTTGATCGCGATCGGTTTGACAAGTGGGTCAACGCCGGAGCTGCTTGGGAATCGCTGGGAAACCAGAAGACGAGCTTCGCGGAGCTTCTGTGCAGCAAGCTCGAAGATGCCTGCGATTGCTGCACTGCCGTCGCCAGACTGTTTCCTCCTCAGCAACCGTAAGACGACCCTGCTGCAAGTCGGACTGCGCCAAGGCGGCTCCTGCTCTCGCCTCCGCTGCGAAGAATTGTGCCGCAGTCGCGCCCCGCGTGCCGAGACCGACCAGCTCGCGCTCGCCAATCTGCTGCGTATGAATCTGTCAACGGCTCAAGCAGAGGCCGCGAAATGACGAGCCCGACTCCTGAAGCGCGCCACTTCTTCGTCGATGAGGCAGGAGACCTGCAACTCTTTAGCCGACGGAAGCGCGTCGTGCTTGGGCGCAAAGGCGTGTCGAGGTTCTTCATGGTCGGGGTAGCAGAGCTGCCCAAACCTGCTCTTGCGCATGATCTGCTGGCCGAGCTTCGTTCTGATCTACGTAATGATCCGCAGTTCAGAGACATCCCGTCAATGCAGCCCGGGGCGCGAAAGACGGCGGTGTCGTTTCACGCGAACAAGGACCATTCGGAAGTGCGGCGGATCGTCATGGCAAGACTCCCGCTCCTCAAGGCGAAAGTCATCGTCGCGGTCCGCGATAAGGCGCGGATCGCAGACGAGATGCGGGAGCGGCGACGGGCGGGCAACCCCAGACTCACGCCCGCGGATGTGTACAACGATCTGGTAAAGCGCCTGTTTCGCAACCTCCTCCACAGAGCCGACGAGAACCGAATCGTATTCGCACGGCATCACAAGTGGGGTCGCCGCGCCGCGATGGGCGCAGCAATCCGGAGGGCCAAGCACAATTTCAGGATTGCTCACGGCATCGAGGCCGACCGCCCGACATTCATCCGGTCGGCCTTCCCGCGCGAGTACGCGGGGCTCCAAGTTATAGACTACTACCTGTGGGCACTCCAGCGTTTGTACACGCTCGGAGACAGCAAGTGCTTCGACCAATTGGCACCCGCGTACCGCCTGATCATGGATCTAGATGACAAAACCAATAAGCCGTACGGGGAGTGGTATAGCGACTCGAACCCGCTGTCGTGGGAAAAAATAAAGCCCTCAGCAGGCTAGGTTCAAGCAGCGTAAGCGCTCGAACACATGGCGTGAAGCCGACGTTCACCTGCTGGCGGGCTATCAGAGTATACACCGGATTCGACACGGGGCAACGCCGAGTGAGCTTTTCCCGTCTTGCGGCTGGAATGGTCTTGCCGGGGGCGCATCCGTTATCGGGGCTTGAGGATGACGATTCAGGCGGAATACGAGTTGCTGCTACGGACAATCTACGAGTGGAGCTATGTCGGCCGCACTACGATCCGTTCCGATGGCCGTGAAGCGATCCGAACGCTCGACCCGACCGATTACTGCTGGAAGCCGAGCTGCGGGGACGGGTGAAGGACGTAAGGGCATGCCTACGGCTCGCGCTCGGTAAAGAGCACGCAGCAGAACGCCAGTTCCGCGTCCTGTCGAGACAACACGAGGCACTCGATAGCCGTTGGAAGCTGCCCGACGGCCGAATCGTCGTCCTTGAGACAGACTTCCGCAAGGAAATGATCGAGGGCGCCGAACGGGAAATCTGTAGGCGCCGCGTGGTAATAGACGGGCATACAGTCTCGTCGAGCGAAGGACTCGGATTGCCGACGGACCCGGTATACTCCTTGACAAAGGCCGGAATCGAAATCGCAGAGGCGACAGGGGCGAAAGACGGAGCATCGCCCTCTGAACCCAATGCGGGCAAAGCAAAGATGCCCCGCAAGCAGGCTCCGGACACAGGTCGGAAGCTCACAAGACAGGCGAAGATAGAACTTGTCCGGGCGCACCTTAAGGAACATGACCACCCTGGCACACTCAAGAAGCTGCGATCGCAGCTCGCGAAGCTCGTCCGACTCAAAGTCTGCGAGAGTTGGCTGTCGGAAAACGGCTTCACGGACAAGTCGCGCTCTCCCCGTCGCGCAGCCAGACGCCGAGGATCGAGGCGCGGCGAAAGAGAATCTGTGAGCGATGACGGCCCGGCAGACCTTTCCCACGCGGACAGCTATACGATGCCAGACTAGTGGCATCTTTTCGCGTTTCCCCCGTCGCCGAAAAACAGGCGATTCCGAAAAAGCCACGCGGCTCCTGCAACCGCAAGTCATTTCCAGAACTAGAGTTACGTTTCTTCGCGTCTTCGATATTCGGAAAATGCGAACAGCTCGCCTTTCCAGGGGCGGACATCGTGTCCGCACCGAAGCCTCGCTTTTCGGAAAGGTGAAAAGATGCATGTTCTCGATCGACTCTTGACGGTGCCGGAATCGGCAAAGCTGGCTGGGGTCTCGGCTCGGACGTTCTGGGCGCTTATCTCCAGTGGACGCACTCCGGCCGTTGTGCGCATCGGGCGATCTGTCCGCTTGCGAGCGTCCGACATGGACTTGTGGATCAGGCTAGGCTGCCCCTCACGGGAAGTCGTAGATGCGGAAAAGGCGTCGCGAGAGGGAGGTGAGCCGAAGTGATTAGTCACAAATGGCCGGGCGGGCTGGCACCCGCTCCGGCCTTTGAGAGATTCAGCAAAACGAATCCTACGGTGTGCAGCTCGCGACGGCAACCGTTCTGTCCCCTGCACGGCGTTTGCCTTGTGCATCGGCTACCGACGCGCTGCCCGATGGCGACGGCGAATCCCCTGGCGACGATCGAGGCGCTTCAGCGGATCGCTTGGAAAGCCATCGGCAACCCGCACAGCTCAGAGAAAGCCGAGGCGCTTGAAGCACTCGATCAAGCCGACACCTGCACGGCGTGCATGGATCGGATTCTGGCTAGCCCGGTTGTTCGTCGCCTTCGTGCGCGAGCGGGGAGGGCAGCATGACGATTCGAGGTGAATTAGATAACGCTCTGGCTGGTAGTTCGGCACAGCAGTTTCCGGCCAGTGCCTACGCCGAAAGTGGTTCGGATTCGATTCCCGCACCTAGGGATACTATACGTGCGCGAAACGAATCCGAGCTGCATTGGCAGCCAATACCGCTGTCGGAAATCTCAGCCGAGCAAACCGTTACCTGGGCGTGGTCGGGATTTCTGGCCAAAGGCCACACGACGCTATTCTCGGGGTTGTGGAAGGCCGGGAAAACCACGCTGCTGGCGCACCTGTTGCGGTGCTTCGAAGGCGGCGGCGACTTGGCGGGAACCGTCAAACCGGCCCGCGTGTTGGTGGTCTCCGAGGAATCTCAAGCCCTTTGGGCACGGCGTCGCGACGAAATCGGCATCGGCGACCACGTGCATGTAATCTGTCGCCCCTTCAAGGCGAGACCCCGCGCCGCTTTGTGGATGGAATTCGTCGAGTGGCTGATCGAGGCGGTCCGAGTGCAACGCTACGGCGTGGTTGTCTTCGATACGCTGGCCTCGCTCTGGCCCGTATTCGATGAAAACGACGCAAGCGGCGTCATGGCAGCTCTGGCGCCATTGAACGCCATCACGGAGACAGGTGCGGCTGTCCTGTTGATCCATCATCCGCGCAAGGGCGATGCGGGCGAGGGACAGGCGGCTCGCGGCTCCGGGGCGCTGCCCAGTTTCGTGGACGTGATTCTGGAGTTGCGCCGCTACGACGGCAAACAGCCCGACGATCGGCGCCGGACGCTCACCGCTTATTCGAGGTTCGATGAGACCCCGCGCGAATCGGTAATCGAGCTGACTGACGACGGCTATCGGATGATCGGCAAGAAAGCAGACGCCGGGCGGGCGGACCGGCAGGCGGTTGTTGCCGAAGTGCTACCCCCTGACGGGCCGGGGCTGACCGCAGGCGAAATCCGCGAGAGCTGGCCGGAGGATCGAATTCCGAAGCCGGGTGTACGCACGCTGGCCGAAGACCTGCGAGCTGGCGCCGATGCCGAGCTGTGGACGCGGTCGGGCAACGGAAAGAAAGGCGACCCGTACCGGTATGTCGCCGCGAAGTAACCCTAAACCGGCCGGGGCTTGTCCACCACCGGACGGTGATAGCCAAGCGGTTAGAAAACGGCGCCCGCTTTCTACTTGTCCACGCGCCAAGTACCGAGTATACTTGGCATCGAGACAAGCAAGAAAGGGCAAGCGATGAAGGCAATCGGTTACGTTCGGGTGAGCACGACGGGGCAAGCGGTCGACGGCGTGAGCTTGGAGGCCCAGCAAGCCCGGATCGAGGCTTGGTGCACGGCCAACGATTTCGAGCTGGCCAGCCTGTACGTCGACGCGGGCATTAGCGGCAAGCGCGCCGACAACCGGGCCGGTTTGCAGGATGCCCTACAGGCAGCCTGCGAGGCCCGTGGCGCGGCTCTGGTGGTCTACTCGCTGTCTCGGCTCGCGCGAAGCACGAAAGACGCGATCGCAATCGCGGAGCAGCTCGAAAAGGCCGGGGCTGACCTTGTTAGCCTGTCGGAACGAATCGACACGACCACGGCGGCGGGCAAGATGGTTTTCCGCATGCTTGCCGTCCTGGCCGAATTCGAGCGTGATCTTGTGAGCGAGCGGACCATTGCGGCGCTGTCTCACAAGGCCGGGCGCGGCGAGCGTGTTGGCGAGATTCTCTTCGGTTGGAGCCTGGACGCGGACGGCGTGGCGCTGATCGAGAATCCGGCCGAACAAGCGATCCTCGCCGATATTCGCGAGCTGCGGGGCGACGGCTGGACGTATCGGGCGATTGCAGCCGAGCTGACCGGCCGGGGCGTGCTGACGAAAAAAGGAAACGCCGATTGGACGCACCAGAGCGTAGCGAGCATCCTAAAGCGGAAGGCGGCGTAGACCGGGGCGCGGATTCCCGCGAACATCCGGCCTTGCGACGCCTTGCTGATCGGCTCCGCGAAGCGAACGACGCGGAGCGGGCGCGCCTTTGGGAATTCCTGCGAGCTGCTGACGATGGCGACGAAACGACGATCGAGGAAATCGACGGTGACGAAACAACTGATACAAGCAATTGAGGATTCCGGGGAATCGCGTTACGCGATCCACAAGGCAACGGGCATCGACCAGGGCCAGCTCTCGAAATTCGTACATGGCGAGCGCGGGCTGAGCCTTGAGACGGTCGACCGGCTTTGTGCTCACCTGGGCTTGGAATTGCGGAAGGCACCGGGGAAGCGAGGTTAGCGCATGGCGCGAGTATTCAGGCACAGCTACACGAAGAAGCTGCCGGACGGGAACAGCGAAAAGCACGTCTGCCCAAAGTGGTACGTTGATTTCACCGACGCATCGGGCCGACTGCGACGCATGCCGGGTTTCACCGACAAACGAGCGACCGAAGCCTACGCCAACGAGCTGCAACGGAAGGTAGACCGCGAAAAGGCGGGCATTATCGACAACGAAAGCGTGGAACTGTCGCAAGAGTTGACCGCGAAGATCGACCGGCATATCGGGGCCTACAAGACGCATCTACAGGCGACCGGGGTCTCGGCAGCTCACCTGTACGAAACCGAACGACGCTTGCGGCGTATCGTCGACGATTGCGAGTTTGACCGGCTGTCCGAGATTCGAGCCGAACCCGTGCAGCGTTGGTGTACGCAACAGCTCACCGGGCAACGCTCCGACGACGGTAGACCCAAAGGCATGGGACCGCGCACGATCAATACCTACATGAGCAGTCTGCGGGCCTTCGTGCGGTGGTGCATCGCGGATCGACGTATGGCGTCCGACCCGCTGGTGACGCTGAGCACGCTGGACGAATCCGCCGACGTGCGGCGCGTGCGCCGTGCGCTCACCGAATATGAGCTGTCCCGGTTGCTCGACGTGGCCGAACACCGGCCCTTACTCGATGCGATGACTATTCGGCGCGGACCGCGAAAGGGGCAAGTAGTCGGCAAGTTGAAAGACGCGACGCGGACACGGCTTGAACAGCTCGGACGCGAGCGGCGACTGATCTACATGACGTTGGTTCTGACCGGCCTGCGGCGCGGCGAGCTGGCGGCGCTCACTTGGGCCGACCTACAGCTCGACGATGTACCGGCATGGGTGACGGTGCCTGCAAGTGTGGCCAAAAACCGCAAGGCCGAGAGCGTGCCGATTCGGGCGGACCTTGCGCACGAGCTGCAAGCGTGGCGGGCTGAATCGTGGCAGGCTAGCGACGCTGAACGAGTGTTTACCGTACCCCGTGAACTGGTGAAGATTCTCCGACGTGATCTGAACGCGGCGGAAATCGACCCGGCTGGTGTCGACGTTCACAGCCTACGGCACACGACGGCTACCTATCTGGCAAAGGCAGGCGTCGCGCCCCGCACGGCTCAAAGCATCATGCGTCATTCCGATATTCGGCTGACCCTTGGGACGTACACCGACCCGGCTCTACTCGATACAGCCGGAGCACTTACCGCCCTACCGACCATGACGGGCTCGGACGGTTCCGATCGGATGCGAGCAACGGGAACGCTCGGAAAGGCGGGCGATTCACTTGGTGTCCCACTTGGTGGAAAAACGCGCACAGTGACGCAATCTGCTGCAAAAACGTGCGCTGGTGGGGGTCATGCCAAGGCAATGGCATCGGATTCGCAACCCGTTGCGGCTGCAAGACTTAGCAGCGGGTCGCAACGGGATTCAACAAAGCGGGCGAGCGGATTCGAACCGCCGACGTCCAGCTTGGGAAGACGCCACGGCGCGTCCGCAAACCCCGCAAAGGCAAGCACTAAGTTCCTGGCACAGCGAACCTTACGCGACCAATCTCCGTCTGCGTCGGGACTGACTCCGGGCTGTTTCCGGACTCATTCTGACGCTAATCTGACGCAAATCCCGTTCATCGTCCTACGCCATCGGTCGGTCGTCCGCTCGTTGAGCCGGAAAGCCAAAAAGGCGAGGCCCCGAGGCGCGGGCAAAGACTGCACCGGCCGCAACGTACATTCAGTGTAAGTAAGGTTTTCGCGTTGGCGAGCGAGTTTACCGTCCTGGATTGGTCCTTCCAATGGTCGATCTGTTTATCGTCGATTACTAGCCACTATAAATCCAACTTGACAGCCTATAATCCCGATGTACACTAGTTATAGACCATCTGGAGGTACGGCATTGCGTACGAGCAGTAACAGCGCGTTCGAGATCATAAGCCGCATTGGCTGCGGTGGGTCTGTTGAGGCTTTCATCGTAAGGTCGCCGCTGGCCGCCGAGAACCTAGTTGGCCTGAGGTTGAAAGTCGAAGGGCTGTCAAAGCGAGCTCGGGAGGAGGCGCTGGCCAGGTTTGTGCGGCAGTACACTCAATCGCAAATACTGGGTAACCACCCATCACGAGTCTTTCCAACGACGTACGGATTCGCTCCGGATGCCGTCAGTGCCTGGATACTGATCGAGGCTTTTGAGGCGGACCTGGGCAGGAGATGCGCAGGAGACGCCATCGGCTGGCAAAACGCAGCCGAGCTTCTGGCTGCACCGCTTCGAGCACTCGCCATCCTGCACCGCCGGGGTCTCTTTCATCGCGACGTGAAACCGCAGAACATGCTGTGCAGACGTTCGCGCGTGGCACTGGCCGATCTCGGCATTGTCGGCGCACCGTCGCTCCTTACACCCTACACGCCGCCGGGCATCGTACAGGGTACCCTGCTGTACCTGCACCCCGGCGTCTTCCAGAAGAAGCCTGACGATGCGTTACTTCGACGCGCCGACCTCTATGCCTGGTACGTGTCCTGGTTTGAGCTTGCGCACGGGATGCTACCCGCCTGGATTGAGAACGAGGGCCTGTGCATGGTGCATGTGGTGAGTGGTGCGTTTCTTCAGTATCTGCTTCGGCATACGCCGGAGGGCCTGCGTCCAGACCTCACCGATTTATTCGAGTCTCCGCGCCCCAGGCTACCGGTGACAGCGTCCCGCATCGCGGCGATTCTCAGCGAGCACTTTCCGGCACTGAACGCAAGTCATACGTCAGGGACACACCTACGGGCGATCCTGCCGAACGCGCGTTCATCCATACGAAAGGCTGTTTATGGGTGACTCCGACCCGATCACAGGTAAGGACGTCGTTGCCTTTATGCAACGTACTGGAATGGAGGCATCGCAACTGGCAAAGAGAGTCGGATGCTCGCGGCAAACCGTGTACACATGGCGAGGAAGTAGCTTCCGCGACAGGCCGATTGTGGGACGCTATACGGAGACACTCCGCATTGCGATGGCCGACAATTGGGACCTCGCATACCGCAAGGCACTTCGCTCGTTCATCCGCGACAGCGCCCGGAGCCTTGTATTCTGGCATTTCTTACGGCATAGCGGCCTGAAGGAGGAAGTCCTCATCGTACCGAGGTTCAAGGCCTACGGACTGGACACCGAATCAACCACATTCCCGGACATACTCCACGAATGGTCGCAGCCCCAGCATAAACCCCGGCTCGTTGTGGGCAGTTCCGGATTGGGCAAGACAACGTTCGTTCGGCTGGCCGTGCTTGAGCTGCTCTCGAAGAGCAAAGGCATCCTTCCACTAGTGGCACCTCTGGGCTTGTTCTCTTCCTGGGTCGCGGACGGCGAACAAGACGGAGACTTTGCAGACTTCCTTTCGTATGTGTACTCGGTTCTTTCGTTGGAGCCTGCTCATATGCCGGAGATGCTCGCGCGGCTTCGGGAGGGAACAGCACTACTCCTACTGGACGGCGTCGATGAGATACCTCCGGCCAAACACGGTATGTTCCTCGATCTACTCGGCCGTTTCCTTGAACGGCTCCCAGGACCGCGCAAGGTCATTATTACGTCACGGCTTCTTGACTTTCAGACGCTCGGTCGCCTTCGAGCATGGTGTAGTGTCCTCGAGTTGACGGCATTCAGTCAGACCCAGCGTCGCGAACTCGCCGAACACCTTCTCCCGCAGCAACAGGTTCGCGCCTTCCTTCAAGCACTGACCGACTACCCCTCTGTTCGCCAGATCGCCAGTAAACCACTAACCCTGTCGATCATGCTGAGCATGTTCCGGCACGCGGGGGTGATTGAGTTTACAGAGGCAGCGGTTCTTGAATTCCTGTTCGATTTCACCTTTGGCAAATACCAGGGGGCACGGAGCCTCGGCGGGTATGTCGAAAGAGACAACGCCTTGATGTACTTGACGTCGCCTGCGGCCGTTCGGGCAACCGTATATTCGGCGTGCTATAAACTCCGATGTCGGCAGCCCCATGGAAGGCACTATCCTGTGCAGAACTTCCAAGCCACGGTCGCGGATATCTGGCGTGAACGTGGAAGTGTACCAGAGGCCGCTATCTCAGCAGAACTCAACGCCCTGCTGATGTACCTGGCACAGTTGGGAGTCATCTCTGACCTTTACGGTGTGGGTTCCACAGCGTTCGATTATCGCGGCCACCTGTCCTTCGCCTCGGAACTTGTACTCGATTGGCTGGCCGCAGCCCACCTTGTGTCACATCCGGAGGACCTCGACCTGGAAGTGCGGGAGTTCTCGCAGGCAGATATTCCAGTGATTCCTGCGAGTCAGCGGCGCCGCATGTTCTATGCAATGGAGTTGTTGAACTCGACTTTCCATGACCCGCGGAGGGTGGATAGCGTTGCCACGGCATTGCTCGATTCGTGTGTAGAACACTGCCACGTAACCGAGCAACTGCTTCGTGTCAGATTCCTCTTCCTAGTCGATTGCCTTCGACGAGGATTGATCACCTCGTACCAACTGAAGCGCAAGATTCGGATACACTTTCGCCGTCTATTCGAACAGAACAACTATGCGCTGGTTCAGAAGGCCCTCCAGGCGCGAGTACTGATACTAGATCCAGGGCAGGAGCTCAATCTTGAGATTGAGGAACCATATCTGAACCCCTTCAAGCCAGAGCGTCTTCCGCCGCATTGGTCGCCCAGTAAGAAAGGCGACTGGCAGACGCGTATCCTTCAGCAAAGATATGAGGAAAGCGCAAAGCTCCATCCCAACCTGGAGAGCTTCCGCGACGACATGAGCTGGCGTTATGGTCTGAGCATCGCATTGTTGAGGCACCAGTTACCCAAAGTACGTGCTGCGCGAGCACATATACATTCCCCAGATGCGTTCGTATATCGCCGTTTTATGTTCGCGGCACGATTTGTCTCGCTAAATGACGAGTCGCCCAGCGACGTCGAGTACTTGTTGCGAGAACTACTTGCCCTAGCGACTGACCAGGCGCGGTATGAGAAGGTGCTTCAGTATATGGCCCTTGACTCTGTCTGGTACCTCCTCAGCAAGATAGCGAATCTGCTTGAGTTTTTGCCAACGCATCCGCTTTCGGAGCTGGACATCGTCGGCATGCGAGGAGAATACTTCACCGTGGCACGCGATCATACTTACTTCAGGGCTAAGTACTGTGACGATATGTCGTGGACGTTCACTGCGCTGCTTGACGATTCTCGGGCGCAGGCCCACTACATGATCATCGAACATAAGGGAGTGGCTGCAGCTGTTGAGGACCGGAATTGGGTGGGGGACGTGTCGCAGTACAGCAGCGAGATTCAGAGCTTCGTCAATGAGATGGCTGCCGATCCCAAGATAAGGCCTAACCACAAGCTGCTGAACCGGCTGGCGAAGCTCTGCATCGCTATCGCATTTGCACGAGAGCCTGCGCTAGCAGATCCGCATGCAGTACCGGCGATTCGCGGGCTGGCGGCGGATACACAGAAGCACAGCCACATGTTCAATATCGGCCCCCGACAGCTGTATGACTACGCCGTTTTCGCCCTGTGGAGCCTCTTCGAGTATGAGGCGGAGGAAGTGGATGTGTTACCTTTCTGAAATGCTGATAACGCTTACGACGGACTTCGGCTGGGAAAGCGAAGGCATTGGCGTCATGAAGGGCGTAATCATTACCCTGGCGCCGCGTGCGCGTATTGTTGACCTATGTCACTCGGTCCATCCCTTTTCGATCGCCAATGGAGCTCGAGCCCTCGAAGCTGCGCGGTACTTTCCGCAGGGGATACACATCGCTGTAGTCGATCCGACGGTGGGAACCGATCGCCGGGCACTCGCGATGCTTACCCGGCAAGGTAGCATTCTCCTGGGGCCCGACAATGGGGTGCTTCTGAACGCTGCCGCGGCACTCGGTGGCTGTGAACGCGCGGTGCAACTTTCAGCACGCATGGAGAGCAGTGCGCATGTCTTTGATGGACGCGACGTCTTCGCGTACTCCGCGGGGCTGCTGGCTAGTGGCAAAACACCACTGGACTCCCTCGGTAGAACGATACCGATTGAGGCGATAGAACCAAGCCCCCTAGTGGATGTCTCACTTGGCAAGGACGCTCAGATCGTGCAAGTCGTTCACGTGAACCGCTTTGGAAGTGCTATACTCAATGTTCGCGCCTGTTCGGAACACGTAGACAGTGCATGCATTGCACGAGTGTCCAGCGCATCTCGACAGATTGATGTTCCAATCGTCAAGTCATTCGCCTGCCTTCCAGAACAGGCCGTGTCCATGTGTGATGACGGGTACGGCCGATATTGCATCGCGGTAAACAGAGGGTCGGCCAGTCGGCTGTTTCAGATCGCTGTTGGCTCGGAGCTCACGCTCCACAGAAGGAGAACGTGATGGAAGGGAACACGGCCGTCTTTTTCACTCCGCCATTCCCAAGCCACTTCGCCGGCATGCCATGCGGCCTTCTCGAATTGGCTACTGCGTGCCGAAACGTAGGGATCAATTCGAAGGTTGTCGACTTATCCTCGGCAGCCTGTGGCAGCACGGTTCGCCGTGACGACTGGATCTCGCGGACCGACACAGTCCTACGGCAGGTAGATGGGGATAGTCCATTTTTCGGAATCAGTGCCACATCACCCAGTGTGTTTGATGCGCTGGAGTTGGGGCGGTTCCTGCGCGCCTCGCGACCTACATCCACGATCGCCATTGGTGGTCCGCACCTGGTTCACGATCCTCAGTTCTTGGCCGATCCGCGAGCGAGTGCATTCGATTGGGCCTTCCACGGGCGCGAAGCACCTCTACGCCAGATGGCCGCCGCCATCGCCTCGGGCTCCGCCCCAGCAAACATAGCGCAGGTGTCTTACCGTAATACAACGGATGTGCGCAACAGCGGACGTGCTGGGCATCATCCCACACGCAAAGCGCTCCCAGAGATGGACCACCGTCTCCTACAGGATGCCTCGCTCTATATCTTCGCAAATCGCGAATTGGCAGAGTACGCCCAAGAAGGAAAGACGACGCAGGTCTACACATCGAAGGGCTGCCCGTATACCTGCCGGTTTTGTGTGGCTGGACGCTCACGCACCAAAGGGTATGCACTCAAGGCTGTGGAGACGCGCCTGCGGGAACTCGACGCGTCGGGCATGCGGTTTGTGTTCTTCGATGACCCCACATTCACATGGGATCGGGAGCGAACCACTGCAGTCCTGAAGATTCTGTCATCCCTCTCGTTTCGTTGGGCCTGCCAAACGCGCGTCGACTGCGTCAGCGAAGAGCTTCTTCACGACATGCGCGACGCTGGGTGCGACTACATCTTCTATGGTCTGGAGAGCGGGTCCACCCGTATCAAGAAGTTCATCCGCAAGGACATTTCCAACCGCCGCATTCGGCAAGCTGTTCTCGCAACGCACGCCGTGGGTATTAAGGTGGCAGTATCTGTCATCTTCGGCGTCCCCCGCGAAAGTCCCGAGGATGTGCAGGCGACACTCGATCTGCTCTCGTCGATGTCCGTTCCTATCCGCGTCTCCCCATCCTTCTACGCTGTGTACCCTGGGACGGATGCTGAGAAGGACTTAGCTGGCGAAGCACTCGATTACCTAGCACAGCAGTCGAGAGAATCGGTCTGGTTGGAATTCGATGACGGATATGGAGCGCATCACGTTCTTCCGGCATCGCACGCCCAATATGTTCTTGGCAAACTGACGGATCTGGCAGGGAGTGTCGACGATCTTATGTTGCTCTAGGATCAGCTTCCGGCTTATCCGTGCTTACGAGGAGAGTATCTTATGAAAACACGAGAATGTGACATCCCGGATGGTCAGCAAGCCGACCGGTTCTTTTCAAGAGAGGGTTTTGTCGCGCTGGCCGCAATTGGTGCAGCCGTCGGCCTTGGGAATCTATGGCGCTTTCCTTTCGTCGCATTTGAAAACGGAGGGGGTAGTTTCCTCATACCCTACTGCCTAGTGACGGTGATTATCGGATTGCCTTTCGTCGTGTTCGAGTTTGCTATAGGGCGCCATTTCGGCGGGAGCATTGTGTCATCCATCATGGGCCATATAGGGCGGCACCGGTGGATGGGATGGGCCATCGGGCTCAATTGTTTCATAATCGCCACGTACTACGTAGTCATACTAGCCTGGGCGCTCATATATCTTCTTGGGGCCTTCTCACTCGAATGGGCACACGACCCGCAGGGCTACTTTAATGGCGAGGTGCTCGGGTTATCAGATAGCGTGTGGAATGTCGGACCTCCGCGCATGAAGTTGATAGCCGCACTCGCGGCAATTTGGGCTGCAATCTTCTGGATAACCTCTGGGCGGTTGAAAAGGGTCGAACGTGTGCTTCGATTTACTGTTGCATTGCCATTCCTCGCCCTGCTTGTGATTCTTGTCCGCGCTGTAACACTGCCTGGAGCTATGGATGGCGTGCGCCGCTTCATTCAGCCAGATTACGGCCAGTTAATGCGCCTTGAGACGTGGGGCGCTGCGCTGACTCAGGTAATGCTAAGTCTCAGCATAGGGATGGGGCAGCTGGTGGCCTATTCATCACGCGGTAGGGCGAAACATATTGCCAAGGGCGCGACCTTGACAGTTCTTGGGAACGCTGGCTTCAGCTTGATAGCAGGTGTCACCGTGTTCGCGATAATGGGGTACTGGGTGCATCAAGGCGCGCAGTGGGAACAAGTGCAAGGTGGTCCGGGGCTTACATTTGTTGCTTACCCAGCGGCGATTGCCATGCTCCCCACGGGAGCCGCGGCCTTTGGCGTGTTGTTCTTCGTAATGCTCATTCTGCTGGGCATCGACTCAGCGTTTGCCGTGATTGAGGCCAATCTTCTTCCGGTTCAGGAGATTGCGGGAGGTGATCGGAGAAGGATCAGCGGGTCGCTATGCGTTGTGGGGTTCGTGATCGGGATCTTCTTCACGACAAGCGCGGGCATGCATTGGTTGTTTATCACCGACCACATCGTCGCACACTATGGAATTCTGATCGCCGTGCTTGTCGAGAGCATTGTATTCGGCTGGTGCGGCGGGGGCATACGGGTGTTATGCGAAAGGGCAGGCGTGCCGCGCAGTCTGCGCGCGATCTGGGGGCTAGGAGTCCGGGTGGTCGCGCCTGTCGCATCCGGTGTGATCATCATCGCGTCGCTCAAGCAGGACCTGACAACGCCATATAGCGGTTACCCGGCAAGTGCAATGTTCCTAGCCATGTGCGCCATCGGAGTATCTATCGCCGTCGGAACGGCATGGTTGTCCCTTCAGGCCAGCCGTCGAGACTCGGCGAGGAAGACAATGGGGACACGAGAGCGGGACAACCGTGAGGGCTTCAACGATGCGGCTGCGCACGTGGCCACGAACGAGGATCCAGGTGCTCGCCACAGTACGACGCCGGACTAGGTCGCGCCCTAAGGTACACAGGGCCGAACACGCGTGTACTTGCACCCATCGGGCGAGGAGTTAACGACCCACACTAGGATAGACCAATGGTAACAAGACAGCTGTTCGACTTGTCTTCTCTATACGCTGTAAATGCTCTCATGTCCTCGGAGATGCAGCGTGATCGGCATGGCTACAGCTCCGTTGGTGATGCGATTCTGAGGGAGTGCGCGTGGGAGCTGAAGTGTCTTGAAAGCCTCGTGGAATCCGTAATACTGTGTGACGGATTGTTTCTGCCAAGTAAACCACCAGAGGATAGTCTCTGTGCTCCAATGCGACAGTTATTGTCGGAGCGTTCGATTCGTATCCTGCCATATGAATGGAAAACTGAGAGAGAGTGTTTGGGACGGTTTGCTGAGTGGCTGTCTGCAGAGGCAGACACGAGGGAGGTGCTTGCGTCTTTGGTAGGGCGATTGTCGAAGGACCTGTGCAGACGGCGCGACCAGCTTGAAGTGTATACGGGACGCTTTGCCTTGACACCCTATTGCGACACACTGACGCGTGAACAGATAGTACGGCACCAGATAGAGGCAGAGGTGCACGCAGGTGACGGCGAGCGTGGCGCTACCTCGCATGCGTATTACCTAAAGGCGCTCTATTATGATCATGTGGCTCGGGCGAAGGGTCTGTCGTATTGTCCGCACCCGGCCCGAATTCCGATGCTGCTGTTCATGGGTTGGCGTGTTGAGGATACACAATGCAGACCAGTAGCCAGGACATTCGATCGCATCGAGTCCTTTGCGTCGGAAGTAGGCGATGGGTCGCTTCAGCGGACGATTCTCCCGCCGCTATTCACCTATGTATTGAGAAGTGCGAAGAGGCGGGACGACATCCTGGCGCGCGCTGTGGAATTGCGCCATTCTAAGCCTTGTGTCCATTTCCGCGGGAGGATGCGGCAACAGGCTATGAGTTTGGAAGAGGGGTCTGGAGGGGTGGACTTGGCTGCATACGGCAGATCTGTGGGTCGTATGCTTGAGAATCTGGGAAGGGAGCTTGGCCTGGAGGACAGTGAGGTGACGTCAGATGTCTGGCTCTTTAGGGTGCCCGTGGGAGTGCCTCGGATACTGTACCGTCAGTACTTCGTTGGAAGCCAAAAGCACTTCTCCTGGTTGAAGGAAGTCGCAACAACGTACGTGGACACGACGGATATTTCAGGGATCCTGGGGCATCTGTTTGATGGGGGGTAGGAGGGCAAAGCTGAGGCGTGTCGACTTCCGAGTATTACGTGCTGGATGGCTGTGGGATGTTAGGACCCCGTAAGAACCAGGTGGCTCACGGTTTGTGGGGTGTAGCTCAGTATCGGAATCCCGAGGGAGAGTCGCAAAGAGGAGCTGCCGGCGCGACCGTGGACCTAGTGCGTCGTTGCGTAACCGAATGGGAGCACCTGATTACGGATGCCATTCGCATGATGGATGCTGACGGAGTACAAGCTGCTAGTGTAGTGGATCGTTGAAATCGCAACATTTGCACGGAAGCCCGGCGAAGCGCAGACGCCCGCACGCGATTCAGAGCCGGGCTCGCGACGGTCGACCGAATGTGGCGACAATGGCGAGGCACCACTCTAGTGCGCCATCCGGCGGAGAACTGTGGAGTGAGTACAGCGAGAGACGGGATGCGATGAATTGGAATCTGTCATGGATTTCGTGAAAACTGTCGAAGATGAGTTGGTCGTTCTGGCGGAGGGAGCTGTAATCGAGCGGTTGCGGCGGAATGGGCAAGTCACGCTTGACCGATACGTTGAGCATGCTGGCCTCATTTACCAGGCGAAGGGGCGTGCGGCACTTGAGAAGCTCTTTCGGGAGTACATTGACATTGGGCAGGCCTGGGCGTTACCCACGATTGCCTGCACGGTAACGTGGCGAGCTAATCCGGACCGGCTTCGGGCGGCAGGCCTTGGCAGCTGCAGCAGCGTTTGCCGAGACGCTTTTCGATTTCTCGACACAATCCGCCAAAGCTATGGCGACTATGCCAAGCGCGTTTATATCGGTGGCTTGATTGGATGCAGGGGCGACGCGTACGCACCGTCGGAAGCGTTGGCGGCGGATGAAGCAGCCCGGTTTCATAGAACTCAGGTACAGGCACTTGCCGCGTGCGGCGTGGATTTTCTAATTGCTCCAACGCTTCCCGCTTCCAGTGAAGCGTTCGGACTTGCCCGGGCAATGGCAGAATCCGGCCTCCCATACGTTCTTAGTGTCATCATCCGGCGTGCGGGCGTACTGCTGGACGGCGTCCCGCTCCACGAGCTTGTGAGAAAGATCGACTCGGAGGTTGCGCCGCGGCCAGTTGGCTACATGGTGAACTGTGTCCATCCCACCATCTTCGCCGACGGGTACATCTGTCAGATTGGCGTCGCACCTGAAATACGTGAACGTGTGCTTGGCCTCCAGGCGAATACGTCGCGGAAAAGCCCAGAGGAATTGGATAACCTCGGTCGGCTTGATGAGGCGGAGAGCCCGGATGTGTTCGCAGACTTGATGTCAGCGGTTCGGCAGAGGACGGGGATCAAGATCCTGGGTGGTTGCTGCGGGACCGATGACCGGCACATTCGCGGGATCGCAGGCCGAGTTGGTAACCAGGGGCCAGACTCAAGCCCGTGAATGCCAGTAAGTGGCATGACCTTCTGGCCTGCGGAATCGTGCCCACCCTGGGCCCCGCCCCACGGCTTCGTGGAACCGCGGTGAATGGCACCTCGCCTGAGCGCTCCGTGCGAGTAGCCATTACGAAGCTGGACAAGCTTCTCGAAGAGCAGGAGGATCGAGAATCTCTAGCCTGCCTTCGTCGAGGAGAGGCGGCGACTGGTTTTGTCAGCTTGACGACAAGCCACCAAGCTGGACACCATCGCTTCGCTCACTTGTGCTCGGGCGAGCTGAACCGTTCGCGACGCAAGTTGTCCGGCCGATTGGCTAAGGGACGAGCCCCCCTGGGCCGGTGGATAGGACCAGCCCGCCGCTTGCGGAAGAATGCCCGATTCGACTAACCTAAGAAGTGGTACAGCTCGTGAGGGCGGGTCAGTATCCCCCGGCCTGAGCGCCTGTTTTTGGGCAACTTGCAACCATGCAACGCTCGCCCCCTCCGGTCGCGGGATGCACGTCCACCGCCCAAGTTCAGCCGACGGCCCGCAGATGCCCGCTCCGTCCACACCGCTGATGGGCCTCAGAAAAGCCGTGTTCGCCCTGTACGGTTTTTTTCGTGGCCAACAAGGCCCAAGGCCCGGCGAAGACCGAACGCCATCCAGGCCGCAACGGCGCGCACCGGCTACAGTTTGCTGAACTTCATCGGGGCAGGCGGCCGCTCACGTCGGTCGCGATCGCTCCACTGGCCCAAAGCCGAGGGCGCTCAAGCCTCGGGGAGCCCGTCCGCAGGCCGGGCCAGCGGCACACCCGTTCGGCCGCCGCCGGCTCGCTGTCGCTCGGCATGGGCGAGCGACGGCCGACCGGGTCCCGCGCCGCAGGCCCCACGAGGCGGTGTTTTCGCTTGATGTTCTGCCCGCGAAGGACCACGTGGCTGTGTCCACCCGCCGGCACGATCCAGTCTGCAGCCGGAGGGATGACGGCGAGACTCTCAGCCAAATCCACATGGCTTGTCCCTCGACCAACGCGAGAGGCCATTCGATCGATTTCCCGGGCGAGAGACTTCTGCGTCGCCACGCGTGCCACAAGCTGTGATAGCCGCCGTCGCTGGAGTCCATGGCCGACCGGTGAAACGGCAACCTGGTTCGACGTTGCGGCACCAAGCGTGTCGCGTTCGTCAGCCGCGCCCTCGTATTCCTCCAGCGACTTGATCAGCTTTCGAGCTTTGTCCTCTGCGGTCAACG
>JAJDDX010000432.1 GCA_029260055.1 Phycisphaerae bacterium
CGCGCAGCGCGTTTTTGCGCGGGACAGACTGACTCGGAGCCCACCGCCGGGAGGGCGCATACCAGCCGCGATACCTAGTACTGGTGCTGTATCGGCTACGGGGGCGGGATTTGGCCAATCCCATCGCCGGCTGCCTGCGGGTCCATCGATGTGGACCGGGCAGCCGGCGGCGGAATCGGGCTGAGGAGCTTGTGGTGCGGTTCCAGTTGAGCCTAATCTTCGCTCGACCTGATGTCGATCACTTGCTCGGAGTTGCCTTCGCCGGGCTCCTGCGAGTCTTCCCACACGCCCGTATCGGCATCGATCCACTGCTTACGCGTGACGGTGCCGTCGGCGTCGAACTCGACCAGAGCGGTGAGGTGCTTCTCGGGCCTCTCGTAGAGCCACTGGTTATCCAGCTTCTGATCGGGATCGCCGATCAACTTCTCCACTTCCCACTGCATGGTGGCATTTTGGCGAATATGGGAGAAGTTTTCGTATTGTAGCGGATCGGTGCATCCGGAAGCGAAGAGGAAACCGGTCAGCAAGGCGACACCAACGAAGATCGGGAATCGAGAGCGTTGCATCGTTTCGTACTCCCCAAGAGATTCGACTTTTCGGCACCGGGATCGCGTTTCCGCACGGACCCTGCCATACACGACAAGCGGTAGGCGCCGAGGTTAGCGACGCGGTCGGCCTCGGGCCGATCGGGCTCACCGCCGCCACCCCCGCGAATCAGATCGAGTTATCGTCCGCTCCGCCTTGCTCCGCCTAGCGGGAGAGCCGTCGAGCGACGCGTGATGATGCACTCATCCGTCAGATGCTCGCCCAGCGGCGAGTTATAGGTCACTAGAAGGACGTACTTTGCGTCGACCGGCAGCGCCTTCGTGTCCACCGTGAGACGGAACTCGTACATCTGAGTCACCTGGTTCCAATAGGTCCGCTGATGCTCGGCCGTCGACAGCGGCACGTTCCACCGCTCCACGCGCGCCCCCTTGCGGTCTCCGCTGGCCGGCACGTGCTCATAAAGCTCGACCTGGATGTCTCCGACCACCATGAGCCCGGGGTTGTCGAGGGAATTGACAGCCTGGAGCAAAAGCTCGATACCATCGGGCGCGGCGTCGTCATCGAAGCTGCGCACGCGCGTGAAGGGTTCGACGATCTCGACCCGGCTCGGCATGAGCAAAGACAACATCCGCCGCTTGGCCGCCTCATCCACTCTTTGTGGTGTCGAGGCGCAACCGCCCAGCGTGACCAGGGTGATCAGACCAATATGAATCAACGAGGAATGGTTCCGCAACTCGATCCGCCCTTTCGTAGGTTTGAGGCTTCCATCGCAGCGCCGGGGGCAGTCTATCCCCCCTCGGCGAGCGCCGTCAACCCGCTTGTCAGACGATCATGCGTCGTGACACGTCCTTGCCCGCTCCCGTTGGCGCTGGCTGCGATCTCGGCGTCGCTCGCCTTCGGCTGCGGCACGCCGCGCCTGGAGCGGTCGACCTCCTATATGATCTCCGCACGGTACGATGTCGAGCCGGTCCTTGCGGCTACACCGCGTGAGGCGGCCCTTCGGACGATCGCCCGCGACTTCGCTCGCATCCGTGAGCTCGGGTTCACGGCGGTCTCGCTCGAACACGTCGCCGACACCGACCGCACCATGGTTGTGAAATCCGCCCGGAGCGAGGGCATTGAGGTTGCCTTGGCGGTGCCCGAGCTGGACCGCTACGTCACAACCGGACGGCTCTCGGGAGGGCATGACAGCGTACTCGATCTCGTCACCGCCGAGTTGCCCCGAGAGGGGAAGTCGTCCCGGGCGCCGGTAGTCATCGTCAAGGCCAACCGTGGGAGCGCCCCGCGCACTCGCGCCGAGGCGGTGTGCCGGGCGCTCGACGAGTCAGGTCGACGGTACGCGCTGGTCGGTTTGCCGTCGGAATCCACGGATGATCGCGGCATCGCCGCGCCGGCGGTCATCGACGTCTGTGTCGACGATCGCGCGTCAGCCGGCGACACACTCGAAGCCTGGCTCGGCCAGTACCATGGCGCCTTGATGGCCGGTCGCACCGGAGGCGTCATCTTTGACCGCTTCCGTCGCATTCCCGGCGACCCAGCCGGTATCGACGCCCCGTCGCGCAAGCGTTCCCCGGCCTACCTTGCGGCGCTGAAGGCCCTGCTCGATCGAGCCCGCGTATGGGGCGAACCGCTTCACGGTGCGGCCCCGGTGGTCACCGCCGGCCTCGCGTCGGCGTTCGATGACGTCGCCGTTGGCGCACTCGCCCGCGAGAAACGCCGATTCATCTTGATCGCAAACCGGTCCAACGAGCGTCATGTCCGCGAGACGATTCGGCTGCCCGAGATCGTCGGCGGGAGAGTCGTGCGGCGTGCGGTCGAGATTCCGGCATCGTCGACCAGGCCGGCCGGGCGGGTCATCGAGGCGATCCGCGGGCAGGTTGCATTGTCGGTGGCGCTGCGGCCCGGGGACGCGGCCCTTTTTGAAATCTTCTAGCCTTACGGATACGCTCCGGCCTTTCGGCGGCAACGGACCGCCGGAACGCATCGAGCAGGGAGTTCGTCGCCTCAGGGCGAAGCACAGGGAATGCAACCATGGCGGATACACTGGTCACCGGCGGCGCCGGATTCATCGGCTCGCACCTGACGACCAAACTCGTCGAGATGGGCAGGCAGGTACGCGTGCTCGACGACCTCTCAAGCGGACGGCGGGAGAACCTGACCCACCTGGAGGGTCGTTTCGAGATGCTCGAAGCGGACATGTGCGATCCGGAGGCGTGTCGCAGAGCCTGCGACGGCGTCGAGTTCGTGTTTCATCAGGCGGCCGTCCCTTCCGTGCCGAAGTCAATCGACAAGCCGCAGGAAAGCCACGAGGCCAACATCAACGGCACGTTCAACCTGTTGCGGGCTGCGGTCGACTGCAAGGTCCGCCGGTTCATCTACGCGGCCAGCAGCTCCGCGTACGGGGATTCCGAGGTATCGCCGAAGCACGAAGGTATCCTGCCCGGGCCCCTGAGCCCGTATGCGGTGCAGAAGCTCACGGGCGAGCACTACTTGTCCGCCTTCCATGTCTCTTTTGGGCTCGAGACGCTCAGTGTTCGGTACTTCAACGTGTTCGGGCAGCGGCAGGATCCGAACAACGCATACGCGGCCGTCATCCCGGCGTTTGTCACCGCGATCCTTCGCGGCGAACCGCCGCAGGTGTACGGCGACGGGGAGCAGACCCGCGATTTCACCTACATCGACAACGTGGTCCACGGGAACATGCTGGCGATGCAGGCGGAAAAGACGAGCGGCCAGAGCATCAACGTGGCGTGCGGCGGCAAGATCACGGTCAACCAGGTGGTCGAGTCGATCAATGGGCTTCTGGGCACGGCGGTCAAACCGAAGTACGTGCCGCCGCGCACGGGTGATATCGTTCATTCCTGCGCTGACGTGAGCCTGGCGAAGCGAGTCCTCGGTTACGAGCCGATCGTCGATTTCGATGAGGGGCTCCGGCGGACGATCGACTACTACAAATCCTTGGCGTAGCGGCGGGCAATGGCGAGCGGCCCGGCACCTTCCGGGCGGGCATACGGCGAGAGGACGGCGACACGTGACAATCGAAGACCTTCAGGCACTGATCGAGAAGATGTACAGCGACAAGGATCGCGATCGCGGCACGCCCGCGACGTACTTGTGGTTTTGCGAGGAGGTCGGCGAGCTGGCGGCCGCCCTTCGTCACGGCTCGCACGAGGAGAAATCCGCCGAATTCGCCGACGTGCTCGCGTGGCTCGTGACGTTGGCCAACATCAACGAGGTCGACCTGACGAAGGCGATGACGGATAAGTACGGCACGGGCTGTCCGGGATGCGGGCATCTGGTGTGTACGTGCACCGCGAAGCCGTAGGGCACCGATTGTGGTGTCGCGGGATCGTCATTCAGCGCGTATAATGGATCCGTTATCGGAGCCATTTCCCGCTTACGGCGTCGGGATCGTGACATGTCCGAGTTAGTCATCACCTACAATAGTGGGCGCACGGCACACCTGACGTTGGGTGATCGCCCGCTCGTCATCGGGCGTGACCTGACGTGTGACTTGACCATCGACGATCCGAGCGCGTCGCGTCGCCACGCACGCTTCTTCAAGACCCCCATCGGCTACATTCTCGAAGACCTCGGCAGCAAGAACGGCACGATGGTGAACGATGAGACGTGCGGTCGGCACCTTCTGAAAGACGGTGATCGCGCCCTGATCGGCTCCACCGTGGCGGTCTTCCACGACAAGGACACCTCGCCGCTTGACGGCAGCCTCGGCGCCAACGTGCTGGTCGCGGATGACGAAGCGACGGGGCGCGCCACGCGTTACGTGGGCCGGGATCGCGAGTTGCTGATTCCGCAGCAGCGTTTGAAAGTGATCTACGATCTGTCCGAGACTCTGACGCGCGCGCAGCCGCGCGACACGCTGCTGAGCGACGCACTCCAGATCTGTTTCGACAACCTGAAGTTCGAGCGTGGCGCGATCGGCCTGCGGAATCTCGGGCAGCGCTCCGTCGAGTGGCCGATCGTGCGAAATCTGCGCGGTGCCGAGGGCGGATTGCGCATTAGCCGTTCGCTGCTGAACCGCGCGCTGGAGCACGGCGAACGCGCGATCTTCGCCGGCGACAGTGCATCCGGCGCCGATCCGACGGTCAGCATGGTCCAGGAGGGCATCCGGTCGGCCATGTGCGTCCCGCTGTTGGAGGGCGACACGACTCTCGGCGTGATCTACGGCGACCGCACCACCACGTCGACCATATACAGCGATGAGGACAGCGACTTCCTCGCCGGCATCGCACGCCAGGTGGCCATCGGCCTGATCAACTGCCGCCTTGTCGAAGAGCAGAAAGAGATGGCCCGACTCAAACAGGAGATCGAACTCGCGCGGTCGATCCAGACCGACCTGTTCCCCTCGGAACTGCCGAACCGCAAGGAACTGAAAGTCGCGGCGATCAACGACCCCGGGCAACGGGTAAGCGGCGATTACTATGACGTGCTCGATGCGGGCGATGGGCGGGTGTGGTGTTTGATGGCCGATGTGACCGGCGAGGGCATTGCGGCTGCACTGCTCATGGCCAACCTCCAGGCCGCCGTCCGCGTCACCATCGACGAGACCGACGACCCCGGCACGTTGCTCGAACGCTGGAACACCCTGATCTGCCGGAACACCGAAGCGTCGAAGTTCATCACCTGCGCCTTGGCCCTGATCGACCCGGCGACGGGGAGCGTTCGGGTCTCTTCGGCCGGCCATTGTCAGCCGCTTGTCGTCCGCAATGACGGCAGCGAGCCGTCCGAGCTCACGGTCGAGCCTGGGTATCCTCTCGGTGTCGTCGACACGGCACGGTATGGCACCGAGACCGTGGAGTTGGGGCCCGATCCGTTTGTCTACCTCTGCTACACCGACGGCGTCACCGAGGCCATGAACGCCGCGCAGGACCATTTCGGCAAGGAGCGACTGATTGCCTCGCTTCGGGACATAAAGGACCTCAACCCCACACCGCTCGTCAAACAGGTGCGCCGCGCGGTGTCTCAGTTCGCCGAGGGCGCCAAGCAGAGCGACGACATCACGCTGCTGGCCGCCAGAGTCATGTGACGTCCGGAGCCGTCCGCGTGCCCAAGCCGACGCTGGTCATGATTCACGGACTGGTGGGCTCGTTGCGCTACTTCTCACCGGTCGCGCGATTACCCGACCTCGACGTACATGCGCCGGACCTGCTCGGATACGGGGCACTCAGCGGCCGCCATCTCGCGCTCGATCTCGCGGCACAGGTGACCCACATCATCGAGCAGATTGAACGGCTATCCCGCCGGCCGGCTTGGGTGCTGGGCCACAGCATGGGCGGTGCTATCGCGATGATGGTCGCGGACCGCCGCCCCGACCTCGTCTCCGGGCTCATCAACGTCGAGGGCAATTTCACGCTCGCGGACGCTTTCTGGTCGCGCTCGATCGCGAGCACGTCGGAAGAGGCATGGGCTGAGCAGTATCGCGCGATGCGTGGGAACGTGCCGGCATGGGTTCGGCGATGCGGGCTCGAACCGTCGCCTCAGATCGTCGAGTGGGCGACCGAGATCCTCGACAACCAGCCCGCTGCGACGCTCCGGATCATGTCGAGAACGCTGATCGACACGACCGGATCGCCCGACTACCTCGACATGGTACGGCGAATCGTGGGCCGCGGGCCGGGCATCCACCTGATCGCCGGAGAGCGATCAGCCGGCGACTGGGATGTCCCGCCGCTGGTTCGCGAGGCAGCGTGCAGCTCCGCTGAAATCGTCGGAACCGGGCATCTGATGATGCTTGAAGCTCCGGACGAATTCTGCCGCGTGGTCGATCGCGTTGTGCACGGGGCGGGATAACCCTACCGGCACGGTCCCCTCACTTCGTTCGCCGGGGGCACAGTCCGATAGTCCGAGCGTGAACGTCTCGCTGGGGGCTGTTCCGGCGTGTGGGTTCGCACCCCGCACACCGTCAGCACCCGCGCGCGCGAATCCCACTCCGTCGGGTTTGCCGATCGCCACACACGCTTTCGGTGTACTGACACCGGTCAGGTGTCGATTCTAAGCAAGAGCTAAGGAGCTTTGACAAGACACGCCGATGACCGCAAACATGGTCGACGCTACACCGCACTACTTTGACCGGAGAATGGAAATGCTGATTGCGAGAGCCCTGATCGTGCTGTTTGGAGTGGCTGTGTTGGCCGGGACCACCGGGTGTTCCGACGCCGACTTGGCCAGTTTGTTGTCAGACCTCGGCCTGACCATCGATGTCAATGTCAATACCGATACGGACGGCGCCGGCGGCGTTGACGACGATGGCAATGCCAACGCGAATGACAGCGATGACGATGGCGACGCCAACGACAACGACAACGGCGATGACGACGGCGATGACGACGGCGACGACGGAAACGCCAACGACAACGGCGATGACGATGACGGCGATGGTGACGACGACGGTGACGACGACGGTGACGATGACGGCGACGGTGACGACGACGGCGACGGTGACGACGACGGAAACGAGAACGACAACGGGGATGATGACGACGACGGAAACGGCAACGACAATTCAGGCGGGCTCACCGGCGACGCGGTCGTAGGCGAGGCGGTCTTTGTCGAGAACAACTGCAACATGTGTCACGGCGACGACGGCAGCGGTCCGCCGAACATCGTCGGCGAGGGATTCTCGTCACTCGCCGAGCATGTCCGCGGTGGACAAGGTCATCCCGGTGGCGCGTTCCCCGATCTCACCGACCAGGACCTCGCCGACTTGGAGGCGTTCCTGGCACCGTAGAGGTGGCGGGGTCATAAGCCGCGACAGCGGCACGTTTCGGGAAGATCAGGCCGGCACCGAGCCGGCATCGGGACTTGGGGGCAAGGCACGTGTGGCCGTCGTCCCGGGCACAGCGCTCGGGCGACGGGCGCGCGCTGCCGAATCAGCCGGCAGCGATAAGCGCCGCACTCAACCACGCGAACCCGATCCGTCGGCGTCACGAGGCCTGTGGGCGGCTCACACCGGATGGACTGCCGAACGGGCGATCTCACACACTCGGCGCGCGTAACGCCCCGATCCGGTTCGGACGAGGACCGAACGGACCACGGTAGGCCGTAGGACCCACCGCCCGGGACTGACCACACGCCTCGGAAGCGCGATCGCTAGTCTTCAGGATAGAGCTTGTCGCCCGACGCTTCATCGTGGACCACGATGATGTCGATCGGGCAGTCCGCGGCGGCGGCCAGCACGTCTTCGCGTGCGTCGCCCTGCGCGTCCTTGATGAACGCCTTGTCGTCGTCATCCATCGCAAAAGTGCCCGGCGCCGCCTCTACACAGGCACCATCACCGATACACTCTTCGCAATCCAACGCAATCTTGAGCTTGTTTTCCGGCATCGCTTCGTCTCCTCTGGCCGGCTTTCGGCCGGCATGATAGCGTCCACCAAGCAAACCAAGTGCCAGACGAAGCCTCGATCGGTTCGATGCCGGAAATACTTGAATTGTCTTTACAGAATGAAAGCGAAGCCCATCTCGGCCCGTCCCTGACCGGCTGGGGGCACGGGGCTCCGGCATACCGCCGCCAGCAGCCCCGGATTCAGCCCATGCTTAGCACGCAGGGGTAGGAGCTTTCTTCTTCTTGCGGTCCTTCTTCTTGTCATGGACGCGGATGGGGTGCTTTGGCTTGTCCGCGACGGGCCGCACCAGGGACACCGGCCTGGTGTCGCGCGGCGGCTTCACGCGTATCCGGTCCCTTTCCGGCGGCTCGTCGGCGACCGGTTGCCGGATCCGCTGGCCGCCATCGGCGACGCTGTCGGGATCGGGTCCGGCCGGGGTTCGGTCGGTAAAGACGAAGTAGGCCCCGGCTCCGAGCAGGAGGGTCAGCAGGCTTCCGGCGAGTGCTTTGTGTTTCATGGGGTCGTTCATCGCGCAGTCCTCCTTCTTGGGCGAAAATCGCCGTATGACGTCGTACTCAGCTCGTTCAGGCGTAGAGCAAGCCCTGTGGGCATATGCCGCACGGCCCCCGGGCGGAACGCTCGGTCACGTTGGCGCGCACTTGGAGCGCCGTGCAATGGGTTCCGATTGTCGCCGTAATCGGGGCTTGGACTCGCTCGTTGGCGGACCACGGTCCGCCGTTGCGGGCGTCTTCGCGAAGGCCACATGTTTAGACGCCGCCGAGCGAGGAAAGTTCCAGCCGGCTGAGGTGTCGACGGCATGAATCTTGCCGAGTGGAGGGCGTCGAACGATTATGCTCGAGCGAGGGGCCAAGCGATCACTGGTCCCGCGCCGTGCGCCTCGTATAATGCGGCCTCGCGGAGCGGCATGACGCGGCGGTTTCACGAGCATTCACACAGGACCCCCGGTTTTAGGACGTACAGCGATGAAAAAAGAACGACTCTTCACTCCCGGCCCGACCATGGTCCCCGAAGACGTGTTGCTGGAGATGGCCCAGCCCATGCAGCATCACCGGACCGCGTGGTACCGTCAGATGCACGAGGAGCTTCACGGGCTGCTGCAATACCTTTTCCAGACCAAAGCCACTTGCCTGACCTTCACCGGTAGCGGCTCGGCGGCGGCGGAGGCTGCCATCGTCGGCTGCTGCCCGCCCGGGCATAAGGCGCTCGTCGTGGTGAACGGCAAGTTCGCCGAGCGGTGGGAGAAGGTCTGCGCGACGTGGAGCATCGACCATACCGCGCTTCCGATCGACTGGGGCCACGGCGCCAAGGTCGCGGACATTCAGAAAGCGATGGACGCCGATCCGAAGATCGACACGGTCATCGTCGTTCACAGCGAGACGTCCACGACGGCCCTTTCCGATGTCGAGGGGATCGCGAAGCTGACGCGCGATCGCGGAGCGATCCTGATCGTCGACGGGATCACAGCCGTCGGAGCCATCCCGGTCAAGATGGACGATTGGGGGGTGGACGCTTACATCACCGGCTCACAGAAGGCTCTGATGCTGCCGCCGGGGCTGGCATTCGTGGCGGTCAGCGACCGGGCGTGGGAGCGGATTGAATCCGGCAAGATGCCCACGCTGTATAACGACCTGAAGGCATATAAGAAGTCGCTCGGCACGTGGGACGCACCCTATACGCCGGCGGTGACGCTCGTACGCGGGACGCTGCACGTGCTCCGCGGCGTTAAGGAGCGGACGCTGGAGGGGATATGGAAGGAAACGAGTCTGCTGGCCAAGGCCACGCGGGCGGCGGCTGAGGCTATGGGCATGAAGGTCTACGCGACCGACGTGGTCGACTCGGTCACAGCCCTGCTGGTGCCCGAGGGCGTCGACGAAGGCGCCCTGCGGAAGACCATCCGGGCCAAGCACGGGTTCCAGATCGCCGGCGGCCAGGGCGACCTGAAGGGTAAGATCGTCCGCCTGTCGCATATGGGCTACGTCGACGCGTTCGATACGATCGGCGCGATCGCTGCTCTCGAGTTGACGCTTGCCGAGCAGGGTTACGACAAGATCGGCCTGGGCGTGGCAGCCGCCCAGCGCGTGTTCGCCGAAGACCTGAAATAGTCCGCGAGCGACCGGGCCGCAAGAATCGGCTTGCGGTCCGGCTCGCCCGGGTGTATAGGTTCGCGCATGACCTTCGCGTTTTCTTGCCGGTCTCAGATCATCACATTCTCCGGACTTGCACTGACTCTGCTTTCCGGATGCCTCTCCCCCGGCGAACGGGCGACCCTGCTCCAAGAGAACCACGCACTGCGTACGCAGGTCGCCGGGCTCGAGCGTAAGGTGACCGACCGGGATGGGACGATCGCCGGTCTGCTCCAGCAGGTCACGCAGTTGGAAGGGTTCGGGCCGGATCGACCGGCTGCGATGTTCGCCCCGGTCAAGATCGCCATGGCGAGCCTCTCGGGCGGTGCCGATTACGACGGCAAGCCGGGCGACGAAGGGATCACCGTTCACCTGCAGCTTCTCGACACCGACGGCGACGCGGTCAAAGCACCCGGCACGATCACGCTTCAGCTTCTGGACAACAGTGACCTGGGCAAACCCGCGCTGATCGGGGTCTACCGCTTCGACGATCCCGACACACTCCGCAAGGTCTGGTTCGGGCGGTTCGGCACGCAGCACTATACGTTGAAATGCCCCTTCCCACCGGGCGTCAAGTTGCCGGAATCGCGGCGTCTGACAGCGAGTGCCGAGTTCGTGGACTACCTCACAGGGAAGACCCTAACAACCACGGAAGAACTCGACTTCGCCCTGCCCAGCCCGTAATGCCGCCATCCCGAGGCGCTACTAGACGCATCTCTCGGACCGCCGAGCTTGGCGCTCGCACATTTGTGAGCTATACTCAATTCGTGGCAGAGGAACACTTCGCAAGCGAGCCTTTTGAGGCGGATGAGAACGGCGGCGCTGCCACTGCGCTCGCGCCGGCGAAGAAGCCCGCCACGAGCAAGCCGAAAACGCGGCAGCTTCCTCCCTTCAAGGTCCTGCTCCACAACGACGACGTGAGTTCGTTCGAGCACGTGATCATGTCGATCGTGCGGCTGACCAGCCTCCAGATGGAGGAGGCGGTCGTACGAACGCTGGAGGCCCATGAGACGGGCCTCGCCCTGCTTCTCGTGACGCACAAGGAGCGTGCTGAACTGTATCAGGAGCAGTTCGCATCCGTGAAGCTGGTCGTCACGATCGAGCCCGACGGCGAATAGCCGCGCCATCCGCCCCCGCCCGTTCGATTTTGCGCGCCCTTCCGCATGTCGAGCCGATTGGATAGAATCCGCCCCGCGCGATCCTGTCTTTCAGCTTTAGTGGGAGGAAAACGAAATGACTCGACGAATCGTATCCGTTGTGGCGCTGGCCGCCCTGTGCGCGGTGACCACCGGCTGCATGCCGAAGATGACCATCGAAGAGATGAAGGCGATGATGCCTCAGCGCCCGGCTGAACTCGACAAGCTCGAGATGTTCATGGGCAACTGGGCGTCGACCGGTGAGGCCGAAATGGCGGGGATCGACCGGAAACTCGCCACCAAGGGCAGCTCGTCGGTCACGTGGGAATGCGACCGCTGGTACTTGGCCGAGCGCGGCGAGTTCGAGATCGAGGAGTTCGGCAAGGGCTCCATGCTGGCGCTCTGGACGTACGACACGAAGGCCAAGGTCTATCGCATGTATTGGTTCGACAGCCACGGCGGTTTCGGCCAGGGCACAGCCAAGCACTGTGAGAAGTCGAACACCTGGACCATGAAGGCCAAGTCGAAAGGTGCCATGGGCACGTCAGTCGGCCACGGCACCGCCAAGTACCTCGATGCCAACACCATGGAGTGGACCTGGGGTGAGTGGGATAGCCTCCAGCTCATGAAGTTCATGGAGATGAAGGGCGTCAACAAGAAGCAGTAGACTCGCTCGACTCTTACGTGGTCTTCGCCTGCGGTTGTCCGCGCAGGCTTCAAGCCTGCGGCTCAGAATACGCGACCCCGAAGCCGTCGCCGACGGCCTCGGGGTCGCTCTTCGTATGGGCTGCGATGCAGAGATGGCAGCGCCGCTTCACCGACGTGCGTTAGGCACTGCGAATCCACGCCGCCGACCGCCCCTGAGAAAGCCGCTTTTCTCACCATCGAGAACGCACGTGTGATACACTGCGTTAACCATTAAATAGGTTCGGTGGGAACTCGACAATCCAAGGTCTGACGACCGCCCGGGCACTACCGGTCGGTGAGCGCTATGGAGAAAGATGATGACACACTCCGCTGCAATCGGCTCGATCGTCCTCACGGTGGCCGTCACCTGCATGACACCGGAGTCATCGGAAGAAGCTCACGCCGGCGCTGACCGCGGGCCGGGCGGGACCATCCACAACATCACACAGAACACCTTCCATGTCACGATCCAAGAGGCGATCGACCTGGCGGTCGGCGGTGACGAGATCGAGGTCGGCCCTGGGACGTACGTCGAACTCATCGACCTGTTGGGAAAGGCCATCTCGCTGCGCAGCAGCGACGGCCCGGGCGCAACCATCCTCGACGGCGCCGCCGCGAGCCGTGTCATCAACTGCGTGAGCGGTGAAGGTCCGGAGACGGTGATCGAGGGTTTCACGATCGCTAACGGGAGTAGCTTTGGCGCCGCCGGCGGAATGTATTGCTACAGCAGCAGCCCGACAGTGACTGACTGCACGTTCAGCGGAAACTGGGCCACCGGCGGCGGCGCGATGTCCGTCGTCAATAACAGCAGCCCGACGTTGAACAACTGCACTTTCAGCGACAACTCGGCCGTGAGCGGCGGCGCTGGGATGGCCTGCAGCGACAGCAGCCCGACGCTGACTAACTGCACGTTCAACCGAAACTGGACCACGGTCGGTAACGGCGGCGGAATGCTGAACAGCAACAGCAGCCCTACGCTGACCGACTGCACCTTCAGCGAAAACTCGGTCATGGAATTCGGCGGCGGGATGTACAACGAGGACGCGAGCAGCCCGACGCTGACCAACTGCACCTTCAGCAGAAACGGATCCGACGGTGGTGGCGGCATGGATAACGACACCAACAGCAGCCCAACGCTGACCAACTGCACGTTCAGCGGAAACTCGGCCACGTATGGCGGCGGGATGCGTAACCGCGCCAACAGCAACCCAACGCTGACCAACTGCACGTTCAGCGGAAACAACTGCTTTGAGGGCAGCGGCATATACAGCGACCACAGCAACCCGACGCTGGCCAACTGCATCCTCTGGGGCAATACGTCCGCCTTCGGTTCGCAGATCGTCGACATCGACGCTGCGACGGTCGCGACCTATAGTTGCATCCAGGACGGCTGGTCGGGGGTGGGCAACGTCGACGCCGACCCGCTCTTTGTCGACGCGGACGGCCCGGACGGTGTCTTCGGCACGGCGGATGATGACCTGCACCTGCTTGACGGCTCGCCGTGCATCAACACCGGCGACAACGCCGCCGTGCCGGTCGAGGTCACCACGGACTTCGAGGGCGACGACCGCATCCGGCATTGTCGCGTGGACATGGGGGTGGATGAAACGTCTTTCATCGGTCCGGACTGCAACAACAACGGCGTGCCAGACGCGTGCGATCTCGAAGGCGGGGCCAGCGCGGACTGCAACGCCAATCAAACTCCCGATGAGTGCGACATCTCCTCGGAGGCAAGCGAAGACTGCAACGGCAACGTCATACCGGATGAGTGTGAGCCCGGCGGGCTGGAAGACTGCAACACGAACGACGTGCCGGACCTTTGCGATATCTTCGATGGCACAAGTGAGGACTGCAACACCAACGCTGTCCCGGATAACTGCGACATCGCCGACGGCACGAGTACCGATTGCAACAACAACGGCCTTCCGGACGAATGCGAGGGCCTGACCCGTGTGTACGTCGAGGACGACGCGATCGGCGGCCTGAACCACGGCTCGAGCTGGACCGACGCCTATCTCGAACTGGCGGACGCACTTTCTTATGCCGTCTGCGCCGACGTGAACGAGATCCACGTGGCCGGGGGAACCTACAAACCGGGCACGCTGCGCACGGACACGTTCCAGCTTATCAATGGCGTGGCTATTCGCGGCGGCTATCGCGGCTTGGCCGGCGGTGGCGACCCGAACGACCGCGACATCGCGCTGTATGAGACGATTCTCAGCGGCGACATCGGCGTCCACGGAAACACTTCCGACAACAGCTACCATGTCGTCACCGGCAGCGGTACAAATGAGGCGGCCACACTTGACGGCTTCACCATCACCGAAGGTATCGCCCGATCAACGGTCACCAACGGTGGCGGGATGTTCAACGACTTGGGCAGTCCGACCGTGGCCAACTGCACGTTCACCGGAAACGAGGCGAAGCGCGGTGGTGGAATGTATAACTCCAACAGTAGTCCAACGCTGTCCAATTGCACTTTCCGCGAGAATATGACCTTCAACGATGACCTGAGTAGCGGCGGCGGGATGTACAACCACGCAAGCAACCCGACGCTGAGGGACTGCACCTTTATCGGAAACTCGGCCAACGGCGATACCAGCGGCGGCGGAATGGTCAATGATGGCAGCAGCCCGACGCTGATCAACTGTACCTTCAGCGGGAACTCGGCCGACCAGGCCAGTGGTGGCGGGATACACAACTCCAACAGTAGCCCGACACTGACCAACTGCACGTTCAGCGGAAACTCCGCTGCCTCCGGCGGCGGGATG
>JAJDDX010000433.1 GCA_029260055.1 Phycisphaerae bacterium
CACGCGGTAGCGGCGTTTTGAACGGTTCTGCTTGCTTGGCCATATTGCCTCCAGGGATTGCCGGAGGCCGTCATAACAGCTTACGCGGGAAGGCATTATGTCCGATCCTGGACGGCGCAAGAATCGCTCGACCAACACACCTGTATCCAATGTGAATCGTCCGCGCGAAGATCGCTGGTCCAACACACCCGGCCCGCACGCAGCCCGAGTGGCGAGAACTCGCGCACGAAAGTGCACAATGTCGTGACGGATAGCACCGGCCGCCGTTTACTCGCGCGTCCGCCGGAAGTCCTCCGACGCTAGCGGAGCCACACTGTCTGTCAGGAACCTCCGGTATTCGGGGCTGGTATCCGGAGTCGGGTAGTCGTGCAGTCCCTGAACGTGCGATAGCACTTGTTCAGGGTGCTTCTTGGCCAGTTGGCGCCAGCGTTCAAACGCCCATCGCGTGATGGGATGCCCAGCAGTATGAGGATCCCATGATTGTATGATCCCGTTGATCGGGTTATATGCACGACGAAGGCGTGTTTCAACGAATTGGATGCGCTCCGTGACGTTCCGTAACGCATCATAGCGCCCCACATCGTACCAATACGCTTTGATGAACTGCACGGCGGCGCTCACTTCCGATTCGTTCCCACGTCTTCTTCGCACGTCCTCGAGCTGTCGCGACACCGCCGGTCCTGATCGTACGGCTCCGGCTAGAATCGCGAGACGAGCAACTTTGCCATCCTGGTGATTCATGGAAGACCGTATGAACTCGTCATCGGTCTCCAGTTCATTGAGCGCGAGAAAGGCAGCGTAAATCAGCGCCTCTGGCACATCCGGCGTTTCGGCAAGCGCTCTGAGCGCTTGCGACGCATCAGACTCTCCAAGAAGCTCGACGAGAATTACCCCAGTCAGGACTGAGCGCATTAACTCGGGGCTACGCTTTCGCGCGTCAGGATCCATGTCCAGATAGGTTGCAGCCTTTGTCAGGAATTCGGGCAGCCAGTCTTCTCGCGATATGTCAAGTGACTCGAGATACGTACTCCGCTCCGCGCGATCAAACGCCCGCACCTTGTCAAGTCCAGACGCACTCAGGGCGTCGCCGCGCGGGACTTGGAGCGAAGCCGGAGCTGACGTAACCAGGGCTAGCTGAAGGCTAGCGCAGAGAAGAAAAGACCGTCTCGAATTGCTGCGAATCATGGCGAGGTCTCCGTAGGTGCTTAATCCTGCTGCAAGAGCACGGGGCCGGCACTGCCGGGTCCGCTTTCGTTTCGTGCATTCGTATTCTGGGCGTTGGTAAGCCGCTTGGCGGCGTCGACGCTGGGTGCCGGCATGGCAAAGCGGTAGAACAGGTTCGTCATCACGGTGGAATGCCCGGAGTTGCCAATGTTGAAGAGCGCATGGCCCACCTCGTGACCGGGGATGTGGTTCACGGCCGCGGCGGTTGGCGGGAGCCGGATTTCCGGACAGATGATCGTATTCTCCCAGCCGGGATAGACGGCGGCCGCGATGTCGCCACCAGCGGCCGCTAGTGCGCCCAATACGGTCGCAGCCTCGACGACGGCAAAGTCAATGGTCTGGGCGTCAGCATCCTTGTAGTTCAAGCCCAAAACGGCGCCCTCAAAGAATGTAACGTCTCCGGCGTCGTAGGTCAGATTGGGCTGTGTGAACGTGACCTCAGGCCTGTTGCTCGCCGGGGCGACATTGAAAACCGGCTGTGTGGTGGTGCCCCGGTTGACGATGACCAGACGATCAGTGTTGAACCGAAACTGCGCACCAGTCAGCCCCGCGACCGCGTCGATCGCGGCAGCCACGTTGGCAGCCATCACTTCGGTCGTGTCTCCGGCAGCGATCGGGACAACAATGGCGTTTCCGTTGATCGTCACCGTCAGATTCCCGGCACCTGTTGCATTACCCTCGATCTTCAGCGCGTTGGAGACCGGTGTTAGTTGCCCCCATACGCGATCCCACGTAAACCGGATAGCCGCTTGTGCCCAGTCGTTGCTCATCCGCGTCGCCACATCGTCCACCGTTGCCACGGCGTCCTCGACCAGGAGAAACGCAAGGTGGACCGTCCGGATCGCTGTGCTCTGGGCCTCCGTAGGCGGTCTACAGACTGGTAATGCGGTGGTGTATGTCCTGCCACCCACAGTACACCGGGCTCTGACCCGGTCATTCGTCTGATTCTCGTCAATTCGTGCGAGGCGTGTCGGCTCACGAGCGCCTCCCACACCGTCGTCGGCTGCGTTTGTCACCAGACGAAGCTGTTCGTCAATCCGGTAGGTAGGTGTGCCACCGACCACACCGGCGATCGTGGCGTAGGTGAATGTGTTGCGGACAGCGCCCGTCGGTCGGAGGACATCAACCGTGATGGTCGGCGCAACGCCGCCGCAGGCGCGGCACGCACCGCGAAGTTGGACTCGGAAGTTGTCCGGGTCTCCCGTTGGCGGACCGACAAACGTAACAGCACCCCTGGGGAAAGAAGGATCCGCGGCGGTGTCGATCAATCGATCCGTGATCACCTTGCTGACCAGCAAACGTGCGTTGACGCCGCCTGTCGGGATGAGCACATTGGTGTCATTGATGAACTCCAGGCAGCCCACTCGGTGAAGGGCGTGCGTGAGATTTCCCACGTGAACTGGAACGCCGAGCACATCTGTGTAGAGCGGGACCACCTGCGTCCCGACCGCTTGTCCACACACGGCTACTTCGGAGGGTGCCGGAATGTAGTCGGCCCCAAAAGGAGGGAGTGCTGTGATCCCCGCAGCCTCCAGGAGGATGGGGTTGTCAGGCGCGGCGCCAGTGTGTACCACCAGTCCAGCAAAATCCTCGAGCTCGATCTCGACGAAGATGTTGAAGTAACTGTCACCGCTGACGAATTCCCCGTCCGCATCGGCGTCTACGCTGCAGATGGCCCCGAACGACTCGAAGCCCGCTTCGTCGCGGTCTCGGACCTTTAGGTTACCCAGAAGTGCTCCGCTCCCGGACAGTTCCAGATTGGTGATCTCCGTCGCGATGTCCACACCGTCTTGATAAGGCGGAGGCGTGCGCACGACAATGGCATCACTAAGCCCCAGCGAGGACACTGTCAGGGTCTCTTCCACGTCGTTCGGCTCGCCCGGAAGCACGCCGCCGAAGATACGCACCGTAATCTCGCCGCTGGAGCAGAAAACGTCCGTGGCGCATGGATTCGGATCGCAAGTAGTCCACGGACCCTGCCACGTACCCGGACAGGCATTCGCGGTCGTGATCGTGCATCCGCCCTGGTCGTTACAGCAGGCACCATCGGGAGGCCCGGAACCCGCACATCCAGTGAACAGGCAGTCCGGCGGATCGGGGTACGGATAGCTTCCGCCCTGGAAACCGGAAACCGCGTGGTTGATGTCCGTGAAACTGATGTCCGAGAAGTCCGGAACACTCGGCGTCGCAAGCGATCCCTGCAGGTCCAACCATACCTTCGGCTCCTTCTGGGCACTCTGGAAGCCGCGAACGACAGCGTTGATGTCCTTGAAGTTCCGGTTGCTGTCGGGAGGCTGACGTACGACGCCACCGGTCACGTCACCGAAGCTCGCCACCGTCGACAGGATCAACGCAGCGGAGTAGGCCCCGTCATCATTGATGTCGCACACATCATCGATCGCCTCGATGTGGTACGTATTGCCCGGCGAAATCTGGCAGTCACCGAGATGCACCGAGTCGCGCGTCGTCCAGTCCATGTAGACCGGAGCAGCCGTGAGGCACGACTGAAACTGCGACGGCGACTCGGGACCGGCGATCGTCCTGACGATCGGTGTATCCATCCAACCGAGGGCGTGCGTCACACCACCGCCGAGGTCCACACTCACGCGACGTGCCGTGAGTGTGCCGGCGTTGGCCGGATTCGGATCGACCGAGACGTACTTGTTCTCACGCACGTAGCACGTACCGGCGATGCACTCGACCTCACTGGCCGCGCTGAGACCGACCAGGCAGTCTGCCGTCGTACTGCACGGGCGCACGGTGTCGGCGCCGAATTCGTCGATACCGAAGCGATCGTCCGGCAGCGGGGTTGCCGCGTGGTCTGGGCACACGTCGCCCACAGGCTCGATCGTGACCGCAGCAGTTCCCTGCTCACCGTTCCAGCCACCGATGGACAGGAAGTAGCAGTTCCCCGCCACGGCGTCGAACTCGACCACCGGCGGACCGCTGGCGACACCACAGGTGTCGTCACCGCACACCAGCGTGTTGGCCTCGTTCGTCGGGCACTGGGAGCAGTCGGCTCCTCCATCGTACACCGCCAGCAACGCGTCGTAGGCCGCCGCGTCGCACATCGTGACCTGCACCGAGCCGCTTGCGGCCGGCGTCCAGGTGTACCACTTGTTACTACCGAAGTCGCTCGCCTCGATCGGACCGTCAGGAACGATCTGACAGTTGACCGAGCTCGGACGCACCTCGCAGAACGCGTTCGTGAAGTCGAACGTACACGGGAGAACGCCGCCTGGGCACTCGCCGTGAGCGTCCAGATCGAACGCCGTGACGCAATCGTCGTTGTCGCACGGAGCCGGACAGGTGTCCGGTCCGCAGACCTCGCCCGGCTTGAAGACACCGGCGGCCGCAACGCAGTCGGCGAACGCCATGTTGTCCAGGCAGCTCAGGTCGGGCAGGCAGCAGGCAGCGAAGTGGTCGCAGCTACCGGCAATCACGCCGGAGTCGACGCAGAACGACATGTCGGACCCTTCGTCGCCGATCGCCGTCTGGATGTCGTCGCCCGTGTAGTTGCCGTCCTGGTCATTCAACGAGTAGCTGTTGTTACCAGCCGTGTTGTTGTTGTTCCAGTAGACGGTGCAGCCAGTGGCCGCATCACCCAAACCGGAGATCTCGATCCAGTAGCACTCGCCGCCGTTGACGATCGGAGGCGTCGTGACAGGAGCCGAGTAGTTCCAGCAACGGTTGCCGTCGATGCTCGACGTGGCGTCAGGCGTCAGCGCCTCACCACCCGGGATGCCGAGTTCGACACCGGGGATACCACCCGCGTCGGCGTACCAGCGGACGATGAAGTCGTCCGGAGGCTTGACGCCGGCATCGGAGCACTCTTCCGGCACGGTCGGATTGAACCAGCAAGGC
>JAJDDX010000434.1 GCA_029260055.1 Phycisphaerae bacterium
GCAATGCCCTGCCTGGCCCGCAAACGATCTGGATCGGGATGCAACGGATGCATGACTTTGCCCTGTCCTGGCAACTCTTCGGCCCCGACGCCCGAGCCGGACCGAAACTTGTGTAGAACAACGAGGGCGTTGCCCTGGGCTATTGCTATCAGGCCCCTTCAGGGCCAATCGTGACGACAGCCGCCACCCGACCGCCAATCGGCGAACGCTCGACGGGCTGGAATCGTCGGACGCCCTCAAGCTGCTGCTTGCCCATGCCACCCGTCACCGCGCAGGCTAAAGCCTGCGGCTCAGGGGAGGCCCGGGGGGCGGTCAGGGTGAACGCAGCGCGATTGTGACGGCGAACGTGCCGCCGGCGCTCGTCGTTACGGAGATGGTGCCTCCGAGCAGCGTCATCAGCTTGCGGCATAGCGGCAGGCCGAGTCCGCAGCGGCGTCCTACGCCCTTGGCGGAACGGGCTGCGTCGCCCCGCCAGAACCGCTCGAAGACGCGCTCGGCGTCCGCCTCATCGATGTGGCTCCCGCTGTTTTCGACGCGGATTGCCACCCGGCCGCCGGCGGACGGCGTGGCCAGGGCGATCGTGACGCGCCCCGCCTCGTCGGCGTGCGTCACGGCGTTCTCGAAGATGTTGTTGATGACGTGTCGTAGCTTCGCGCCATCGGAGGTGACCGGGCACGCATCGGGCAGTTGCCACGTCACATCAAGCCCGCGCTCAGCCGCCTGATCGGCGAACCGCTCCCAGCTCTCCCTCAGAAGCGACACCAGGTCGACGGGCTCCTGCTCGACTTCTAGCTGCCCGGCGTCGGCGCGTGCCAGTTCGAGCAGGTTGTCCACCATGTGCTGCATCTCTCGGCTGATCGCCAGGGACCGCCCCATCGCCTCGCGGTATTCGCCCGCGTCCCGCTCCCGGGAGAGCGCCACCTCCAGCGTCGTCCGCACGCCGGCCAGCGGCGTCCGCAGCTCGTGAGCCACGTCGGCTGTGAAGGACTTCTCCCTAGCAAAGGCCGTTTCGAGCCGTGCCAGCAGATCGTTGAGCCGCTCCACGACCGGAACCAACTCCCCCGGCACCTCGCCCGCGCGCACCCGCCCGGACAGGTCAGCCGCCTCGATCGACGCAATCTCGCCGGCGACGGCGTCCAGTGGCCTGAGCCCCCGCCGCACGAGCCACGACAAGACACCCGCAGAGGCGGCCATCGCGCATGCGGACCCCGCCACCAGCAGCAGACGGAGCCACGCCAGCGTGCGATCGACGCCCGCGGTCTCGCGCCCCACCGTCAGCATCACGGTCACCGTTCCCACGGCAACTTGTTTGCCGGAATCCTCCTGTCCGTCGTGGCCCTGATGCTCTTTGTGGTCGCGATGTTCGTCTGAGTCCTGGCGCTCTTGCCTGGCGGTGAACCGGGCTCCCGCCAGCCGGCCGGGCCGCCCGTCAGGCAGTGCGCCAAACCGGAACCCGGGGATTGCGAGGTGTCCATCGATCGTTGGCAGGTCATCATCACCGAGCGACGGCGAGCTTCCGAGCGCCCGCCCATCGTCGCGCCGAAACTGATAGTACTCGGCGTGGGGCGACGGCTCGTATTCCGGTAGCGCGTATTCCTCGGCTTCGAACTCGACCTGATCGCCATCCTGTTCGACGAGCGAGGCGAGGGAACGGAGCCGCCCGACAAGGGCCTCATCGAATTCGGACCAGAGCGCCGCACTCACCGCGAAGTACAGAGCGACGGCGAAGGCCGCGAGGACGCCGCCCATGCCGAGGGCCGTTCCAAACCACAGTCGTGCGCGCAGGGTACGCATCAGTCGCACCGCCCCAGGACGTAGCCCTGTCCGCGTCGCGTGTGGATCAGTTTCGGTTGGCCATCTCTCTCGATCTTCTTACGCAGGTAGCCGATGTAGACATCCACCACATTGCTCTCGGGGTCGGAGTGGAAGTCGTAGACGTGCTCCCAGATGGCGGTTCGCGTAACGACTTGCCCCACTTTTTGAGCCAGGAACTCGAGGACGGCGTATTCGCGTGCGGAGAGGCTCACGGCGTGTCCGTCGCGGCGCACGGTGCGCCCGGCCGTGTCGATCTCGAGGTCCTCGACTCGAATGACGGGGTCCTTGTTGTCGTAGCCGCGGCGCACCAGGGATCGAACGCGGGCCAGGAGTTCCTCCAAGGCGAACGGCTTGACGAGGTAGTCATCCGCCCCGAGGTCCAGACCCTTGACACGATCCTCGACCGTGTCCTTGGCGGTGAGGATTAGGATGGGAACCGACTTCCCCTCGCGGCGGAGGCGGCTCAGCACCGTGAGGCCGTCGACCTCGGGGAGCATCAGGTCGAGCAGGATCACGTCGTAGTTGTTCGAGCGGGCGTACCACAGCCCCTCTTCGCCGTCGGCGGAGGCATCCACGGCGAAACCGGCCTCCTCTAGCCCCTGTCGGAGCGAGGTCCGTAGCGGCTCGTAGTCTTCGATGATAAGCACGCGCATGGCAGTGGCATCTCGCCCGGGGGCGCGGCACGGGCCGCCCACCGCCCAGTATAGCGGTGGCGCGCTGGTGCATCACGCAGACCCGGCCGGACCCTAGCTCAGGACGCTAGTCGTGATCATGCCCCTCGTGTTCGTTTTCGTGGTCGCCATGTTCATGGCTGTCGTCGTCATCATCGTCGTCATCGTGGTCGCCGTGCTCATCGTGCAGGCGACCGGTCGGGAAGATCAGCAGTTCCTTCTCCTTGCCGCCGACCTTGGCCTCAACTTCGTACACGACGATCATCTTCTTCTCGACGACCACTTTGGCGGTGCCGAAGTGCTTCGCGATAGCCGCTTGGACCGCAGCCGGAGCCTTTTCAGCGGAAATGACCTCCTCGGTCTCGATGAGCGCCCCGTCGGCTGTCACCGCCGCCTCGTGTGCGGCGCCGTTCACAGCCCACTCAGCCTCATAGATGAGCACTCCGTCCTCTTTCTCCCGCCCCGCCTTGACGATTTTCGCGTCGCCGGCGAGTCGCTGCAGCGCCTTGCGGGCCGGGCCCGGAATCTTGTCGACGGCAATGGTCTCTTCCTCGTCCTCGTCGTCACCGTCATCGTCGTCCTCGGCCTCTCGCGAGAGCACGGAGCCGTCAGCGGCGATCTTGACCTCGATCTCCTTCCCGCCGAGCACAAACTCCGCTTCGTACACCGTCTTGCCGTCTTCCGTCTCGCGTTCGATCTCCCGAATCTCGGCGCCGGCCGCCGCTTTCAGAATAGCCGCTTTGACGGTCGCAGGAACCTGATCGAGAGTCACCCGTTCTTCGTCATCGCCCCGGCTTACTGCCGCCAAGCAGAGGGCACCGACACCGATTACCGTCACCATCATCCAGGATCTCATGGAGAAGCTCCTTCTTAAGCACGTTCTTCAGACCCATGTATCGTGGGCAGCCGCCTGCCTCGACCGTCTGAATCATACGACACGAACATGAGAGGACGATGAGAGCGGCCGAGGAAACTGGCGGATTGCCCGGGTTCCGGGAACACCGCTTGCCCGACGCTCAATTTCGCCGCACAATGGTCTTGTCCGCAGGATCGGTTACCCGGCTGGCCCACGGCCGCCACGGCGGCTGACGCGGGTTCGCGGGGAGACGTTGCTCAAGGAGGTGTTTGCACATGCCCAGCGCCCAGTCCATTCTCGACAAGAAGGGCACGGACGTCGCGACGGTCGATCGCGCGACCACCGTGCTCGAGGCCGCCAAGTTGATGAACGAACGCCGGATCGGTGCCCTGGTGGTAACCGAAGGCGAGCGTGCGGTCGGCATTTTCACCGAGCGTGACGTGCTGATCCGCATCGTCGCGGTCAGCGCGGACGCCACCGGCACCACCGTCGGCGACGTGATGACCTCGCCGATGGCCTGCTGCCACCGTGACACGCGCCTGACCGAGTGCAAGACGGTCATGAGTGACAAGCGCATCCGCCACCTGCCCGTCGTCGAGGGCGGCACGCTGTACGGCATGATCTCAGCCGGCGATATCCTCGCCAGCGAGTGTGCCGACCAACAGGCGACGATCGAGTATTTGAACGAATATCTCCACGGGACCAGATAGACGCGGGCGTCACGCCGACGTTCACCGTGTGGGAGGGTTCGTGATGCTCGTCGGCGTCCTGTCCGACACGCATGATCGGCTGCCGATGATCGACGCGGCACTACGGCTCTTCGCCGAGCGGCGCGTCGAGGCGATCGTGCATCCCGGCGACTTCGTCGCGCCGTTTGCCGTCAGGCCGCTCCTGGCGTTCGATGGTCCAATTCATGTGACTTATGGCAACAACGACGGCGAGCGCGAGGGCCTCAAGAAGGTCCTGCCGCAACTGGTGGATGGGCCGCTGTTCGTCGCGCTTGGCGGACGGACGGTTTTGGTGCATCATTTCATCGAATGGTGCGAGCCGGTCGATGTCGAGCGCGCCGACATCGTGATCACCGGGCACACGCACGAGGTCGTCAATCGCCACGACAATGGGCGATTGATCCTGAACCCCGGCGAGTGCTGCGGGTGGGTCAACGGTCGCTGTACGGTGGCGATACTGGATACCGAAGCGCTTTTTGCGGAAATCTGCGAGCTAACGGCATGATGTACAACAAGAAGCACCGGGTGGCATGGGCAAACTCGTTTGCCCGTGTGGGTTCGTCCATGTCGACCGACGCTACCGGCGGTCGCCGCACGGCGCGGGATAAGGCGGTTGGCTCGCGGGGGCGTTCGTGGATCACCCTGACCACGGTCACCGCGCTGGTGGTGGTCGGTGTGGCCGGGCTCGGGTGCGTCCGCAGGACGATTCAGCTCACAACCGAGCCGAACAACGCCCTGGTTTTCCTCAACGACCAGGAGATTGGCCGAAGCGAGGTGTCGACTGACTTTCTCTGGTACGGCGATTACGACGTGGTCATCCGCAAGGAAGGCTACAAGACGCTCAAGACCAACTGGAAGCTGACGCGGCCGTGGTATCAATACGTGCCGTTTGACTTCATCACCGAAGTCCTGTGGGCGGGCCGTATTCACGACGTACACGTGCGGCACTTCGAACTCGAAGAGCAGCAGCTCCCGACCGAGGAGGAACTCATAGAGCGCGCTGAGCAGACCCGGGCCCAGACGCGGAGCCCGTCTGACGGGTAGACCGCGACTCAGCACTACCTCATCGCGCGCCACGCGAGCCCTGCTGCCCCAATCACACCGGCGTCGTATCCCAACTCCGCGAGCTTGATCGTCGGAAAGTCTTCGTGCAGGTGCCATCGCTGCTTGGCGAAGTGGGCCGTGACGCCGTCGAGCAAGAAACTGCCGGCCTCGGCCATTCCACCACCCAAGACGACGCAGGCGGGGTTGAAGGTGTGTTGGATGTTGACGCAGGCCACGGCGAGATGTCGGCAGGCGTCATCCCACAGGCGGCTGCAAAGCCGATCGCCGGATCGAGCCGCCTGAGCCACCTGAGCGGCGTCGATGGTCCGTCCCGATCCCGCCACCTCCGAAAGTGCACACGGCTCGCCATCGTCGATGGCCGAGCAGACGCGCCGAGCCATACCCGCAGCAGAGCAGTATTGTTCGAGGCAGCCCCGTTGCCCGCATGCGCACGGCAGGCCGTCTACCGCCACGACCGTGTGGCCCAGCTCCGCCGCGTTCTCGAAATGACCGTGGAGGACCGCGCCGTCGATGATCACGCCCGCTCCTACCCCCGTGCCGAGCGTGAGCATGACCAGATCGGCACCGCCCCGCCCCGCACCGGCCCAAAACTCGCCATACGCGGCTGCGTTGCCGTCATTCTCCAGCACGACGGGGGCGCCGAGCTTCGATCGAAGCAGCTCGCGCAGGGGAACATCTTTCCAACCCGGGAGATTGGCCGCATCAATAATGCGTCCCTCCCGGATGCTCAGCGGCCCGGGCGAGCCAACGCCCAGGCCGACAAGCGCCTGTCGCGACACAGAGAGCCTGTTGAGGAGCCCGTCGGCAAGATCGACCATGCCCGCCACGACGGCCTCCGGGCCTCCTGGCAGATCGGTCGGTATGGCGTGCTGTGCCAGCAGGCCTCCGTCCGCGTCGACGGCCGCCCCCTTGAGGTTCGTGCCACCGAGATCGATACCGATCGCCGCTTGACTCGTCATGATGCGGATGATCCCCGGGTCGAAATGCTATGAGAAGATAATTCCGGCATACCCCACGGAATCGGCGTTCTCGCTTCCGGTTCCACCGTGCAGCACTTCGCCGCTCGTCGTATGTTCGAGCAACGTGCCGGAGCTGGCACCGAGGACCTTGACCGCTCCGAGCGTGGCGGCGGTCGCGCCGCTGCTGCACGCGTTTCGGTTCTCCGACGCCTCGTCGACGACGTCGGCTTCACGCATATCCAGGACCAGGTCGATGAAGCGCCGGTCGTTCTCTTGCTTGGCCCACGCGAGCGCGGCCTCTCCGCCGCCCTTCGGGAGGAAGTCGTAGCTTGGTCCGTAATGCGTCAGATCCGTCGTGCCCACGATCAGCGCGTTGTAGTTGTATGCCTCGATGGTCCGCCCCACCGCTTGGCCCACCTCATGCGCCGTAGCGGAAGGCGGCACCATGATCGGCACGATCTTCGCCTGCGGGAATAGGTGAACGATGAACGGTACCTGTACTTCGATCGAGTGCTCCTGTTCGTGTGCATAGGGGTCATCGACAATCAGGTTCGTTTGCCCGAGGAGGCGTTCCGCCAGCCTGTCGTCGATCTCCGCCGGTCCGACGGGCGTCTGCCATCGTCCGCTACCGAACAAGGCGGCCTCTCGCCCGCGATGCCGGTGGACCCCGCCGAACAGCACGATGACGTCGGGGTCACACTGGGCGGCGAGGGTTTTGAAGACTCTCGCGGCCACGGCTCCGCTGCACATCCAGCCGGCGTGCGGTACGAGCCCACCGAGCAGCGGTTCGCTCGCGGTGACGTCCGAGGGCGCGCCGGTCAGCAGCCGGGTCACGTCCTTCGTGCAGGCATCGGGAAACGCCGCGTAGAATCGCCCAGCTACGACCGGTTCACGAATTCGCATAGTGCCTTTCCCGTCTGTGGCGTGACGCCCTGGCCTGCCTGAGCCGATCCGAGTCATCCCATCAGCCGCGGTATCCTACCGCGAGGCGGTCGGTTCCAAAAGCCGTCGCCCACGGTCACGGCGGGTCGGGCGGATGGATCATCAAAACACGCTCCTCGCGCTTGCCAACGATCGCCGCATTCACGAATGTATCGTCCGGCAGTGCGAATACCTTCTTGACGAGTCGAACACGGGAGTGGACGTTTGGCGGAAATATCGACCCAACTCGCGATCGGAGCCCTAGTGCTGTGGTGTTTAATCGCGGTGGCAGCTACCGCCGTACGCTTGCCGGGCACCTGGCTGATTCTTGGCGGGGCCCTGCTTTACGGCTGGTGGGCTGAATGGGTTGGCGTCGGCGGCTGGATCATCGCGGCGCTGGTGCTATGTGCCGTCGTGGCGGAGGCGGCCGAGATGTTCGCGTCCGTGGTGACCGCCCGGAAGGCTGGTGCAAGCAAGCGAGCCGCCTGGGGTGGCTTCATCGGAGCGTTCTTGGGGATGTTCCTGCTGTCGTTCCTGGTGCCGATTCCGCTGGTAGGCACCATGGTCGGTGCTCTTGTCGGTTGTTTCACGGGTGCGATGATCGGCGAATTGAGCAGCCGGCGAGAGGTTGTTCAAGGTACGAAGGTCGGCTTCTTCTCGGCGCTGGGTTTCGTGATCGGCATGGTCACCAAAATGGCTATCGCGGCGGCGATGGCGGGCCTTCTCGTGGCGTCGGTGGTCTTCACGTCGGATGTGGCTGAGATACCCCCCGCCGGTGAGGCCATGCAGGTTGAGGCGCCCGCCGACTAACCGTCGAAGACGCGCTGGATCTTGGAGGGACACGGCGTTGCCCGCGTGTACTGCACCTCGAGCAGCCTGATCACCTTCTCGCCGACGACCTCGAACGTGGTGGCGGTTCGCCGTTCCGGGCGTTCGTCATCCGGGCGTTCCTCGTTCGGGAATTCCTCGATTCGCTTGTAGGTCTTGACCGCTCCGCCGACGCCGCGCGCTTCGAGCGTGTAGGTCATCGTCCGGGCGGCCGGGTCCCAATCGGCCTTCACGTTCACCGCCCCGGACGTAGACATGTTGTCGAACCACACGCCCTCGTACCGCTTCAAAGCGGCATTGTAGGTCAGCGTGCCGAGAGCCTTGAAGGCGGCTGTATCGCTGACGGTGCTGTACGCTCGCTGGATGGCCCGACGGTCGAGCAGCCACGTGATCTCTTCCGTGCCTTTGACCGTCGCGATCACATCGCCTTTCGTGTTGAAATGGCGCTCGGTGACTCGCCAGGGCCCCACGAACAGCGAAAGCCGTTCGATCTCCGGGCTGACGTACTCGAATGGCTTGACGGCGGCCGGCTTGTCGGATTCCGGGCCGTCCGCCCGCAAACGATCGGTCGTCGCGCTCAGCGCTAGCACCGCGACCGCCATCGTGATCGCGATCCTATCTCGTCCATCTGTCGAAGCCGGCATGGCGTCGCTCCTGTGCGGAATCAGCGTAGTCCTCGTCCAGGAATGATAGCCGTGCCAACGCGCGGGGTCTATCGCGGGATGCTTGACCGTGTCCCACGCCGGTCACCGGCGGCGTTGCGGCGGCCAGAGGACGTGGTCGTCGGATCCGGTGTCGTTGGTGATCTCGTCGTCCCAGCGGCGCGAGTGCACGCCGCCGTCATCGACGCCGTTCTCCGATGCGCTGTAGATCGTCGGACCGTCATCGGACAGGCGAAAGCCGAAGTCCCGACCGGTGAACGGATCGGAGCGAGCGTCGTCGGAGTACCGGGCCGGCAACTCATCCAGTGAGGCGGGCCACCGACCTTGCCGCTCCTTGAAGAGATGTGAAGCGTATGCCAACCGAGTAACACGGCGTGATGCCTCACGCCGAGCCCTGAGCTGATGTAAGCGCCCCAGAGCCGGAAGGAACGCCTCCGTGACCGGACTGGTGTGCAAGACGTCTTCGCTCGCCCCGTCAATGTCGGCCGCCCGGACCTCGGGATAGCCGATCTCGAACATGTCGCCGAGTTTTCGATAGTGTCGATCGACGGCTTCGATCGTCCGCTGCGCATCGTCCGGAGTCATGCTGGACAACCGATCCTTCAGGTCCCCGTCGCTGCCGGACCAATCGATCAACTTGTCGACACGATCGGGGTTGATCACCGGTGTGCCGGCCGGCCCTGGCGGACTGAAGATGTACTGCACCGTGTCCATCGTGAACGCGTGCTCGCCCCGCGCTCCTCTCCGCGGGTCGGACAACGGCTCGTCATAGTCCATGAGCGTGTCGAGCGCCGCTTCGAGCTTGTCGCCCGAGAAGACACCTTCGCGCAGGGCCCATCTCGCGTTTTGCTCGACGAACTCACGCTGCACGTTGCCGACGAGTTCCTCGATCAGCGTGGCACCCTGCTCGAGATGAGAGGCGTTCCGGAACGTCGTGCGCCACGCCTCGAGCATGTGCTCCGAGGACACCTCACCGTCGCGAAGCCGCCATGCGTCGGCCATGAGTTCCTTGGCCATCCGTCGATGGCTGCTGAGGGCCGGAAGCCTCAGAGCGAACATGCATTCCTCTCCGTCCTCGAACAGCGCCGGCTGGGAATACCCCGAATAAAGCGCCGCATCCCGGTATTTAGCCAGGACGTCCTGCATGGCGTCGTTGGCTGCCGCCCATTCGGGATGATCGTCGGGATCCCATGGCCCGGGCGGGCCGGTCACCGCGTCGCTGCTGTACATGTTCGCGACGGGAGGAAGCGGCGGGATGTCCGGCGTATTCGGGTCCAGGTCCGGAATGAACGCCGCATAGGCGTAGTAGGCATTCTCAGCCGGGTAGCCCGTGGCGTAGTCCTCGTACCATCGCATGTAATCGACCGGGTCGTGCAGGTCGGCCGGCGGCGCGAAGCCGTGCTGGTCCTGCGCCATCCACTCGTCGAGCAAGATCTCGGCCTCAATGGCATTCGTGTCAATGGCGCCCTCTTCGTCCGGCGAAGCACCGCCGGCCAAAGCCGTTGAGCCCTCTCCCTCGCCCGCGGTACCTTCACCCGTCGATTCGGCTTCGGTTTGCGCATCCACCGAGCCGTCAGCCGACGCGACTGAGCCATCGCGAGTGGCCCCGCCCGCGCCCGCACCGCCCTTCCATTTGTCGATTTCCCGCCAGGCGTCATGGAGCGCCGGTGCCACCGCAGCCAACTGTATCTTCGCGTTTGGATCGCCCGGAATCGGCGCGCAATAGAACATCAAGAAAGCGCCGTCACCGAGCTTCACGACCGCCGGGTCATCACCGCCCGTCAGACGGATGCCCTCGTCCGGTCGCCACGTACGTCCGTCGCGCGTAACAGCCGATCGCACGCTGCCCCGATCCGAAAAGTAGCCTCGCACGCGAGCCCCGAGCGGCACGATGGATCCCACAAAGCTGAAGTGGTCGGAGCGAACCGGCTTCACACGCGCAAACCGACGCCCGTCGCGGGAGATAAGGTGCTGAGCGGGCGACGCCGAGCCGCGCTGCCCCGACCTGGTATCGGCGAATAGATGAACCCCACGCGCAATCCACGTGGCCGTCGGATGGATCTCGCCCTCACCCCTCACGTGGACATTGGTGCGGGCGTCGGGTCGAAAGCTCGCGCCGTCCCGAGACAACGCCGATCGGATCACCGCCAGGGAACGGGGCTTGCCCGTTCGTTCATCTCGTCCGAGGCGCTCCCGTGCCACGTAATAAAGGCGGATCGCGTCGCCGGGAGCGAGAGTCAAGACGCCTCGCCGGCCCGTGAACGGGCGGTCCTTCCGCCCCGCTACCCTGATCGGTTCGAGCGGCGACCACGTGACGCCGTCGTTCTTCGAACGCGACACGCCCATCACCGTGGTCCCGCGGCTCCCGCCCCCGCCGGCAAAATCGACAACAGCCAACAGATCGCCGTCGGGAAGCCGTAGAAGGCTCGGCGCGGCGGCGTGAAGACTGAATACCTCGCCGGCGTCCGAGAATGTCAAGCCGTCCGCCGATCGAGCGACGCGCACGGCGGTGGACTTCACGTCCTTGGGACGCGTGGGTCCGGTGCCAGCCCGTGGCCCGGCGACGGCCAATGCGGAAAGACTCACCAGACCGACCGAGAGCACGAGTACTAGGGGCATCAATCGTCGCGACATCAGCAGCAATCTCCGAATGACTTCGTCTGTCACCAGCGTACAAGACGGGACAGCCTGCCGTTCGTTAGTTATCCGGAGAGGGCGCAAAGAAGAACCGCCCACGGCTGCCGCGGGCGGTTGGGAAAACCGTACTGCAATGCTGTCGCCCGGTCAGCCGGTGGCGGTGACGGGCTGAGCGGGAATCGGCGTGGCATACGTTTCCGTCGCGTCGGCATGCTCTTCGCCATACCGGACGAGACGGGCGCTGTTGAAGATGACGACCGCCGTGGCAAGCGTGTGGCCCATGGCCGCGACGATGGGTGTCAGCGGGCCCCAAATCGCCAGGGTCATCATGATCACGATGAATGCGACGCCGAAGAGGATATTCTGCCAAACGACATTGGTCGCGGCCCTCGATAGGCGAATCAGGAAAGGAAGACGGCTCAGGTCGTTGTTCATCAAGGCGATCGAAGCCGAGTTGATCGCCACGTCACTGCCCGCGGCACCCATCGCGATACCCAAATCGCTCGCCGCGAGCATCGGGGCGTCGTTCACACCATCGCCGACCACGGCCACCCGGTGCCCGCGACGCTTCAGGTCGTCGACGAGTTCGAGCTTCTCTTCCGGCAACAC
>JAJDDX010000435.1 GCA_029260055.1 Phycisphaerae bacterium
GGTTCACCCACCGGCACGAGATGCGGCACTTCTGCTTGAAGCCCGAGTTCGTCCTCGAGGATCGGCCACACACGCTGCAGCTCCGCCTGAGCCAGATCCCAGTCCGGCGCACGCAGATCCACCGCCTGATAGGCCGCCGAAGCCGCGAGTTTCGCCTGAAGCAGGACCGCCTGGTGGTTCAGTGCCGACATCTGAAGCCATGGCGACCAGAGCGTCACGATGATGACAAGCAGGACGGCCGTCCCGAACAGAAGGCTGATCTTGCGCGCGAGAGACATGCGTAGAAGCGGGCGTCGCGACATGGGGGGTAGCTTACAGCATTTTACAGCCGTTGCTTACACTGAATCCATCGAACAGTCGCCCGATCCAGGGTACAATCGGACGCGGCGGCGGGCGCGGAACGCGTCGCTCCTCTCCGGAGCGTGCCGGCCGCCGCGAGAGTCCAGCGTGACCCCATAGCACGGAGATGCCTCATATGCCTATCAAGATCTTCGCCGCACCCGGAGACTACCGGGACGATTTTGCCCACGTGGAAGAACAAACCAATGCGTGGATCGCCGAAAAACACCCGAAAATCAACGACATGCAAGCCTCGGTTGTCTGTTTACCCGTCAAACGAGAATCAGGGCAATTCATGCTCACGCTGGTCGTGCGGTACGAGGAGAGCGGCAGTTAAGCGCGCTATCGTGCCGGCCACGCTCGGAGCCGACTGGAAGCGGGCGTCCTTGCCCATGCAGCCACGGCTCCGACGCCGCCTCGAGAAGGCACTCGCGTCGTTCGCCGCCGTCACGGCGGTCCTCGCCCTCTGCGCGCGGCCGTGCCTGGCTACCTCGCCCGATCTGGTCTCGTCGATCCCCAAAGACGCCGTCGCAGTGCTCTATCGAGCCGGACCGGATGTCCAGTCGCCTTCCCGGGCGACCGAAGGGGCCCTTGCCGCGGCAAGCATCATCGCCAGCCTCGCCTATGAAACCGGCGCACTGTCCAAGGTCGATCCCTGTACGCGCTCCTGGCTCGATATGATCGCGTCGATTCCGATCATCCTCGACCACCCGCACGCGCTAACATTGCTGGACATCCAGGCCAAGGCCCTCGACGAGGGCGGCCACCGGCTCGCGGGCATGCAGGCCGCGATCCTCATCCGCACGAACGGCAAGAATGACGCCATCATCCGGCGCATCCAGCACCTGCTCAACAGCCACACCAACAGCGATGACACGGTGCTGACCTCACGGACACAGGACGGAGTCGAACGCTTCCGGCTCACCGACAAGCGCATGCCCGAGTGGGCCGAGGTGAGTTGGGGCGTGGTCGGCAAAGACTACGTCATCGCATTCGGGCAAGGCGCATTCGATCGGATAGAAGAAGCGGCGCGCGACCATACAAAGAGCCTTCAAGGCGATCCGTGGTTCACACGCGCTTTCGCCGCGGTCGGCGGACAGAAGGCCGCGTTGGGCTGGTATCTCAACGTCGACCGGTTGCGACTGACCGACGACAAGCTGCTGGCAGAGAAGATCGAACGCGTCAAACAGTCGCTCAAACTCGCGGATGTCAAACGCGGCGTCTGGTCCGTGCGCTACGAGGGGCGGGCCGTCGAGATCGACGGCCTCGTGCGACGCGGCGACCGCGACGTCCATCGACCCATCGCCGACAGCTCGCTGCTCAAGGTGATCAGCAACCCGGACGACCCGGCGTCGATCATCCCCGAAGAGGCCAAGCACTTCGCGGTGATCGACTGCGACCCGGCCGGCCTGCTCGACGCCATCTGCGCCGGCTACCTGACCGCACGTAGCCCCGACGGAAGGGAAAGCGCATTGGCCTTCTGGCGCGACGTCCAAACACGAGCCGGTGTGTCCATCGACGAGGATATCGTCTCGCACCTCGGACGCTACGTCGTGGTACACAACCACCCGCGCCACGCGCTCGGACTGCCCCTGATGTGGACCATTCTGTTCAGGGTCGAGAAGGACCCGGAAGGGCTGCGTAACCACATCGACCGCCTGCTGAAGTTCGCCCAAACGGAACTCGCCGACGGCGGCGCAGTCACACTCCATCAAGACCCCGACGGCGTCTGGTTCATGCAGATGGGCATTCAGGGCCCCGGCCTCGTGGTGACGGAGCGCTGGGTCGTCGTCAGCTTCTCCCCGCAGGCCGTCAGGCTGAATGCTGAGCGATTCAAGACAAAGAAGCCCGAGGTGGCTGGAAAGTAGCTCTCAACGGTCGACCCGCGCCCGCCGCCACACTTGTGTCACTTGGCATCCATGAGGCCGGCGACGAGCGTCAGCAGCCGCGTGTCGCCCTCGATGCCGAGGCGCTCAGCCCGCACGAGGTCGAAGGCCTCGGGGCGACCGTTGAGGATCGCCAGCCACGTCTCGGCGTCCGTGCTCACCGTCAGGTCCGCTCGCCCCGTCAGACCGCGCTCGGTCGAAACGCGGCCTTCGTGAATCAGGAGCGTCACGTCGCCCGTCGCCGTCGTGCTTGTGGCTGCGTCGGGTCTGCCGTTGGCTTTGAACGAGAAGTGAATCCGCCCGTCCCGTCCGCCGGGCATGGTCGGCACAGCGTCCAGCTTGCCGAGGCGATCGAAGAACGCCTCAAT
>JAJDDX010000436.1 GCA_029260055.1 Phycisphaerae bacterium
TTGCGCGCGGCGTCTCGCGCCATCTGGGCGATGGAGTCTCGCCACTTCGGGTAGGTCGCGATCACTCCAACCACAAGCAGCATAATGGCGGCGACAGCCCACAGGCGACCTTTTCGAGCCCGTGGTGAAGAGCGGGCGGTCAGCGCGGCATTGAACGCGCCGATGTCGGGAAACCGATCATTCGGGTCGAACGCCAGCGCGCGATCGAGAGCAGCCGACAGCGCCGGCGGAACTTCCGGTCGCCGCTGTCGCGCCGATTGCACGCGGCCAACCGGCGCCTCGCCCGTGAGCATTTCGTAAAGGACGGCGGCAAGGGCGTACTGATCGGCACGATGATCGACGTCCGCTTTACCCATCAACTGCTCCGGGGCCGCGTACGCCAATGTGCCATACGAATCTCCGTCTGCCGTGATGTGCCGTGCGCTTGGCAGACGCCCGCTTCCGAAACCGGTCAACTTCACGGTCCGATCATCGCCCAGGATGATGTGCTGCGGTGTGATGCCAGAGTGGACCGCTTGTGCTTCCCGTAGATAGCCAAGCGTGTGGCTCAGGGCCGAGCCAATACGAACGACGTCGTCCACCGGTGGACGGCTGCCCTCGGCTGTCAGCGCGACCATGCGCGCACGCAGTGTCTGCCCGACGGGCAGTTCCGTGACCGTGAAATGGAGATCCCCGTCCGCGCGCCGTTCGTAGACCCGGAGGATTCCGGCATGGTCGAGCCGGCTCGCGACCTCGGCCTCGTATAGAAAGCGTGTTCGGTCTTGCTCGCTAACGGCTTGGTGTGCCAGTGCCACTTGAATCGCTACCTCGGTCTGCCGCTCACGATCGTACGCGGCGTAGATCGCACCGGTACCACTGGTGCCGATCCGCCGGCGCAGCTCGTAGCGGCCCGCCAGGACTCGACCGGCAGGTAAGGGTATGTCAGTGTCGGACACCGGCTGGTTGCTCGCGTCCAGATCCATCAGGCGGTAGCCCTCCTTCAGGCCGTTAGCTTACTTAAACGATCGGCCGTCCGCTCGGTCCGCAATCGGAAAAGGCGCGCGGCAGCGTAACGGCCCCGTTCGTTCGCATCAAGGAAACGGAACCGGTCCGATAGGCTGGGGGCAATCGCCTTTGGCGCCCGATAATGGAACCTAGAAGCGCCGGTGGCGCCGGTTTTGCTCGGTCTTTCGTCGAGGCGGACATGAAGCACGTGGTGGCCGGCCACGCGTCGCCCTCGTTCGAAGAGGGTGAGAATCAGCAGGATTGCCGAGCCATCCGTGTCGGGATGGTCGATCAGAGTGCTAAGGCGACCGTCAGCGGGATGCCCTGATTGCAGAGCAATCTACGAATCACGAGCGGCCCCGATGGGCGGCGCGCCGGTTCCGGTAATCTCGGGTCGGCCGGCGCAAACTGCTGGGTTGGGGACATTCGGAAGCGCGGTGGTTCAGCGATGAGCCGGTGGTACATCCTTTGCGCTTTTCTCTGGTCACTCCCGACGTGCGCGCCGGCCGCGGCGCAGATACCGGACGAGTCGACTATCGTGCCGAGCGGAGCGGAGGCGGACGCAGCGGTGCCGCCCGCGCCCGGCGTTGAACGCCCGACGGGCCCGGTCGCATCGTGCGCGACGAGCGAATGCCATACGAAAGAGATGGCCGGCCGCGTGCTCCACGGGCCGACGGCGCAGAGGCAATGTCGCGCGTGCCACATCGATGACGATGTAAAGAAGCACACCTACAAGCTCGTCGTGCCCAAGGCCGAGTTGTGCAGCTACTGCCATACTCAATCCGAGCGTAGCGTCGTCCACAAGCCCGTGGCCGACAAAGAGTGCGACAAGTGCCACGACCCGCACGGCACGGACTTGCGGCTTCACCTGCTCGGCGATCCGTCGGGCCCGCTCTGCTTCCCATGCCACAAGCCGGGGGAATACGGCAGCCGGCAGCACATCGACGGCCAAGTGCAGATGGTCGGCGCGTGCGACGTATGCCATGAATCGCACTCGTCATGGATGCCCAAGCTGCTTCCGGCGAAACAGGACGAGCTTTGCCTGGTCTGCCACGAGACCCTCCGCGCACACCTGGAACTGATAGGTGGTTCGCACGCGCCGGTCCTCGACGGTCAATGCCTCGACTGCCACGATGCTCATACGACCGAGCACCCGCGGCAACTCCGCGAAAGCACGCAACGGCTTTGTTATTCGTGCCACGAACATGACAACATCAAGAAGCTCGTCGAGACGTCTACGTTCGTTCACGGCGCGCTGACCGAGAAGGATTCGTGCAACGCGTGCCATCTCGGGCACGGCAGCGTACTGCCGGCCTTGCTGGCGGATAAAGAGAAGACGCTTTGCCTTTCGTGCCACGGCGAGCTGTTGCGCATGGATGATGGGCGTATACTTGCCGACATGGCTTGCTTGCTCAAGGAGAACCCGCGACACCACGGCCCGATTCGCGACGGCAAGTGCGCCCCGTGCCACGAGTCGCACGCCTCGATGTATCCCGGCCTCTTGACGCTCGAGTATCCACGGTCCATCTACGCCTCCTTCAGCGTGAAGGCGTATGCGCTCTGTTTCAAGTGCCATATCGAGCAGCTCGCGGTGGACGAGCCGGGCATCGGAGCCACCGAGTTCCGCGACACGGAGCGCAATCTGCACGCTCTCCATGTGAACAAGGAAACACGCGGGCGGACCTGCAGCACGTGTCACGACGTGCATGCCTCCGCAAGGCCGTTCCACATGCGAGAGACTGTGCCGTTCGGGCCGCGCGGTTGGAAGATCGAGGTCAACTACACCAGGCTTGCCAATGGAGGCACGTGCTCGCCGGGTTGCCACGAAACGCAGGCCTACGATCGTGGCGAGGGTGACATGCCCAAGGCGCCGCGAGCTGGGCTGAAGCCGGAGATGCTCGAGTGATGGCAAACGGCGAACCTGACTTGGCGGGGCCGAGCGGTGGGAGCGATGCGTATCGCTACGAGAGCCCGCCCGACTGCACGCGCCGACGGTTCTGGAAACTGGCCATCGGCGGGACCGCTGCCGTGTCAGCCGGAGCGGTCGGCTATCCCGTCGTCGCGTTCCTCCGCCTTCCCAAGTCGCTGGGGCCCGTCGAACTCATGGAGGTTCCGCTCGAGGCGTTGGAGGAAGGCGCCGGGGTCTGGGGTGAGCACCGGGGCCGGCAGATCGTGGTCATCAAACTCGGCGACGAGCTCAGAGCATTCGACGGGGTGTGCGCCCACCTCGGGTGCATCGTGCGGTGGGACAGCGCGAGTCGCATGTTCAAATGCCCCTGCCACGATGCGAAGTACGACGACCTGGGAAACCCGGTGAGCGGGCCGATCAACGCCCCGCTTCGCCGCGTCGAGTTCGTCGTGGAAGAGGGTGTGCTCAAGATTCGTGACTCGTTCGGTCAGCGGTAAGGCATGGCGGAATCGCGATGACGGATTCGGAATCCAAACAGCCTCCCAAACGCCCGCTGCGTTTGCTGCCGCTGGTGAAGGTGCACCTTCCACCGCTGGTCGTGCCTCGCTCACTCGGATGGGCCGGCTGCTTCGGTGGTCTAGCCTTGGTGCAATTCACCATCCAGATCTACACCGGAATACTCCTGTTGATCTACTACAAGGCCGATCCGATGCGCGCGTGGGATTCGGTCACGTTCATCAAGAGCAACGTGCCGATGGGCTGGCTGATCCAGCGAGTGCATACGGTCAGCGCGAAGATGATGATCGCACTTGTGCTGATGCACATGGCCCGCGTCGCCTATTACAGGATCTATCGCCATCCACGCGAGTGGCACTGGATATCCGGCGTCATACTGCTGTCATTGACCACGTTCATGGGGTTCACCGGATACTTGCTGCCGTGGACCAACCTCAGCTACTGGGCGGCGAGCGTGGGCACCGAGATTCCCACCGCCGTGCCTGTCGTGGGTGACGGGATCGCGACGTGGCTGCGGCGCGGGCCGAACGTGTCGGGTGAGACGCTCGGTTTCTTCTTCGCGATGCATGTGGCCGTGATCCCGGCGCTGATTGCGGGCGTCATGGGTATGCACTTCATCATGATCCGTCGAACCGGGATTTCGAAGCCTTTGTAGCTGCTTTGGGGAGACGACGCGCGTGCCTGTTGACTATCGGCGACAATACGAACCGGAACAGCTAGAGCCGCTCTGGCCCAACGGTTGTATTCGTCTGGCTGTCTCGTCGCTGTGCGCGTTGTCGATCATGATTGTGCTGGCGGTACTTCCGGTCCTGCTCGACTACTGGGGGCTCGGGCATTGGATCGAGCAATCGGAGCCGGCGGACCCGCAGATGACACCGATGCACATCCGACCGGAGTGGTATTTCCTGGCCGTCTATCAGTGCCTCAAGCTCTTCCCGACGGAGTTTCTCGGCGTCTCGGGCAAGACGCTCGGTGTACTCTCTCAGGGTGTCTTCATGTTGGCGGTAGCGTTGTTGCCGTTTTGGGCACGATCGGGGTCCGGCAAGCCGCCGGGGCTCGTGAGTGGCGTCTGCGTGACGGTTGTCATCGTGGCCTTCGTGGGTCTTACGCTCTGGGGCACTTGGCCACCGCCGCCGCTATTGGCGATCACCGTATGCGCTGCCGTGGTTGTCTTCTACATCCTCATCGCCGGGGAGCGCCGGAGGATTCGCCGTGCGCGTCGCGGTAGGCGGGGCGAGCCGTGATGATGTGGCTTTCGGTTGCCTACTTTCTGGGTTGTACGCTCGGACAGACCGCCCCCACGGGCGGGGCGCTTGCCGTGCCGGGCCCGGTCCGCGATCCGTACGCAGGTAACGCTTGTGTCGAATGTCATCGTGCGCAGGAGGGTCGGCTCGCGGAGATGGTCGACCTTGAATGGGCAAAGAGCGTGCACTACCCCGAGAACGTGGGGTGCGAGCAATGCCACGGCGGTGACGCCACGCTGGAGCGAGACCAGTTCACCACGGAAGAGGAGTTCAAGAAGGCCTCGCACGCGACCTTCAGCGCGGAATTCCTTTTCCTACGGAAACGCACTGAACCCGGACTCGATGCGAACGGCGGCACGGGCGCGTCTTACGCCTGCAAGACTTGCCATAGCTGGACCGTCGAGGGACGCCTCGGTAATCCGCACACCGGGACGGATGCGTTCGCCTGCCTCTTCCAGCGGTACGGCGGTGTGGCAATGTCGCGCGAGCGTGGCATCGCGTATATCTGCGCAACCTGCCATCCCGAGACCACGGAAAAACAGCTATCGAGCCCGCACGGCCGGCGAGGCGCTCCGTCATGCCTGTTCTGTCACAGCAACGGTACGCACGAAATCACCGCCGCCGGGGTGGACATCATCGACCCGCGCCCGCGTGGGGAACTGGGCCGGTGTTCCCTGTGTCATCAAGAAGACACCATGAACGCGGTGGCGCACGTCCGGGCGACTTTGGAGAAATCCGACGAGCTGATCACGGTCGCATCCGAGCAATATGAGGTACTCAAGCGGTTCGGCTACCGCAACCTTGCGCTCGCCGAGATGCACGACCACCTCAGCGACGTCCGCGCAAGCCTGCGGCACGCGCAGCATGGCTGCAATCTGCTCGAAATCAACGAACTCGCCAAGTCGATCGAGATCGTGGCCAAACGAGTGGCGTACGATCATGAGCTGGTGCTGGCATTACGCGAGGCTCGTCAGCGGCAGACGAGAATAGCGCTAGGCGTCGCGGGTCTGCTGCTCGTGCTCGTGGGCATGCTCCTGGCGTACCGCAAGTCCTACGGCATGCGGCCGTGGGACACCACCGTCCGCGATCCGGTCCGCCGAACCCTGACGCCGCCGTGCAACGACGGCTGCCCCGCCGGCAACGACGTGCAGGGGTTCATTGCAGCCGCCGTGAGGGAGAACTACGACGAAGCGCTCGCTATCCTCCTGAGAACCACGCCGTTTCCCAGTGTGTGCGGCCGGGTCTGCCCTGCGCCGTGCATGGATGCCTGCAACCGCCGGTTGTTCGATGAATCGATCAACATCCGCGACCTGGAACGCTACGTCGGCGACCACGGCAACCATCGGCCGCCCGCCAAGCCGGGGCGACAAGAGCGAGTCGCCGTGGTGGGTTCCGGGCCGGCCGGTCTCAGCGCCGCGCATCATCTGGCCAGGCTGGGCTATCCCGTCACACTGTTCGAACGCGGTGACGAACTCGGCGGCGTGCTGCGGACGGGCATACCGGGCTACAGGTTGCCTCGCGAAGTGCTGGATCGTGAAATCGGACGGATTCTCGATTACGGCGTCGTCGCCAAGACGGCGTGTGCGATCAATCGGGAGGATGTGGTCCGTCTGTCCAATGAGTTTGATGCCGTCTTCGTGGCTACCGGGATGCAGGGCCAGCGCTCCATTGACCTGGGCGCCGCCGGTGAAGGTGTCGTGCAACAGGGTATCGACTTTATCGAGCGCGCACGCACTGAACCGGTCGATCTTGCGGGAAGAAGCGTCGTGGTCATCGGCGGAGGCAACGTAGCCATCGACGTGGCGAGGACCGCGGTGAGGTTGTCGGCGAAATCGGTGGGCCTCTACTGCCTGGAAGGGCGCGACGAAATGCCCGCCCACGACGAGGAGGTCGCGGAAGCCGTGGCCGAGGGCGTCGAGATTGTAGCCGGATGGGGGCCGATGACAGTCCACGCGGGGCCGGGCAAATGCAGCCGCGTCGACTTCCGGCGCTGCCTCGCGGTCTTGAACGACCGGGGGCTATTTGCGCCGTCGTTCGACGACGAGGACCGGATGACCGTCGACGCCGACGCGGTTGTGCTGGCCGTCGGCCAGGCGGTCGATCTGTCCATTCTTCCTGAGGGCGCGGAGGTCCGTGACGGCGAGGCGCTCGTCGGGCTGACCGGAGCCCCGGTGTTCGCCGGCGGCGACCTCACCGTCGGCGAGGGCAC
>JAJDDX010000437.1 GCA_029260055.1 Phycisphaerae bacterium
TCCATGCCTACGCTAATCATGGCTGTCCTCCTGAAACCGTTGGCGTGAAACAACGCCGTCAGACATTGGCCTGAAACAAGGCCGTAAGGTACGACACGGCGCACCGGAGGACAGCCTCTTCATGACATTAGGGCGGGCAATTTGCCCGCCTCTCTTTTCGCGGCGTCCCCTTGCCAAGCCGGCGAGTCGAGCACGCCGCTCCTGCTTCCCCCCTTGCCAAGGGGGGATTGGGGGGGTCTGTCTTCATCGCCGTCCGCCAGCCGGCCCCACTCTACCAGCGTCGTAGGGCGGGGCAATTTGCCCGCCTCTCTTGTCAAAGCTCGGAACTGCGCGAGGCGTGTCCGCATCGCCGCCCGCGCGGATCGCACCCTATCAAACTGCGATCCGGGTGCCAACGTGGCCAAAAGCAGGCGAAACGCAGCCTCGCCTTGCCGCCAAAGCCCCAGCGATCTACCATCCCGAGCGGCCTGCCAAGCGGCGACCACGACTTGAACCGTTAGAGCGATTGACCTGCCATGGACCTTGAACGAATCGAAAACGCGGTGCGAGAGATTCTGCTCGGCGTCGGCGAGGACCCGAACCGCGAGGGCCTGCAAAAGACGCCCTCGCGCGTGGCCCGCATGTACGCCGAACTCTTCGCCGGGCTCGAAGAGGACCCGGGCGATCACCTGCAGACCTCGTTCACCGAAGTCTACGACGAGATGGTCGTACTGCGCGACATCTCGTTCAACTCGATGTGCGAGCACCACCTCATGCCGTTCGAGGGCAAGGCACACGTCGCCTATCTGCCCGACGGCAAGGTCGTGGGCATCTCGAAGCTCGCCCGCGTGGTGGACGCCTTCGCCCATCGGCCGCAGGTGCAAGAGCGGCTCACGTCGCAGATCGCCGACATCCTCACCGAGAAGCTAGAGGCCAAGGGCGTGGCGGTGGTCTTGGAGGCGACGCACGCATGCATGACCTGCCGCGGCATCAAGAAGGCCGGCAGCGTGATGGTCACCTCCGCCGTCCGCGGCCGCTGCAAGTCCGACGCCCGAACCCGCAGCGAAGTCATGACCCTGCTCCACAAGTAGGGCTGCTCGTTCCTGAAAGGGTAGGGTCCGCTGTGCGGACCACGGTCGCGTGTGTAGTACGTGTAGGGTGCGGCCCGGCCGCACCGATCCGTCTGCGCGGTGCGTCGGAGCCCTGCACGGCTCCCCTCCTTACCAAGGGGGGCTGGGGGAGGTTCTTCTCCGGCTTGTGCCCGCCGTAAGCGACAACCGCGTCTTTGCCGCGTACGATACCGTGCGTGAAGCCCCGATTCCGATCATCGTCCTTCAGGTATGGCCCGCTCGTGGCGTGGTTGCTTGTGTTAGCCGCGTGGGGCGCGTCACTGCGTTGGAACGTTGGTTACTGTGCCCCCACAGGCGCGTGGGGATTCGGTGACGGGTTCGTAGGCCTGCTTTGGTTTGGCGAGCGCAGCAATCTCCCTGCCCAGTGGGTTTTCGATAGAGCGGCCGGGGAATTCGGATTCCTTCTGCCCGACGTTGCCATAGACTTCTCCGTCGGTTTCAACGTACGTTTGACGATCCCCTTCTGGCTACTGTTCCTCACCGCGGCCTTCCCAACGACATTCATGGGGAGCGGCCACCGGCAAGCTCGGTCGGGAGCCACGAATCTCGCCCTTCTATTAGTCTCGCTACTTGCCGCGCTCTTCGTCGGAGCCTCCCAGGAACACCAGACTCTTACCTGCGACCCGACGGTATTGGACTTGACCATGGCGCTGTGGCTTCCTCTTGGTTCGTTCCTGGCTTCACGAGGGCGACCGTACAGACCTCTGCACTTCGCGTACGGTATTTGTGGCGCCCTGGTCTTCCTGGGCAGGTTCTCAACCGATGCCTGGTTTGAACCGGTGTTCGGCGTGAGCAACTCTTGGGTGCTAGCCGGTGGCTGGCTCGTCTTCTTCGTCACCATGGGGTGGCTCTGCCAAGTCGTCGCAACGATCCGGGCTCCGCGCGACTGTTCAACCGTGGCCTGTTCCCAGTGCGACTACAATCTGACGGGGAACGTCTCTGGCAAGTGTCCAGAGTGCGGAGAAGCGATAAACGTGCCCGTCCGGCAGGCAGATGGGCCTGCCTCGAATGGATGACACCACATGACCGACGCCCGTTTGTATCATGACCTCGCTCAGTACTGGCCGCTGATCAGCGAGCCGGAGGAGTACGCGGAAGCCGCGGGAATCATCCGCGCCACGCTTCGCGAAAAGCTCGGCGACGGGCCACGCGCGCTGCTGGACCTCGGCGTCGGCGGCGGGCACCTCCTGTCTCACCTGACCGCCGACTTCGATGCAGCCGGGGTCGACCTCTCCGCCGAAATGCTCGCCCAATCGCGGGCACTCAACCCGACGGTCGAGCATCACATCGGCGACATGCGCTCGATCCGCCTTGATCGGAAGTTCGATGCCGTGCTGATTCACGATGCGATTCTTTATCTGCTATCAGAAGCGGACTTGCGATCTACACTGCAAACCGCCAAGGCGCACCTGCGGCCGGGCGGCGTACTCATCATGTGCCCCGACTGGTTCCGCGAGTACTTCCCGGACGGGTTCGTCTCACACCGCACGCGCCGCCGCGGTGACACCTCACTGACCTACATCGAATACGTGTACGATCCGGACCCGGCTGACACGACCGTCCAGACCATCATGTTCTTCGTGATCCGGGACGGCGGCGAGGTGCGCGTCGAGCAGGATACACACACCTTGGGCGTGTTCGAAAAGCAGACGTGGCTCGCGCTGACCGAAGAGGCCGGGTTCACGGTCGAGACGAGGCCGTACGTCAAAGCGGACTACGGCCAAATGGTCACGATGATCGTCGGCGTCCGGGATTCCTCTCTCTAACGCCCGTCACCGGCTCCCCTCCTTACCAAGGAGGAGCTGGGGGAGGTTCTTACGCTTGCCAACTCGCAGCGTCCGCTGTGCGAGCCAACGGGCAAGGTAGCCCGGGGCATTGCCCTGCCTTCCTCGAATCTGTAGGGCGCGTTCCCGAAGCACCGAGGCGAGGTTCGCGTTGTTGTGGTGCCCCAAGGAGCAGGCTCTACTTGGCTGCTTGGCTCTTGTTCGTGGGGACGTGTTTCTGCGGGGTCGCGTACGGATCTGCCTTCTGGTAAGATACCTGCGATGGTACAGCACAGCGGCTAGTCTGTGGAGGGGCGAACGGTATGATCCCGACGCTGGAAGCCGGTTCTCGCTTCCGATCTTGGGTACCGAGGCGTCGCCCGGCGCGAAGGGCGAGCAGAGTCCTGGCTGAACCTCACCGCCGCACATGCGACGACCGCACGACGCAGATTCAGACATCTTGAGAAAGGGCCATTGATGAGTATCCCGCCCTCGGATTTCATTCGTCCGCTCAATCTGATCGAAAACAAGTACCTCCAAGTACTCTTGTCGAGATTCTCGCTAAGCAGGTCGGAGGGCAAGGTGACTCTTGACATGCGCCTTGACGAAGACGCGCCGACGATTTGGTCACGGCACGGTAAACACCACCTGCTAGATTGTATTCCCGATCGCGAGAAGAAGGCCAAGAAGTACCAGGGCGAACTCGACGATTTCCTCTTGCACGGGAACGGCGAAAGGTACGATTTCGACGATGCCAGCTTCCCCTTCCGATACGGCAGCGGAGGTACATTGCCGATCGTGCGTTTCAGGGGTCGAGAATACTACTGCTTCTTTTATCGCGAAGTGCAGCCGATAGGCTGGAATATTGCAAACGGAGGCACCGACTCCAGGGAGGAGCTGTTGCATCCGATGCAGGCCGTGGATCGAGAGCTACGCGAAGAACTTGTCATTCTCAATCCCAAGCGGCAGGTACGGTACGTCTTTGAGGGGGACGTGGACAAACCCCTGGACCGGCCGGAGTTTGCCGTCGCCCGAACCATCATGCAACGCTGGTTCCCCAAGCATGATCTCGCTAGTTTCGCTGTCAGGGAAGTTCCCCTCAAGTGGTTGGATGGTCCGGATCAGCTCGTCGTCCGTCTCACGGGCGCGTCCGCGGAAAGGACTCGGCGCTGCTTCCTGAACATTAACGCCGAGGACTTTGGGATCGAAATCGACCGTGTCGCGTGGATCAGCGTGGAGGAGGACGCAGTCTTCTTCGACGGCGAACTTATCGACGGTGATGGCATCCTGGATGACCTCGTGAACTGTCCAGTAGGACTCTTCGATGTCTCGAACTTTGACCGGGGACCGGTACCAGGGGAGAAGGAATTCACACCGGATATCTTCTTTCACAGCGGGCGGATGCATGAGGGCGAAGGGCCGAAGGGGATTGAGGAGGCGGTGTTCGATCGGTACTTGCCGAGTTTGGACAAGGTGCTCACGGACGAGGAGAAGAAGCGCTTTTGGGCGGAACCGCGGAAGTTCAAGCTGTGTCCGGTGACCGACAGAATCGTACGGCGTTACCTTTCGTCGCACGCGGACTCGAAGCCGGTTGAATCGGCTCGGTCGTTTGAGGTGTTCATCAGCTTCGCTACGGGGGACGCGGATTGCGCCCGAAAGGTGCGCAATCACATCCGTGACCGACTCGGCAAGAACGTGTTCTTCAGCGAGAATATCGAGGGAGGCGACGCTTGGACCAGGGCGATCAACAATGCGCTGGAATCTGAGGCGTGCAAGCACCTAGTCGTTGTAGGCACGGACCTTTCGAGTATCAAGAGGCCGTGGGTAGAATACGAGTACAACAGTTTCCATCAACTCATCATGGGCCAGCGAAAACCTGACTCGTCGAAGATAATTCCGCTCATCGGGTTCGACCGAAGAACGCTTCCACTGCCCCTGGCGTATTACCATGCCATCGAGTTCGCCCCGGGCAACCTCGACTCGGTCCTGAAAAAAGTCGAGGACATACTTGCCTAAGGTGTCGTGATCCGAACCACAGATCTGGAGTCGACGAGTACGTTCGCGCGTGTATGGCACGTCCTACCGCTCCCGCGTCGGATCAATCTGCAAATACCCCTTGAGGTAATGCACCCCGATATAGAACGGAACCGTATCGACAGCCGCCACCATAAGCTTGAAGAGGTAATTGCTGCCGACAAGCGCGAGCATCGCAGCCAACGTCTTCTCGCCGCTCATGAACGGCGACCAGAACACGATGAAGATGACAGCCGTCGCGTCGACTAACTGCGAGATCATCGTCGAGCCGTTGTTGCGAAGCCAGAGGTGCTTGCCCTTGGTGAGCTTCTTCCAGAAATGAAACAGCGCCACGTCGCAAAACTGAGCAGCCACGTACGCGATCATCGACGCCAGCACCGCACCCTGCGTGCAGCGATAGATGATCTCGAACAGATCAGCCTCACTCACCGGCTCAGCCCCGAACAGCGAAAGCGGCGCGGCGAATTGAAGCGTCTGCCACGGCGGCGGCGACCATGAGCCGATCGGCTGCCACGCGGGGCGCAGCGCCTCGTCCGCACCGGGCAGCCAATGCCCCAGCCATAAGAACGCCAGTACGAGGATGTTCAAAAGCAGCCCAACGAAGACGACGAAGTTCGCCCGCCGCCGACCGTAGAACTCGCTGATGAAGTCCGTGCAGAGGAACGTCAGCGGATAGGGCAGCACGCCGACAGCCAGCAGCAGCGGCCCGATGTGGATGAACCGCGTGATGCCCAGAATGTTGAGCATCGTCATCGAGCCGAGAAAGACCCCGGCGAAGACAAGGAACACCCGCTCGCGCCGCTCATGCAGCTTCGACGGACTATGGACGCTGTCGAATTCCGTGGTCGACATCAGTCAAACCCTCTTCGATCCTGGCCTGAGCCGCGGGCTTCAGCCCGCGCGGAGCCTCGCGATGCCGTCGTTGCGACACCGACAAGTCAGCTCCCCTCCTTACCAAGGAGGGGTTGGGGGAGGTTCTTCAGTATCCATGAAGAGACTGTCTGCTGTCAACGGTGCTATCGCATAACGCGGCACTCCCGGTTGGCGTCAGCCCCCTTTCCGGAGGGGATTGAAGCCGAGGGGTCCGGGGGCGAGCAGCCCCCTGGCACGCATCTTCAATCG
>JAJDDX010000438.1 GCA_029260055.1 Phycisphaerae bacterium
GGCGGACAATCCACGTGCAGAACAAATCGCTTTGAGTCGTGCTTGAGGAACCCGCTTTAATGCCGGTATCAATGTTCCTGTCGCAAAATTGCCGGCACCGATCATTCCGATACCGACTGCCCCCGCAACAGCACCATCAGCCTGACCACCGTCGCGTTGACCCGCGGCGCGAGCGCCATTGGCCGCCGGTTTGGCAAACATCACCTTACGATTCATCGATGCCTGTTTTGGATATTCAAACAAAATCCCAACCGCATGGCCACCTTCATGAAGCTGTTTGTATGCCTCAGGAGCCTGATCAAACTTAAAAATCTCAGGCGACAATTGTGTCGGTTTGACGCAACCCACCGACAACAATCGAATAAATTCTTCCAGATTACGACGTTCGGTCCATCGAACATAACCCACCGGATAATCGATACCCTTATGCTCATAATTCGAATCGTATCGCCCCGGCCCATAAGACCGCGACATCACGACAGACAATTCCTTCATGTAATTCGTTTGCCAATCCGCCTCAACTTTCACCATACCCACGATGACCACGCTGCCGCGGTCGCGAACAACCTTACCCGCCAACTCCATCGGGTCCGTACTCTGAGTGCTGGCAGCGATATACGCTGCATCAGGACCAATCCCCCCGGTCAAATCGCTGATTGTTTTTTCAATTCCCTCTTCCGTGCGAACCAGCGCTGCATCAGCCCCACATAATCGAGCCAACTCAACTTTCTTCGGATCAATATCAATACCGATCACGCGACAACCTGCGGCCTTCAAAATCTGAACCCCCAACAAGCCCACCAATCCCAATCCAATCACCAGGACCGAATCACCCAGCGTCACTCCTGCCTGGCGGACACCATTCATGGCAATCGCGCCAACCGTCGCAAATGCCGCATCCTTATCATCAACATTGTCCGGTATAGGAACGCATAAATTGCGAGGCACAGACACATATTCCGCATGACACGCGATTCCCTCACCCGCACACGCCACACGATCCCCCACCTTAAACTCATCAATCCCGTGACCCACTTCAGTCACCACGCCTGCCAGGCTATACCCCAATGGCGTCAACGTATCCAATCGCTCACGAACCTTATTGTACGTCTCAACCAACCCCACCTGCTGAACATTCTGGATAACCTGCTTCACCTTATCAGGCCGCGCCTTAGCCATCTGAACCAGATTCATCCGCGCCTGACTGACCTTCATCCGCTCAGTACCGCTACTGACCAACGAATAAGTCACACGAACAACAACCCCACCCGATCGACAAATGGGCGCAGGAACATCCTCAAGACTAAGCTCACCGGACTTATAATTCTGAACAACCTGATTCATGAATTCACTTTTTCAAATTGAGGCAAACGTTCCAAATCAATATGCTGATCTACATAAACCGTCTTACCACGAGGTGTGAGCGTAATACGATCAGTTAATTCGATATCAATGTCTATCTGACCATCAAGTTTCGATTGTAAGTTGGTCAATATGCGAGCTCGGTCTTCATCACCAAAACCCGACAACGGTACGATCCGAAGCGTTGCACGACCCGGCTCAGTTTGGTGAAACTGGAACTGACGCACTCGATCAAATGTGCGATCATGCATATTCATGGCCGTCCATGAAATTGTCGTCCCATGCGCAGTGACCAACGACTCCGAATTCCGATGACCAATGACATCGCGGATAATGGTATGATTGCGGCCACACGATGCGCAATGATCCGCAACGTATGTCGCATAATCGCCCGTACGATATCGAATAAAAGGCACAACAGTGTTAATGAATCCGGTACCGACAATTTCACCCTGTTGCCCTGGTGTTGTCACCGGATGCCCTGCATCATCCAACAATTCAAAATTGCCATACGTAGGCCACACATGATAGTCTGTCGAATGTTCACACTCCGATGCCATCACCACTTTTTCCGTATGACCATACCATGAAAAATAGCGCGTACCGAACACACGTTCGACCAATATTCGATCATCAGGATACACCCCTTCAGATCCTGCAAGTACTCCACGAATGTTAGTGGGCGCCGTTAATCCCATGCGCTGGATATACCGTGCCAGTGTCGCCACCGATGAGGGATAGACATGCAGAAAACATGGACCAATTGAAGCGATATGTTCCAGATAACGACGCATGTCTTCATCGGTCATATGGAAGTTGCTATAGCAATGGCGACGCAACACAGGATCATAATAATGTCTCAGACCATTCTGATCTGGTTGTACAATATCACCACGCAATACCACCTGAGGCAACCTCAAATCATAACCCGCACGCTGCCACCCTGAAACGAGATGAGCGTATTCAGCGGGTGATCGTTCGCTACCAATGTAGAATCTTAATGGCGATCCGTCACTGCCACCCGTCGATACGCAATCTATATGCGACCGACGTGTGCTCGACGATACCATCTGAGACATATTTTCCCGTATGGTATTTTTTGTGATAAATGGCAATGCGCTCAGTTGATCTGGATGATGAAGTTCGTCGGGTTTGAATCCGACAGCATCAAAACAATCCCGATAATAGGGCGTTCGTCCAGCCAACACACACAATTGTCGCAACTGTATTATTTGATAGTCATGAATCTGATCAGATGTCCATCGATCAGAGGCATGAACGTGATCAAGCTGATTGCGGAATGCGCCGCCCAACAACCATCGTTGTGGAATGGAACCCGTAACGAATCCTAATTTGTGCTTGATGGATGCAGGAACGTGTTCCCACATATTTTTTCGTGAAAATGCACGTGTTTCATCAGGTATCTGAACCGTGTGAGCATCATCATGATGCACTACGATCGTTGAGTCTTCTGATGTTGCATGATCACGCAGTGATTCGCGCGATGACGATGTTGTCGGTTTCGTTTCATGCGTTTTTTTTTGTGCGATGAACAACAACAATACACCAAAACCAGGGATTGGCGAAAACAACCCCTGTAATTTTCCCGCCCAAGGAAATTCGAATCGGGTTACGCGTGTGACGGTCAGACCAGCGTTCAACAATGCCCGAGTGTACCGACGCCGATGATATCGACGCAAAGAAAAATGCAAATAACCACGACCGACATTGCGCGTAAAGCGCGGAATCAATCGCGAA
>JAJDDX010000439.1 GCA_029260055.1 Phycisphaerae bacterium
TCGCGCCGCTCGCGCAGAGGCGGCAGCGTCAGGCGAATCACGTTCAGGCGATAGTACAGGTCCTCACGGAACTGGTCCTCCTCGATCGCCCGCTCGAGGTCCTTGTTCGTCGCCGCGATGATCCGGATGTCGACGGGCCGCGAACGGTTGTCGCCGACACGCGTGATGGCTCGCTCCTCGATCGCTCGCAGGAGGATGGCCTGCGAGTGGTACGGGAGGTTGCCGATCTCGTCGAGGAAGAGCGTCCCCTCGTGCGCGGACTCGAAATACCCGGCTCGATCCGTATTGGCGCCTGTAAACGCACCCTTGCGATACCCGAACAACTCACTTTCGACGAGGTTGTCCGCCAGCCCGCCGCAGTTGACGGCCACAAACGGCTTATCGCTGGTGACACCGCCGTAATGGATCGCGCGAGCCAGGACCTCCTTACCGGTCCCGCTTTCGCCGTAGATCAACACGTTGCTGGTGGTGTTGGCGATTCGCTGGATCGTGTCCTTGATCGCGAGCATGGCCCGGGAATCGCCCACGATCCCGCTGTCGGCGTGGCCCTTCCTGATCTGCTCCTTGAGCAGCTTGTTTTCCTTCGCCAGATCGTCGTGGGCCAGCAAGCGTTTCAGCTTGAAGATCAGTTCGTCGAAGATCAGCGGCTTGCAGATGTACTCCTTGGCCCCTTTCTTCATCGCGTCGACGGCCGTCTCGACCTCGCCGAAAGCCGTGATGACGATGATGCTCATCTCCGGCGCCTGTTTGCTAGCGTGATCGATCAGATCCATGCCGCACACGCCCGGCATGCGCAGGTCCGTGATCATCGCGTCAACCGAGTTGGTCTTCAGCGCGCGCAATGCCTCCGTGCCGTCCGGGCACGCAATTACGTCAAAACCCTCTTCCTTCAAGACCTGAGCCAGGTTCGTCCGGAGAGTGTCCTCATCGTCAGCCAGTAATACAGTGTATTGCGTCATCTCATGCATCCGGATTCGTCGCCAAGACCGGTAGTTCCACAGTAAACGCCGTGCCCTTCCCCGCTGCTGACCGAAGGCCGATCGTGCCGCCGTGCTTCTGCACGATCCCGTAACTAATCGATAACCCCAGGCCGGTTCCCCGGCCGGGCTCTTTCGTTGTAAAAAAGGGCTCAAAGACCCGCCGGCCCGTTTCCGCCGGGATTCCGCAGCCCGAGTCCTCGAAAGTGACCGCGATCTTCCCGTTGTCACATCGGGTGCGGATCGCCAGTTCGCCTCCGTCCTCCATCGCGTCGAACGCGTTCAGCGAAAGGTTGATGAACACCTGCTGAAGCTGCGCACGCAAGACGAAGGTCTTCGGCAACGAGCGCGACGGCTCAAAATCGATCTTCACGCCACGTGCTCGGCGGTCGAACGCAATCAGCCCCACCGCCTCCTGCAGGGTCTCACTGATGTCCGTCAACTCCCAGCGCTCCGGCGCCGGCTTCGCCAAACTCGCCAACTGCCGCACGGTCGTCGATATGCGCTGGATGTGCGTTTCGATCAGTTCCAGTTGCTCGTTGTCCCCGTCCCGCTCGCCGCGTCGCCTCATCATCTGGACAATCGACGAGATGCTCGACAGGGGATTGCCAACCTCGTGCGCGACCCCCGTCGCCATGTGGCCGATGGCGATCATCTTCTCTTTCTCGACCGCCAGCGCCCGATACAAACCGACCTGCCTCGCTTCCTCCGCGAGCAGGAACATCAAGTTGTTGAAGCTCTCCCCCAGCTTGGTCAACGCGTCCGGACAGGATCGCTTGTATACGTCGCACTCATGGCACCGCTGGATGTCGATGGGCGGCGCCCCTTCCCATCGCTCCGTCTGCCTCAACGCGACGGCCTGCCAGCACCGCCGCCCCGCCCCATTGTACATCGGGCATTCCGTCCGCTTACAGCCCAGCACGTCCCGGCAATGGAGCAAGCTGGCGTTCTCGAAGCGCCGGTGCACGTTCGAGTCGGCCTTGTAGGCTTCGAGGAGCCCTGCCAGTTCCTCAGCCGTCCCGGACAAGCGACGCTGCTGGCGACGCATCAGTAGGTAGACGACCAGACTTGCGGCCGCGGTGACCAGCGCGGCCCGCATCGTGAGCAGCGCGTGACGCACGCCGGTCGACATCGTCGGAAAGAGGCTCGACTCGAAGATGTCCCAGCCGACGAAGAAGACAGCGAAAGTACACAAGACAGCGAAGGGTATGAGGAAGCGCGTAGACTTACGCGCGGGTCGCGCGCAGGGAAGCGTCGCTCCGGAGATCGCCTCGCCAGACAAGACAGGAAGCTCGAGTTGCGGTACGGGGGCCTCGCCCCCACTCTTCGCTCCGCAGTCTTCCGAGGCCTCACTCCGTTTCGCGTTCTTCGAGATGATCGGTTCCACGTTCACGGCAATACTGGTACAATGTCGGGACGAAACGAGCCCGCCTCCGCGGTCAGTGTGACGACTGCCTGCGGCGACGGTGTTGGCCCCGGAAACAATCGGGCAAGTTGCATGCCGAATACTGCGGCGGCACACGGTCCAACGACCCACGCGCCCCGCACGGCGGCACACGATGTGCAGGACCGCAGCACGTGCCCGATGCCGCACTCCCGCGGACACGAGTCTCGCGTGAGGTCGGCGGTTACTTTGGTGGAGGATTGACGGTGAAGCGACCGGCTACAAAACGCGCCACATTGGCTCTTTTGTTCATGCTGCCCGCTCTTATGGGCGGGTGCCCGGAGTTCCGAAGCGCGTCGATCGACGCGGTCGAATCGGCTTCCAACGGCGTCATGCTGGCGGCCTTGGACCTGTTCTTCGACCAGTTCCGGGATCGGAACACGTTCTAGTCGTCGCAATCGTCAGGCGCCCGCTCCTCCTACGAACAGTCTGCAATTCTCGTTCCTGAGAATCAAGCACTTCTTGGCGGGCGATTTGGGAGTGATATCGGACCAGGGAGCGGCGTGCGCCGCTGTTCGATGCCCTGTCACTTTAATCCATCTCGTGGCACGTGAAACATAGTGCCGAACCCTCGATCGGCACCGTCAGTCGGGCGGGGCCTTTGCCGTAGATGTCGTGGCAGGAGACGCAGCTCACCTTGCCGGCGGGAAGGCGGATCTCCGCAGGCAATGAGCTTGTCGTCTTGAGGGGCGTGGTCGAGCCGGCCGCCCGATTCGCAAGATACGGCATGCCGACCGGATGGTTCCGACGATGATCGCCGCGCCCACCCGGCCCGCGGTTCCAGGCCGTCGTGTTCGCGGCTTCACTGGCCGAGACGCCATCGTGGCAGCCCATACAACGGACTGATTCGGAATCGAGAAGGCCCGAGGAACGCCTGCCGCTGTCGCTGCCGCCCTTCCAATGTGCTCTTTCGGCCGCCACCCAGTGCATGGTGGCTGCGGTTCGCGGACCTGAATCACTATGGCAGTTCGTGCAGAACGCCAGCGAATCATCCTGATAGGCACCACCCCGCAAATGCGGGCCCGTACTGCCGTCCAGCGCGGGGAGTTCTTCGTGGCAGGTCGTGCAGCCTAGTTTTCCGTCCGGAGCCAGCGGCCAGCCCTCCGGAAGCTCGATGGAACTCGATGGCACCACGCCCACGGGATGGTTTGAGACCCCAGGCCCCTCACGGAGCTTGTCCGCAAGGCTCCGCTTGGCCGCCCCCGGGTAGGTCGCATGCGTGTACACGGGAACAGAACTGACCACTCCGGCAACGACAGCGGCGCGCAGCGCCGACCGTCCGAACAAGCGTCTGCATCGACGCATGGTTTCCTCCCCCAGCGAGATGTGCGCGGCCGAATGGTCTTCGACAGCGTCTGCTTTGAGCGGGGTCGGCCTCCCCCCCAAGGGCGCCGATTCGGATGCTCCGCTCCCCCCATGAACCGGCGTTTCCGCGGTTCCCATCCACGGTAAGGTTTACGATATCGCCTTTGGTCGGCGCTCTGATCGCGAGAACGCGCTCGCGCACGTTTTCAGGATTTGGGGGAAAACCCCCATGCTCACGCTGTTATGAGGACCGAAGACCTTCTCATCGATAGGAAGCCCTCGGACTTGATTCCTGTTATTGGGAATCCAAACGGAGCCGGGAATCCAGCGCATCCTCGATCCGGACGAACGGCTGAGCCGCCAAACCCGCCTGGACCGCCTGAATCGGCGTCCGTCAGCACGTGAACTTGTGCAGCCGCAACACGAACGCAGACGCGCCCCAGATTAGAGAATCCGGTACGGAAATTGCTACCCAACCTGCCGAGGGATGACCTACTGGAGTGGGAATCCGCGCGCCACTATGGAGGAGGTGACACGCGATGGGGCCTATTGCCTATCTCGTTATCGGGCTGCTGCCGCTTACCCAGATTGACCCCCTGACGCACGTGAACACGCTTTCCGCCGGCCTCGATGGACCGGCCCGGATAGCGATCACGGCCAGTGAGGTCTTGGTCACGGACCCGAAGGCAAACGCCGTCGTGCGCTTTGACCTGGCGGGAACGCTTATCGGGAGTTGGCCGGAGCCGGCGGGACCCGTCGGCGTTGCCGTCCACGCGGACGGACGCATCTTCGTGTCCAGGCGCGATGACGCCAAAGTCGGCGTGTACGACGCGAACTTCGTGTTTCAGCACTTCCTCGCTGACGGAGTGGTGACTTTCGCTAAGCCGACCGATCTGACGATCGACGACACGACCGGCCGCATCTATGTGCTCGACAGTGGCGGCGATAGGTTCTATGCCTTCAACGGTGACGAGTCGCTCGCACTGATCGTGGGCTTGCGCGGGAGCCGGTCGAGCGAGTTCAAGCACCCGGCGGCCATCGCCGTCGACCCCGCCAACGATCGGATCCTGATCGCGGACCAGGACAATTTCCGCGTGCAGGTCTTCTCCCGCTCCGGCCTCTTCGTGCGCCGCTTCGGCTACCGCATCAAGTATCTTCCCGGCGGAACGAGCGAGGGCTGGTTCGCCCGAGCAGCGGGCCTCTCGACGGACGGCTCCGGACGCGTGTATGTGACGGACGCTCTTATGGGCACCCTGCGCATCTTCACGGCGGACGGAGCGGAACTCGGAAAGGTCGTCGACTACGGTACGACGCCGGGCGCATTGCGGACGCCGACGGACGTCGAGGTCGATGGCACGGGGCGCATCTTCGTGGTCAACGGCAGCCCCGGCACGGTCGAAGTGTATGCCGCTCCCGTGACTGCGGTCGCGGGCATGGATGAGGGAACCTTCTACCCGGGCACCAACGCGGGCGAGTATGACCTCCTCGCAAGGCGCCTCTCCGGCGGAGCGATCAGGTCGCGCGGCAAGGCCGGCTCGATCGAACCGTCCGGCAAGAGCGCCTCGCTCATGGTCATCCCCGGCTGGGACCCGCCGCATATGCTCGATGACCTGACCTGCTCCCGATGCCACAACATGGACGGGCAGCCGGGCGGGCACCTGGGGCTCACCGAGGGACAGGCAAACCTCTGCCGTTCGTGCCATACGGGCGGTGGCCAGGCGTTCCCCAGCATCTTCAAGGAAACCGACGTAGCCGACCCCTATGGCACGAACCCGGACGTCGCCGACGCGCGCGGTCGATCGCATGCTTGGGGCGTCCCCGCCGTCAATGCGGATGCCGACTCGGTCGGACCGGCCCCGGGCAGCCTCATGGTGGACTACCTCGACGGTGGCAACATCAAGTGCGCGACCTGCCACGATCAGCACAACAACGATGTGGATGTCCCGCTGCTTCGCGTCTTCAACGAAGGCGACGCGATGTGCAAGGAATGCCACGCGGCGCGTGACCGCGGACTCGGCGCCGGCGGCAGCCACCCGGTCGGCTTCCTCTACCCTGCCGGTACTGGCGAGTTCCCGGCACTCCCGCCGGGCAGCGCCCTTCCGTTGAAGGATGCCAAAGTCGAGTGCTCGACGTGCCACGCGATGCACGCGGCTGACTCCGGTGGCGCCAACGGTGGTTTGGGCGACGGCATGCTCATCCGGACCGCCAACGACGAGACGCTATGCCAGACGTGCCATGCCGACCATGCAACCCACGCACCGAGCGGCCCCTGGCAGCCGACCTGCCGTGACTGTCACGACGTACACGATCCCGACAACGTCAACCTCGCCCTGATCGGCGCAACGATTCTGAATCAGACGCTCGGGGTCCCCAAGCCGGTCGTGTTTACGGCCCTGACGGGACCGCACAGCTTCGACGACGGCGACCCGGCGGTTAACGACGGCGTCTGCCAGGTCTGCCACACGACCACCGCGTACCACCGCCAGGACGGCGGCGGCGTACCGCATTACGACGGAGAAGATTGCACCGGCTGCCATATCCACAGCGCCGGCTTCATGCCCGCCGGCGGCGCATCGTGCATCGCCTGCCACGCCAGCCCGCAGGGCCCGCGCCCGGCGGTCGTGAACCCCGACGGTAGCGGCGGTCACCACCTGGCGGGTGCCGTGCTGACCAATGCGGATTGCGTGACCTGTCACGACACGAGTCAACACCAGGGCGGCACGATTCGTCTCTGGGACGACCCGAACAACCCGACGACGGCCTTCGGCGTCACGGGTGATCCGACGCAGTTGGAAGCCTTCTGCGGCGTGTGCCACACGGGCGCCGGCCACCCGATCATCCACACGACCGGCGCGGCCTGGGAGCCTACATGCACCCAGTGCCACGAACTGCACGACCCGGCCAACACCAACCTGTCACTGGTTCGCGATGTGGTCCACAACCAGACGACGGCTACCGACATGCCGGTCATCTTCACCGCACTGACGGGTCCGAACAGCTTCGACGATGGCGACCCGGCTGCCAACGACGGCATCTGCCAGGTCTGCCACACGACGACCGCGTACCACAAGTACGACGGTACGGGCGTTCCGCACAACGACGGATTGAACTGCACATCGTGCCACGGCCACGACAACGGCTTTATCCCGGTCGGCGGCACGTCATGCATTGGCTGCCACGCCAACGCGCAGGGCCCGCGACCGGCGGTGGTCAACCCGGACGGCAGCGGCGGCCATCACCTCGCCGGCGCGTTGCTTACCGACACCGACTGCGTGACCTGCCACGACACGAGCCTGCACCAGGGTGGCACGGTTCGCCTTTGGGACGACCCCACCGCGCCCACGACGTCGTTCGGCATCACGGGCGATCCGGCCCAGTTCGAGCCGTTCTGCTCCGCGTGCCACACCGGCGCGAACCATCCGACGATCCACACGAGCGGCGCCGCCTGGGAGCCGACCTGTATCCAGTGCCACGAACTGCACGACCCGGCCAATATCAACCTCGGCCTCGTTCGAGACGTGGTCCACAACGAGACGACGGCCGTGGATATGCCGGTCGTGCTCACCGCGCGGACCGGCCCGAACAGCTTCGACGACGGCGACCCGGCGGTTAACGACGGTATTTGCCAGGTCTGCCACACGAACACGCTCTATCACATGCACGACGGATCGGGCACGGCGCACCATAACGGCGAGGACTGCATCTCGTGCCATACCCATGACGCGGGCTTCATCCCGGCGGGCGGCACGTCATGCATCGGTTGCCACAGCAGCCCGCAAGGCCCGCACGGCGCCGTCGTCAACCCCGACGGCACCGGCGGCCACAACATCATCGGGCCGCTTACCGATCCGAACTGTGTGCTCTGTCACGAGATGAGTCAGCACCAGGCTGGAACGGTCCGGCTGTGGGACAACCCCACCGCCCCGACGGCACCGTTCGCCTACACCGGCGACCCGGCACAGATCGAACCGTTCTGCGCCGCGTGCCATGATCACACGCACATCGCGACGCACCCCACCAGGCACGACTCAGGTGTGCCGTGGGAACCGTCATGCATGGAATGCCACGAGCTTCACGACCCGGCCAACACCAACCTGTCGTTGGTGCAGGATGTCATCCACAACCAGACGACCGCCACCGACATGCCGGTCGTCTTTACGGCCCTGACCGGTCCGAACAGCTTCGACGACGGCGACCCGGCTGCGAACGACGGCGTGTGTCAGGTGTGCCACACGGCGACGATCTACCACAAGGCCGATGGCTCGGGCATTTCGCATAACGACGGCACGGACTGCACGACGTGTCACACCCACGCCGCGGGCTTCATTCCGGCGGGTGGCGTATCCTGCATCGGTTGCCACAGCAGTGTTCAAGGCGCGCGACCGGCCGTCGTCAACGCCGACGGCAGCGGTGGTCACCATCTAGCGGGCGCGGTCCTCACGGACACGGATTGCGTCACTTGTCACGAGACGAGCCTGCACCAGGGCGGTACCGTCCGGCTCTGGGACGATCCGACCGCGCCGACGACGGCCTTCGGCGTCACGGGCGATCCGACTCAGTTGGAGCCCTTCTGCGGCGTGTGCCATACGGGCGCGGGCCATCCGATCATCCACACGAGCGGCGCCGCCTGGGAGCCAACCTGTACCCAGTGCCACGAGCTGCACGACCCGAATAGCGCTAACTTGTTCCTGGTCAACGACGTGGTCCACAACCAGACGACCGCTACCGACATGCCGGTGGTCTTCACCGCGCTGACCGGACCGAACAGCTTCGACGACGGCGACCCGGCTGCCAACGACGGCATCTGCCAGGTCTGCCACACGAACACGCTCTACCACACGGCCGACGGCACCGGCATTCCGCATAACAACGGAACGGACTGTTCGACGTGTCACGTACACGACAACGGCTTCATCCCGGTCGGCGGTGTCTCCTGCATCGGTTGCCACAGCAGTGTTCAGGGCGCAAGACCGGCGGTGGTGAACGCGGACGGCAGCGGTGGTCACCACCTTGCGGGTGCCGTGCTCACCGACACGGACTGCGTGACTTGTCACGAGACCAGTTTGCACCAGGGTGGCACGGTCCGACTTTGGGACGATCCGAACAACCATTCGACGGCCTTCGGCGTCACCGGCAATCCGACCCAGTTGGAGTCCTTCTGCGGCGTGTGCCACACGGGCGCGGGCCATCCGATCATCCACACGACCGGTGCCGCCTGGGAGCCGAGTTGCACCCAGTGCCACGAGCTTCACGATCCGAACAACGCCAACCTGTTCCTGGTCAACGATGTGGTCCATAACCAGACCACAGCTACCGACATGCCGGTGGTCTTCACGGCGTTGACAGGAGCGAACAGCTTCGACGACGGCGACCCGGCTGCCAACGACGGCATTTGCCAGGTCTGCCACACGGCGACCATCTACCACACGGCGGACGGCAGCGGCCTTCCGCACAACAACGGTACGGACTGTTCGACGTGTCACGTTCACGACAACGGCTTCATCCCGGTGGGCGGCGTGTCGTGCATCGGTTGCCATAGCACCGTCCAAGGCGCCCGATCGGCGGTCGTCAACGCCGACGGCAGCGGTGGACACCACCTCGCCGGCGCGGTTCTAACCGACACGGATTGCGTGACCTGCCACGAGACGAGTCTGCACCAGGGCGGCACGGTCCGACTCTGGGACGACCCGACCGCGCCGACGACCGCATTCGGCGTCACGGGTGATCCGACTCAGTTGGAGCCGTTCTGCGGCGTGTGCCACACGGGCGCCGGCCATCCGATCATCCATACGACCGGCGCGGCCTGGGAGCCGAGTTGCACCCAGTGCCACGAACTGCACGACCCGAACAACGCGAACCTGTTCCTCGTCAATGACGTGGTCCATAACCAGACGACGGCTACCGACATGCCGGTCGTCTTC
>JAJDDX010000440.1 GCA_029260055.1 Phycisphaerae bacterium
CTTCCAGCTCGACTGCGCGACCCAGAGCACCGTTCCTAGCCTTGAGAATCCCCCAGGTCCCATCACTGCCGGACCGCCCCTTACGCCCCTAGAAGCCGCATTCGAATTTCCTGGCATAACGCTTGCATTGACACTTCCGACCGCGAGGAAAAGATCCACCACTTAATAGTTTAGAGGACGTACTATGAGTCTTGCAGCCTGCCTGTTGATCGGGGCCGCCGCAACCGCCCAGTTCGACCCGCTCGTGCACACCGCCACGCTCTCACAGGGGCTCGAGAGCCCGGCCAGGCTCGCACTCACCCCGGGGCAGGTATTGGTGGCCGATCCACAGGCCAACGCGGTCGTTCGCTTCGACCTGGCTGGGGCCTACGTCGGTACGTGGTCCGAGCCGGCCGGTCCGGTCGGCATCGCCGTCCATCCGGATGGCCGCGTCTTCGTCTCGCGTCGGGATGACGCCAAGGTCGGCATATACGACGCGGGTTTCAACTTCATCGGGTTCCTCGGCGAGGGCGTGGTCACTTTCGTCAGGCCGACGGACTTGGCCGTCGACGCTTCTAGCGGCCGCATCTATGTCGTCGACAGTGGGGCCGATAAGTTCTGCGCGTTCGAGGCCAACGGGACGCTTGCGCAGATGGTCGGGATACGCGGGCATCGCTCCAGTGAGTTCAAGTACCCTACCTCCATCGCCATCGACGCCGTGAACGATCGAATCATCGTCGGCGACCAGGACAACTTCCGCGTCCAGGTCTTCAGCTCTTCCGGACTCTACGCGCGACGCTTCGGCTACCGGATCAAGTATCTTCCCGGCGGGCTAAGCGAGGGCTGGATGCCGCGGACCCTGGGTGTGGCCGTCGACGCCGCGGGGCGCATCTATGCCGTCGACGCGGCCATGAGCACCCTGCGCGTCTTCACGCCCGACGGAGCGGAGCTCGGCAAGGTCGTCGATTACGGAACGCTACCCGGCGAGCTGCAGGCGCCCGGTGACGTGGCCATCGACGCCACCGGACGGGTCTTCGTCACGAACAGCGCAGCCGGCACGGTCGAAGTCTATGCCGCGCCGGTCATCGCCGCCGCCGGAGCCGTCGAGGGTACGCACCACCGCGGCACGAACAGCAGCGAGTACGACCTGTTCGCTCAGCGTCGCGCAGCCATCAGTCGCGCCGGCAGTGGCGACACCGGAGAGTCGGGTAAGGCGGCGTTGCTGGTCAACCCCGGCGGCTGGGACTCACCCCATATGGAAGACGACCTGCTCTGTTCGCGTTGCCACGATATCGACGGTCAGCCCGGCGGACACCTCGGCCTGACAACCGGGCAGGAACTGCTGTGTCGATCGTGCCACAACGGCGCGGGGCAGGCGCTCGCGGCGCTCTACCGCCCCACGACGAGCCTCGGCATGACACACGCGTGGGATGTCGACGCGGTCAGTGCGGCCGCAGGCTCCGTCGGACCGACACCGGGCGGAGCGATCGCCGCATATCTCGCCAACGACGGGAAGATCAAGTGCGCGACCTGCCACGACCAGCATAACAACGACGCGGGCGCGCCCTTCCTGCGTGCCGCGCCGGCCGCTCTCTGTCGCGACTGCCACGCCGATCACATCGTCCACACGCCCAGTGGGTCGTGGCAGCCTACCTGCCTCGAATGCCACGAGGCACACGATGCCACGGATCGCAACCTGTCACTGGTTGACGGCACGGTGCATAACCAGACGCTAGGCGTGGACAAGACGGTGGTCTTCACCGCCACAACAGGACCGAACAGCTTCGACGACGGCGATCCAGCCGCCAATGACGGAATCTGTCAGGTCTGCCATACCGCCACGACCTTCCACACGCACGACGGAGCCGGGCTTCCGCACATGGACGGTACGGACTGCACCGACTGTCACCTGCACGACGCCGGTTTCATGCCCGTCGGTGGCTGCACCATCTGCCACGCAACACCGCAGGACAACGGTGACGGCGTTCCGGCAGGCGGCCGCCGGGCGGTTGTGGGCGAGTTTCCAGTCGGCGATGCCCACGCACACTATGGCGCGGAGCTGTCCCACGATTCGTGCATGGCGTGCCACAGTACAGACACGCACATGGACGGCTATATCGAGTTGATCGATGCCGACGATGGCAGCATCTATCGATTCGTTCACGCTGACGACCTGTCGTCCGATCCGGACGTGTCGGACTTCTGCGCCTCGTGCCACGATGACGACGGTGCGACGCGGCTTGCCGCGCCGATGGACCCATTCGGCAGCGGCAACGTCCCGCCCGACGCCGCGACGAAGTTCGCCGGGGCGTTGCAGTGGGACCAGATGTACGATGACGTCTGCTTCGGCCCGGAAGGGACACTTCGCGGCGTCAACAGCCATCACGACATCAGCGACTCGGACCAGGCCTATAGCGGAGCGAAGATCGAGTGCCTGAACTGCCACGGAGCGCACACTTCCTCGGCATCGCAGCCCGTCGCTGATCCGTTCGATGCCACGACCGCTTGGGCCGGCGACACCAACACGTTCTGCCTTGCGTGCCACAGCGGCGGTACCGGGCCACTCGACCCCGCGATGCCGATCGGCGTCTTCGCCCCGATCATCGACACGACCGACCCGCGCTGGGTCGCGCTCGGCGTCGACTGGGCCACGATCCTGGGCGGGGCCTGCGTCGGCGGCGGCTGCTCCTCGCTGCGCGGCATCGAATCCTGCGAATACACGCCGGCGCCGTGGCTGGTGGATTACGACTGGACGCACTCCGCTCACGGGCTCGACTCGAAACGCGGCTGGAACGGCTATTCCGGCGCGCCGGGAGCCGACATGGACTGCACCGTCTGCCACGATCCGCACGGTTCGAACACGCCGACCAACCCGGAAGGCAATCCCTACATGATTCGGGACTTCATCGACGGAACGATGTTCGTCGATGACGGGAACCGGCGAGTCGGCTTCAACGGTCCGCCGTGGGAGACCTTCGGCGGCGCTCGCGATGTCGTGGTGACGGCGATAGACGTGAACGTGGAATGGGCCGCGGCGGACGGGCTCTGTAACCTCTGTCATGTCGAGTGGTTCGAGGCCCAGCACTACCACGGCGGATGCTCGGCCTGCGAGACATGCCACGGGCACGGCGCGCTGTGGGGCGAGAAGGACTGGGTCGGCGAGGACGACGATACGGCGTGCCCGCTGCCGCCGGCGCCCGCTCCACTGACAGGCGGGTCCCCGGCCGGTGCTGCGCCCGACGATGGCGTGCAACTGCTCGACGAGCAACCCGCGCTCCATCAGTGGTTCGAGCGCGCGGAGCGCTAGCCTCGCAGCCCCGTGACGGCCCGGGCAGAGACCGGCAACACCCGGGCCACGAACTTGTTCGAGCCTTCCGAACAGCGGATGAGGCGGTGCGGCTGGGCGATGTCCCGAAACGGGACACGCGGTGGCAGCGTACGCGCCCGTTATGCGCGTTAACACCCGATAATAGCCCATTCCCGATTCCGGGATCTGCTACCCTCCCACTTCCGAGAGACCCACCGCCGTTTCTTCTCTAAACCGCCGGGCCGGTCAGTGGCACGAGCCTTGCACACCGTGCCTTAGGGCAGAATCTGGGGTGAGAGGAATCCGTAGACCAGCAACTGACCGGAGAGGACCGAAGATGAATTTTGCAGCGTACCTTTTTCTCGGCGTCATCACCACGGCACAACTGGACCCACTGGTCCACACCGCCACGCTGTCACAGGGCCTCGAAAGCCCGGCCAGGCTCGCCGTCACGCCTGGCCAGGTCTTCGTGGCTGATGCGCAGGCCAATGCCGTCGTCCGCTTTGACCTGGCCGGGACCTACGTCGGCACCTGGTCCGAGCCGGCCGGTCCGGTCGGCATCGCCGTCCACCCGGACGGCCGCGTCTTCGTCTCCCGGCGAGATGATGCCAAAGTCGGCATCTACGACGCAAGCTTCAACTTCACCGGGTTCCTCGGAGACGGCGTGGTCACGTTCGTCAAGCCGACGGACCTTGCGGTTGACGCAGCGAGTGGCCGCATCTACGTCGTCGACAGCGGAGCCGATAACTTCTACGCCTTTGAGGCGAACGGCGCGCTTGCGCTGATCGTCGGCATACGCGGCAATCGGTCGAGCGAGTTCAAGTACCCGACCTCTATTACCTACGATCCGGTCAACGATCGCATCATCGTCGGCGACCAGGACAACTTCCGCGTGCAGGTCTTCATGTCGAACGGCCTCTACGTACGTCGGTTCGGGTATCGAACCAAGTACCTCCCGGGTGGCATAAGCGAAGGTTGGATGCCGCGAACCCTCGGGGTGGCGGCGGACGGAAGTGGGCGCATCTACGCGGTGGACGCCGCGATGAGCACCTTGCGGATCTTTGCGCCGGATGGAGCGGAACTCGGCAAAGTCGTCGACTACGGAACGCTGCCCGGCGAGCTTCAAACACCCGGCGACGTGGCCGTCGACGCCACCGGGCGTGTCTTTATCACGAACAGCGCCGCGGGAACGGTTGAAATCTACGCGGCGCCGGTCACCGCCGCCGCCGGAGCGTCCGAAGGGACTCACTACCGCGGCTCGAACAGCAGCGAGTACGACCTGTTCGCTCAGCGACGAGGTGCCATCAATCGGGCGGCGAACGGCGGCCCTGAGTCGGGCAAGGCGGCAATGCTGGTTCAGCCCGGCGGCTGGGACCCGCCGCATATGGAAGACGATCTGACTTGCTCGCGTTGCCACGACATCGACGGGCAGCCGGGCGGGCACCTCGGCCTGACTACCGGACAGGAACTACTTTGCCGCTCGTGCCACACCGGCGCGGGCCAGGCGTTTGCGGCACTCTACCGCCCGACGGCGAACCTCGGCATGTCGCACGCGTGGGATGTCGATCCGGTCAACGCGGCTGTCGGCTCGGTCGGACCGACGCCGGGCGGAGCGATCGAGGAATACCTCGCCGTCGACGGCAAGATCAAGTGCGCAACGTGCCACGACCAGCACAACAACGAAGCCGGCTCGCCGTTCCTGCGAGCGGAGGCCTCGGCGCTTTGCCGCGACTGCCACGTGGACCACATCGGCCACACGCCGGCCGGCACCTGGCAGCCGACGTGTCTCGATTGCCACGAGGCGCACGACCCAACCGATCGCAACCTCTCGCTCATCGACGGCGCGGTTCACAACCAGACGCTCGGCGTGGATAAGACCGTGGTCTTCACCGCCACGACGGGCCCGAACAGCTTCGATGACGGCGACCCGGCCGCCAACGACGGCATCTGCCAGGTCTGCCATACGGCTACGACGTACCATATGCACGACGGCACCGGCGCGCCGCACAACGACGGCGTCGACTGCACGAGTTGCCACCCGCACGAGAACGGATTCATGGCTGCCGGCGGCGACTGCACCGGCTGCCACGCCGGGCCGCAGGACAACGGCGACAACATTCCGGTCGGCGGACGCCGTGGAGTGGTCGGCGAGTTCCCGGTCGGTGACGCACATGCCCATTACGGAGCCGAGCTGACGAGTGGCGCTTGTACGGTATGCCACAGCACCGCAACGCACATGAACGGCTACATCGAGTTGATCGACGCCGACGATGGCAGCCTCTACACCTTCGTGAAGCCGGACGATCTCATGTCCGATCCGGACGTGTCGGACTTCTGTGCCTCCTGCCACGACGCCGACGGCGCGACGCGGCTGGCTTCGCCAATGGACCCGTTCGGCAACGGCAACACGCCGCCCGACGCCGCCACGAAATTCCAGGGCTCGCTGCAGTGGGACGAACTGTACGGCGACTTCTGCTTCGGAAACGAAGGCATGCTACGCGGCGTCAACAGCCATCACGACATCAGCGACAGCGACCAGGCGTTTAGCGGCGCGAAGATCGAATGCCTCGACTGCCACGGAGCCCATACGGTGTCCGCGACGCAGCCCATGAGCGATCCCTTTGACACCACTTCGCCTTGGACCGGTGACAGCAACGGATTCTGCATCGCCTGCCACAGCGGCGGTAACGGCCCCCTCGACCCCGCCTTCCCGATCGGCGTCATCGCCCCGATCATCGACACGGACGACCCGCGCTGGACCTCGCAGGGTATGGACTGGACCACGATCCTGGGCGGCGCCTGCATCGGCGGCGGCTGCTCGTCGCTACGCGGCATCGACTCGTGCGACTACAAGGCGGGCCCCTGGTACGTGGACTACAATTGGACACACTCGGCACACGGACCGGATTCGAAGCGCGGTTGGCTGGACTACTCCGGCGCTCCAGGCTCCGTCATGAACTGCGTCGAGTGTCACGACCCGCACGGATCCAATACGCCGACCAACCCGGACGGCAACCCGTACATGATCCGTGACTATGTCGACGGCTCGATGCACGTCGACGACGGCACTCGTCTGGGCGGCTTCTTTGGTCCGCCGTGGGAGACTTTCGGTGGGGCCCGGGAAGTGGTAGTCGGCATCAGCGACGTCACGGTCGACTGGGCCGGCGCAGGCACCGGCCTGTGCAACCTGTGCCACGTGGACTGGTTTGCGGCTGAGAACTTCTACCATGCGTTCGGCTGCACGTCCTGCCAGACGTGCCATGCACACGGAGCGCTCTGGGGTGAGCATGACTGGGTCGGCGACAACGAGAGCACGCCGTGCCCGGCTCCGCCGGCACCGGCACCGCTAACGGGCGGCGATCCGATAACCGGTACGATACCCGCATCCGAGCGTGCGAGCGACACCGAGCTCCCGCTCCATCAGAGTCTTGGGGGTCAGTAAGACTTAGGATTATGGGCCGCGTGCCCTAATGCCGGAGGCTCGTTAGAATAATAGACTTAAAGGGATGCGAGGCGTCGGGTCGACGGAGTTGACCCGAGAGCCGCGGTCCCGGTGCCAAGTTGCATGCTAACCGGGGGAGGTGCAGCCGTGCGTAGAACAGTCGTTAACTTTTCGTTGCTATCGTTGTTGTGTGTGTGCGTCACGTTAGCCGTGTCCGGCGCGGCGTTCTTGCCCCCGATCTACCCCGGTGATGCCGGGCGCCTCGGCGGCACGCTTGGCGACGGCATCAACGGCCCCTTTGACGGCATCGCGGATGCGGAGGACTGGACCTTCAACGGTTACGGCCCCGGCTGGGAGGGCGCGATCACGCTGGCGACCGAATCCCGCTCGGACTTCGAACGCCGAGTGGTGTGGGAATACGACCTCGCGAGCGTCACCTTCGAGCCGCCACTGACGGCCACGCTGCGTTTCACGCTCCGCGGCGTGACAATCTTCTCTGTCCCGCCGTTTCCGGATATGGACGTCCACGTTTATGCCTACCCATCCGACCTGGCCGAGTCGCTCGCTGACTGGGGTTCGCAACCCGCGGTGCTTCAGGGAGTCGCCACAATCGGACCACGCCAGGAACGCGAGTACGAAATCGACGTAACCAGCGCGGTGATTGACGTGGTGAACGACGGAACGAAGCGTATCGGCTTTCGCTTCCAAATCGACCCGCAGACCCCCTACCCGGACAACCAGGTGTTCATGGACGCCGAGGACGCCGACGACGGCACGAAGCCCTACCTGCTCATCGTAGACGGAGCGCCCGGCGATTACGACGGCAACGGCGTGCTAGACATGGTCGACTACGCCTCGTTCACCGACTGCATGGACGGCCCCGGTGTGGGCGTTAGCACCGGTTGCGCCGTGTTCGATTTCGACGCAGATACCGATGTGGACCTGAACGACTACACTCGGTGGACCTACTACTACCAGCTCTTTATTGAGGGCTGAGCCGCCTGCCGTCCGTAACGCAACACGTTGGCACCCATCCCAGAAGCGAGACTCTCGGGCTCTCGGTTACCGGAAGCGGGAATCTCGCAGGGCGCCGGCCCCGCCAACCATCCGTCGCCCGGACGATAAGTCCCTGTCGCCAAACCACTAACAACCGTGTCTCAATAACGGGCACGTACGGCTCGCCTGCGCACGTTATCGGCACGGAACATGCCACTTGTGAGACGGAGGGAAGTTGGGCCAGATCATCCTCGCGCACTGCGCGCGCCCCATCTTCTTGAGGAACCACCACAGGAGACCGCGAATGATTGGCGCATGCCTTGTAGCTATCGCTGCAGCCACACTGGGACAGGCACCGAGCCTGACTCATGTCGACACGTACGCAACCGGCTTTGACTTCCCAGCCAGAATGGCAACCGTGCCAGGCGGCGGCATCTACGTGACCGACCCGCCGAATGGGCAGGTCGTGGAACTCGACGGCGCCGGCGCCGTAGTGGCCACCTTCGCTATCCCGGAGACCCCGGTAGGGATCGCCGTACACGCCGACGGCCGCGTCTTCGTTTCGCGCGCCGATGGCAGCATCGGCGTCTATGATGCCGGGTTCAACCCGCTCGGCGTCGTCAATCCCGCTCCGCTGGCCCTCGTGGCGCCAAACGACCTCGCGTTCGATTCCGTGACAGGCGAACTGTACGCGGCGGATAGCGGCGACCATGGCATCATGGTCTTCGCGGAATCGCTCGGCGTGTGGGGTCTTGCTCGGGCCTGGGGCGTCGAGGGCTGGGGCCTGTCAGAATTCGAATCGCCGCAGGCGATCGCCCTTGACGAAGCACTCGGCCGTGTCATCGTCACCGATGCGGACAACTTCCGCGTGCAGGTCTTCGATACATCCGGCATTCTTCTGTTCAAGTTCGGATATCGGATCCTGTTCAACGCCGCCGGCGAGACCGCCTGGTTCGCGCGAAGTGAGGGGCTCGCCCTCGACGGATGCGGGAACATCTACGTCGCCGACGCACTGATGGGCACCGTACGTGCGTTCGCGTCGAACGGAAGCGAACTGGATGCGACTAACACGCCGCTGCTCACTTACGGCACCGCAGCCGGTGAGCTTCGCGTACCGACCGATCTGGTCATAGACGGCACGACGCTCTACGTCGCGAGCACGAACAACGGAGCAATCGAAGTCTATGGCGTCAGTTGCACGCTCGCCGCAGCGAGTACGGACAGATCAGGCCGCACGAACGATGCGACCGATCAGGCCAAGCTGTCGCGTAAGCTCAGCGCCTCGCGGCCTCAGTTCCCCGACAGCCCGTTCGAAGTAGCCGCTGTCATTCACTCCGGCGAGTTCCGCCCGGCGTTCGACTTCAACCGCGACCGTCAGATCGACCACGCGGACCTCGAAATGGCTATCGCGGACTTCGGTGCCGGCACCGTGGGCGACTTCCTCGGCGACAACGGCCCGGTGATGAACCCGGACGATCCGATCGTCCCGCCCCACCTGATTGACATTCCGAATCTGTGCGGTCGCTGCCACTCGATGGACGGACTACCGAACGGCATGCTCACCGGCGAGGGACAAGAGAACCTTTGCCTCTCGTGCCACAACGGCGCCGGTGTCGCGAAAGCCACACCGATCGCCGGAGCGGCGGCCGGCAACTCGCACCCGTGGGGTCTCCCGGCTGATGCTGGCAGTTCCGCCGGCCCTGAGCCCGGAGCCTACGCTGAACTCGATCTGCACCTGGAAGACGGCACCGGCAACATCCGTTGCGGCACCTGCCACGATCCGCACACGCAGGATGCGGGCACGCCCTACCTTCGTGCATCGACCACCGGCGGCGCACTTTGCATGGAATGCCACCGCGGAGCGGGAGCCCCCACCGAACACGGCGGCGCGCACCACACGGAGTACTGCACCGACTGCCACGCGGTTCACTCCAACTCCGCCAACCTTCACCTGATCCACGACAGCTTCTTCAACTGGCCCGAGCAGACGACCAACCCCGTGGCGTTCGACAACGATACGTTGCCCGTCGGTCCGGGCGGATTCGTCGACCCCGATCCGGCGGTCAAGGGCATCTGCGAGGCGTGCCACGATTATCCGTCTGATCAACTGGTCGTGCCTCCGCATACCCTCGACGGGTCGATGCCGGTCTGCACCCAGTGTCACACGCACGATAACGGCTTCAAGCCCACCGTCGGCGCGCTCTCGTCGCTGCAGCGCGGTGGTCTTCTGTACGACAAGTGGTGGGCGGTCAACGGCGCGCCCACGCCGACCGGCGACCACCCGCTTTATCCCCCGGCAGGTGCGAAGTCCGGCAACACGACCTTCCGCTGCAAGGAATGTCACGGTTGGGACTACAAGGGTGCGGCTGGGGCCTATGCCACCGGAAGCCACTTCACCGGGATCCCGGGGATCCTCGGCACCGTCATGACCGAGCCGCAGTTGTTCGACATCCTCAAGAACGACCCGGCCACCACGGTCAACGGCCACGACTTCGGCGCCTACGGCCTCAGTGATGCGGACATCAACGACCTGGTAACGTTCATCACGACCGGCATGCTCGACACCGACACGTACATCGATTTCGGCTCGAAGGCCTTCATCGGTGATGTGACCAACGGTTACGGCTACTACAGCGGTTGGTACGACCAGGCGGACGCCTGCTTCGTCTGCCACGGCACCGATGGTCGGGAGATCGACTTCGGCGGCGGCAAGTTCGTCGGCACGGTCGCGAACAGCAACCCGTGGGAAACGCTGCACAAGATCCGCTATGGGCAGCCGGGTCAGCCGATGCACGGGTTCGTCGGGCTGGGACACAGCGACCAGCATGCGGCCGATGCCGGTGCCTACGCCCAGACGCTTCCGACCACCCCGCTGGCCGGCGCGAACACTGTCCGCGGTGGTCTACTGTACGACAAGTGGTGGAAGGTCAACGGTGCGGCTGAGCCGACCGGCGACCATCCGCTCTATGCCACCGGGGCGGGCGTGAAGACCGGAAGCACGACATTCCGCTGCAAGGAATGCCACGG
>JAJDDX010000045.1 GCA_029260055.1 Phycisphaerae bacterium
CTGATTCCACAAGTAGTGGCCGGCCGACTGAGGCGATGGCACCGCAACCGCCGTGGAAGGTGTGTCAGATGCGGCTACGATCTGCGCCAACTAAGCGGCGAGCGATGTCCTGAGTGCGGGTGGGCGTTTGAACACACGAGGCCGGATAAGGTGTCAGAGGCCGGATAAGGTGTCAGGATGAATTCTGACCACTGCTTTCACGACCGCCGACGACGCGAACGACCTGGTCGTCCACACCTACACGGACAACAACCGTGACTGGGATTTCGATCCAGGACAAAAGGGCCGGGATACGGCCATCGAGAAGCGCCACGACATGACCGACGAGACCAACAAGATCGTCAGCCGCGCGGTGGATGGCGACACGACCCAGCCTGCCTACCAATACGATGCAGCCGGCAATCTGACCGACGACGGCGCACAGACCTACACATACGACGCATGGAATCGCGTCGTCTGGGTGACGCGCGACGGCGGAAAGTCGGCGGACACGCACACTTCGTACAGCTACGACGCCCTCGGGCGACGGATCGAGCGATACACGGGTGACGGTCCGCCTGTGCTGACGGACCACTACTACTACGACGGCAGCCGGCTGATCGAGCAGCGCGATGCCGCCGGCTCGCTCGAGCGTCAATACGTCTGGGGTCTGGACTACGTGGACGAGCAGGTGGCGCAGTACCATGACGGCGCGACCTCGCCGCACCTCGTCATGCAGGACGCCAACTACAACGTCGTCGGCCTCACGAACGCGAGCGGCGCTGTGAGTGAGCAGTACAGCTACGAGCCGTACGGCGACCTATTCAAGGCGGAAAACGGCGCCGGCCAGGACATCGACCTGACCACGCCCCAGGGCCTCCATGTCCTGAGCAACCAGCACTTGCACCAGGGACTGGCCTATGACCCGGACACGAACCTTTACCACAACCGGGCACGTGCATACAATCCCAAGCTCGGACGGTTCATGCAGCGGGATCCGAACCGGACGGGAACGCTCATGTCGCAGGTACTCGCCCGTAACGCCGAGAGCCGCGCCGTGACGGCGTCGCTATTGCCCGGTCGGCAGTACTCTGATGGAATGAGCCTTTACGCCGCCGCGCGGGGCAATCCTCAAGCAGGGCGCGACCCGTCAGGCCGCCAACTTATTGCGGATCACCTAGTCCCGGACATATCTTACGGTACGGTGATCGGCTGGTACCTTGAGGCAGCCGGCTTCACCAACCTGGACATTGGCAAGTGCCGGAACAAGGTCTATGAGGAACTCGGGGACGACTATAATCAGAAGACCGGAAAGCCCGGAACGGTCAAGGGGGAGACAATCGCATGGTCCTATATCCACTGTGTGATTCACTGCGCGTTCATCAAGAACTACTACACATGCGGCGGTCAGGAATACTCCAAATTCGCGGGCGCGGCTACTGAGTACTATCAGACGTACGAATGCGAGAAGCTGAAGGGGATCAAAGCCGGCATTGACTATGTCAGGGGCCAAGGTCTGCCTGCGTGGGCAACACCAGATCCAATGTCACGGAAGGACACGAAGCGGATGTACCAAGAGTGCGAGAGCGCCTTCCAGTTCTCAGATTACTACGACAACCAAACCGGCCGAAACTGCGGAAGTAGCGTCGGCAAGGAAGGAAGTTGCTCCAGCTGCTGTGAGGGAAAGCTGCAAGGCAAGACCCGTGGCAAACTACCTGAAGGTCCGGACAGCAGATCGAGGCCATATGGTCCGCATCATCCGGACGATAGAGGACCGGGTTGGCCCGAGAACCCGCCGAAGATGCCTGAGGGTTGGGGGCCGGAAGGTGTGCCACTGCCGAAGTAACGACGCGGTGCTGGCATGCCGTATACATGCCGAGTTGGACACATTGAACAACAGAGACGTCGCGGCGAAGGTGTCAGGGAGGAGCAGATGTAATGTCGAGAATCTCCGCATTGGTGCTAGTGATCGTTGGGTCGGCGTCCTGGTGCCACGCACAGGAGCCCGTCCGCGCTCAGCGTTCGCCGCGGGCAATCAGAGTGCCGGACCTCGCCCATGTTCAAGGCGGCGACTTCCTCATGGGAAGTCCCGTGAGTGACAAGACCTCGGATGAATACCATCCCGAGGAGCGTCCCCAACGCACGATCCGCGTTCACGACTTCTATCTTGCTCGGTTGCTCGTAACGGCTGAGGATTTCTGCGTGTTCCTCAACGAGCGAGGGAACCACCGCTTTGCCCTGTGCGAGACGGCCGTCCGGCCGACGATCGAGAAGATCGGCAAGACGTATCGCCCGCGCCGTTGGGCCGAGCGATGCCCGGCGGATGCCGTGACGTGGAACGGTGCTGTGGCCTACTGCGAGTGGCTCTCCGGAAAAATGGACATGCCGTTTCGTCTGCCCACGGAAGCCGAGTGGGAGTACGCGGCCCGCGGGCACGAACTACGCCCTTGGCCTTGGGGAAGTCAAGAGCCGGCCATCGAAGTGGCCACGCCGCGCGAACTTCCGTTCTACGAGCACTATGGGCGGAACTGGATAGACAACCCCTGGGCACCGGACCAGCCCGTCAACCGCGCGCCGGTAGGTAGCTTCGCGAAGAACGGTACCCCGGACGGAATCTACGACATGCTCGGCTACGTTGCTGGCCAATGGTGCTCGGACCGGTACGTTCCGGAGGATGCGGGTGACTCGGCAGGCGAACGCGCACGGATCTTGCGGGTCGTTCGCGGTGTCTACCACAAGGAAACAAATGTCACCCTCGACGACGTTCTCGAAGAGAAACGGAACGCCAAGGGGCTCCCCGGGATCCCTACCGAGCCCAGCTTCAGGCAATATCACCCTTGCTACAGTTGGACCCGGGTAGGCAGGGACCAGGACGCCGCGGTCGGAATGATACGGCTGGCTATGGACGCAAAGCGCGCGACGACGAGGTCGACGAACCCCAAGGCACATGAGGAACGGAAGCCCGAGCCCCCGGACCCGGATAAGGTGTCAGGATGAATTATGCTCCTCGCCGGAGCCCTGCTGCAACCGGAGAACTACCATGCTCGCCACGCAACGCCACCGGATCTTCGCAATAACGCTCGCCGCATTCGCCCTCTCAAGCCTGGCCCCCTCCGTCTTGGCTGAATACAATCCCAGGCTCGGACGGTTCATGCAGCGGGATTCGCACAAGACGGGAGCCGCCTCGGCTCTGGGGCTTGTTCAGAACGCACGGCCGCACCGCCTGGCCGCGCCTCTCTCGCCCGGCGCTCAATACGCGGACGGCTTACAGCTGTACGAATACCTGAGCTCGCGTCCGCCCCGCGCAACGGACCCAACCGGATTCTACGGAGAAGACATCCATTTCTATATGACCTATTACCTTGCGGCCGCATGTGGTTTGACGACTGTCGGTACCAACTTCGAGCGTAACGGTACGCCACGTGACGCCGCATACGTCGTCGCGTGGGCTAACCAGACCGTCGACGTGCATCCGTTCAGTCAGCCACTCAAGAACCGAAAAGCACGCAAGGCTTTCCACTTTCCCACGACCCCTCTGCGTGGTGCTCTCGACCAAGTCTTGGAGGCGTCACAGGAGGCGGCCGCACAGCTCCGAGAGGGCTGGTGGACGGGCGACCTGATGCTCTTCGGTGCGGGCATGCACGTGTTCCAAGACTCCTACTCTCACGCCGGATACGGGCCGCGATTAGGCCATGCGGGCGACGGCAACGATCCCGATAGGCCTTTCCTCAACGTCCCAAAGGCATTCAGAATGGCATGGGCGACTTATGAGCACCTCGAGATGTACATGCTCGCTCACCATAGGAGCTTTTGCACCACGGAGTGGGATGCCATCTCGTCCAAGGTCCGCAAGCTACTGGCGGGGACAGGTACGGAGGCGCAACGGATCGCCCGGTGGCAGGCTCAACTCAAGAAGGACTTCGGTGTCACGGCCGGCTTCCGCTACGGCGGTAAGACAGACGTCTGGAGGACTCCGTTCGAAAAGGTGATGCACAAGATCTACCGGGAGCGATGACTTGAAAACATGTACCGCATGTGGCTGCGGATTCGGGATAGCCCTGGCTTGCTTGGCGTTCCACGCCATGGGAGCCGGCCACGGGACGTACCGGCCGTTCTACCTCTACTTTGCGCCTCTGGTAGCCCTGAGCCCACTAACAGCGCTCGTGGCCGGCGTCTTCCTCTACGCCGCGTATGGATGTCTCTTATCTGTCGCAGCC
>JAJDDX010000441.1 GCA_029260055.1 Phycisphaerae bacterium
GTTTCATCCCCGAGATCGCCGCCAAGGAATGCAACGACTGCAAGGGCTGCTTCCCCCTCTGCCCCACGTCGTACCTCCAGGCCGCCTTCGTGCTAGTGGAGTCTCTCGCCTTCCCCCGAAACGGCAAGGAGGAGCATTGTAGGGCGCTTTGCGAATAACAGGGGATCGGTGTGTTGGTCCAGCGATTCTTGCGCTGCGCCTGACTGCTCGTAACGCCTTTCCTTTCGGGTCGTTATGATGGCCTCCGGCAATCCCTGGAGGCAATATGGTCAAGCAAGCAGAACCGTTCAACATGCCGCTTCCGAGTGGCTGGCCCGGTCGTGTCAGCTCGGCCATGCTGCAAGTGACCCCGGCAGCCTCGGAAGTGGAAGCGCAGCACTCCTGACTGCACGACATGCTGATTTCATGTAGTGCGCGGGGCCGGAACGTGCGGAGTCGGCTGCCCACCGACTCGCTCGCATACTCGGATCGCACTTCCGACCTGCAACGGCTCGGCGCTCCTCCGGGGTCTGTTTGGCGTCAATCGCCCTGCAACTCCGGCAGAGCGCAACCCTAGCGTCAGTGTAACGCCTTGGATGAACCGTGTTTTCGGCCCGAAGAACGACGTTCTTGAGGCCTTGGGACAGGTTTTCGGTATGGAGTTCCTGCTCGACACGCAGGAGGTCACAGGTTCAAGTTCTGTATCGCCAAATCCTCTAAACCACGCCCACACAACGATTTACGTCTTCCGGCTTTTGCCCGAGCCCGTGCGAAAACGGCTGAAACCGGCGTTTGGGGTTGGAAAAGGGTGTTGTTCCTGAAGACGCCATCCCGGCGGACACGGGCTGGCCGAGTCGAGAGTTGGCGTAGGCACACGGCGCCAGCAGCAGCGAATGCCTGCGAACGGAGGCTTCTTGGCGCGCTAGTCGCCAGATCTGAGAAACACGCGCGTGGTTCGGCTTCGGACCGCCGACACAAGCAAACAGCTTCGCGGGCTCAAGCCGCGCGGCGATAGCGATGATGCAGACCGCCGACAGAGCTCACATCCAGCCGACCTGCGCGCCGGCAACCGAGTCGTCGCTCATCCATGGCCTGAGGCGATCGAATCCGCCGTTCCCATAGTGCGCCGCTAGCCGCGTTCGCGCACGCTCCCCGATTGGAGCAGGCAGGACTTGCCTCGGATGGAGTCTTCGTCAGGGACGGGTCTTTAGGCTGGACACATCAGGCGGTGGCGCGGATACGGAATCGGAACGGGTAGACCCACGATGTTGCATCACCAGCTTGCAGCGCTCCGCACAACGCTGCTATTATGAGCGTGAGAATTCGTACCATCCATCGCGGTGGCATGATGCACGCAATACACGGCTCTCGACAAGAGGCGACTCGGGCCCCGGCAGTTGCTGAGGTCGAAATCCCAACCGAACCGCAGTCCTGGGCTATCAGCAACGCGAGGTTTTTGGTATCGAGGGCTCCATGAACGAGATCACCCGTATTCTCGCCAAGGTCGAGAAGGGCGATCGCCGAGCGACGGATGAACTCCTGCCGCTAGTCTATGACGAGCTGCGGAAACTCGCCCGGGACCGGTTGAAGCATGAGCCCCCGGGCCAGACCCTGCAGCCTACGGCGCTCGTTCACGAAGCGTATATGCGCCTCGTGGGAAGCGATGATCCCCGCTGGGATGGCAGGGGCCACTTCTTCGCTGCCGCCGCCCGGGCGCTGCGGCGGATTCTCGTGGAACGTGCGCGGCGGGCCGCCGCGGCGAAGCGCGGCGGTGATCAGCAACAGGTACCGTTGGAGCACGCCGAGCCGACCCTCGAACCGCTACCGGAAGACGTGCTGGCGGTGGATGAGGCCATCCAGCGCCTCGAAGCTGAGGATCCGCGCAAGGGGCAGATCGTCAACATGCGTTTCTTCGCCCGGATGACGACTGCGGAGACGGCGGCTGCCTTGGGGATATCCGTCGGCACGGTGGGACGTGAGTGGCGGTATATTCGGGCGTGGCTCGAGGGCGAATTGCGCGATGCGGATGACGGCTGACCCGCTACGAGCACGCCCGTTCCCCTGAAAATGAGTTAAGACCCGCCGGGCCTCCGCGACAAGCGATAAACGTGAGCAGGAGCGCACGAGTTCCGGCCGCGAATACGCATTGATCAGTGGAATACCAAAGAGCGGAACAGGATAACCGGCGGATTCTTCATCGCGGTTTGGATGCGTTCGGATGAGTGGTACACCCCGGCGTCATGCCGAAGAGTTGTTTCAACAGGTGGCGGACCTGCCGCGCCACCGGCGGGCAGACTACCTGGATCGGCACACCGATGGCGATCCCGACCTACGAAGGGCCGTGGAGCGGCTGCTTGTGAACCTGGAAAACGGGCAGGTCGCGGCGCTGGCCGAGGTCGAGCACTTGGACGCGATCGACACGGGATTTGCCGGCCAGAGTGTCGGTCCGTATGAGCTGATTCAGGTTATCGGCGAGGGCGGATTCGGTGTGGTGTACATGGCCCGGCAGGTGGAGCCGGTGCGGCGTACGGTTGCACTCAAGATCATCAAGCTGGGAATGGACACGAAGCAGGTGATCGCCAGATTCGAGGCGGAACGGCAAGCCCTGGCGATGATGGAACACCCAGGAATCGCCCGTGTTTTCGACGCCGGGGCGACCGAGACCGGCCGGCCCTACTTTGTGATGGAACTGGTAGATGGCACTCCGATCACCGAGTTCTGCGACGCACAGCGTCTGGTGGTTCGTGAGCGGCTGAGTCTCCTATCCAGCGTGTGTCGTGCGGTTCAGCATGCACATCAGAAAGGGGTCATTCACCGAGATATCAAGCCGTCGAACTTGCTAGTCGAATTGCGGGATGGCGCGCCGGCCCCGAAGGTGATCGACTTCGGGATTGCCAAGGCAACGAGTGAACGCCTTACGGACAAACCGCTCTACACCGATCTGCTCCAGTTCATCGGCACACCACAATACATGAGTCCGGAACAAGCTCAGATGAACGGGCGCGGCATCGACACGCGTAGCGACGTCTATTCCCTAGGAGCCGTATTGTACGAGTTGTTGACCGGCGTAACGCCGGTTGATTCGGCAACGCTGCAGCAGGCCGGGATCGCCGATATTCAGCGACTGATTCAAGAGAACCAACCGCAGACTCCATCACACCGGATCGCGGCAATGGGTGAGGATTCGGCCGAAACCTCGAGGTTGCGGCGCAGCGACCCAGCGGCACTCAAAAGAACGTTGCGAGGTGACCTTGATTGGATTGTGGTGAAGGCCCTCGAGAAGGATCCGACACACCGCTATGATAGTGCCGCGAGCTTGGCAGACGACATCGATCGCCATCTCCGCAACGACCCCGTCATGGCCGCCTCCCCGGGAGCCGCCTACAGGTTCCGTAAGTTCGTTCGGAGAAACCGTGCAGGCGTGGGCGTCGGGGCAATCGCCGCAGCCGCCATGGTCGTCGGACTCGCCGCAGCGACCGTCGGGCTCATCCGAGCTCGAGCCGAGGCGGAATCGGCCAAGGCAATCAATGCGTTCTTCAGCAACATGCTCATATCAGCCGATCCGTTGCAGTTGCGGCTTCAGTCAGCCTATGCGCCTGATGTACCCTTACCGCCGGGGCTTGCCGGCGGGTTCGCCCGAGACGTATCGGTGGCTGAGATGGCTCACGGAGCGAGCGAGCGGATCGAAGCAGCCTTTGCGGGCAAGGAGAAGCTGGCGGCGACCGCGTACGAGACCATCGGAATGACATTGCGCGGGCTGGGGCACTACGCCCAAGCCGAGCCGCAGTTGCGGTCCGCGCTGGAGATCCGCGCTCGCGCGCTCGGAGGTGGCCATCCCGACACGCTACGGTCACGTCTGGCGGTCGGAGATCTGCTGGTGGCATCCGGCCGACCGAAAGAGGGCGAGCCATTGGTGCGCTCCGCATGCGACGGTATGGCGCGCGTCTTTGGCGAGTGGCACCCCAAGACGCTGAGCTGTGCCTCGGCACTCGCAGGCGCCCTGACCGATTGCGGAGAATTCCAGGAATCCGAAGACGTGTTTGCGCGGACGCTGCGCGACCAGCGGCGGACGCTGGGCAACGATCACCGCGACACGCTGGCAACCATGTGGAAATGGTCGGTATCTTGCCTTCTGCGCGGGGAGCACGCCCGAGGCCAGGCGCTCGCGCAGGAACTGCGCGAGATCAGCCGGCGGACGCTGAGTCCGGATGACAGCCTCAACGTTCTCTCCGAACCGCTGAGGGGCTGGTGGTTCGTGATGCGCTATCAATATGACGAGGCGGTGGCAATCCTCAGGCCGGGGCTGGTGCAGTGTCGCCGTATCCTGGGACAGGAACACCCGTTCACCTTCCTCACCATGCAGGGTCTCGCCCGGGCTCTCCAGGGAGCCGCTCTGCAAGACGAGAAAGAGCGGCTGTATCGCGAGGCGCTCGCCGGTTTGCAGCGTACCCGTGGAGAGTTGCACTGGCAGACGGTCTCGGCAGCCTACGACTTCGCCGGTTACCTTAGTGACCGAGGCCTATTCGACGAGGCCGAACGTGTGTACCGCAAGCTCGTCGAAGAAAGCGCCGACACGCTGGGCGCAGACGTGGACCACGTTCTTGTCACGGCGGAATCCCTCGCGCACTTCCTGCAGCGCATGGGAAAACTCGATGAGTCGATCGCTGTCAGCCGTCGCAGGCTACAGATCATCCGCGAGGAGGTGGGTCCGGAATCACCCGTCTTCCACCGTGAGATGGACGCCCTTGCCAAGACGCTGCTTCGCATGGGCCGATTGAATGAGGGACGTCAAATGACGCAGGAGTTGATCAGTCTCCTGCGCGGTCTGGTAGCAGCCCATGAAGACCGCGCCGAACCGATCAACGCCCTCGCGTGGATTCTGCTGACCTGCGAACCTCCTGATCTACGTCATGTTGACGAAGCGTTGCCGCTGGCCGCGCGTGCGGTCGAGCTGAGCCGAGACGCATCACCCGCCGTTCTCGACACGCTAGCGATGGCGCATCACCTGACGGGCGACAATGATCGGGCGGTGGAGATCCAGCAGAAAGCGCTCATGACCCTTCCGCCAAACTCGGAGAGGCACGTGCGCTTCAACGCCGTCCTGGTGCGCTACTTGACGGCGCAGGGCGACTCAGCGAGTGCCGCGACGAGCGCGCGTCGAGGCGCAGCGCAGTATCGGACGGCGATGGGCGAGGACAATCCACGACTGGCCGCGCGCTTCCATTATGCCGGGACTGCGTTGGCGCGCGCCGGTCATCTAGAGCCGGCAGAGGCCTTGCTTCGCGAGGGACTGGCGCTGTATCGCGGGCTCCTGGGACCGGCACACGAACAGGTCGCCGCATGCCTTGTCGATTTGGCAGATGTCCTTGCGGCCAAGGGCGAATATCGGCAGGCTGCAACCACGTATCAAACCGCGTTACATCAGCGAGTCGGTTTGCTCGGCGACCGGCACCTGCAGGTGGCCCAGACACGGCACTCGCTAGGGCTAGCGCTTCACGCCGTCGGCGACCTTAGCGGCGCGGCAGAGATGCTGGAGCATGCACTGGAAGCATATCGCGAACTCGGCGCCACGGCCATACCGGAGGCATCCCGCCTCGAGCGCCACCTGGCCGACGTTCTGCTGGCACTCGACCGCATCGAAGAAGCCGACCCTCCGGCACGTTCAGCACTCCGCCGGTTGCAGGAGCTGTTCGGCGAGAAGCACCTCCCGACCGCGATGGCGATGGCCACCTGCGGCCTGTTGCTGATCGAACAAGGCGAAACGCTGCCGGCCGAAGAGCTCCTGCGCCGGAGCCTCTCGATCATGCGCGAGTTGAGCTGGCAACAACGCCAGACCTGGCGGATCGCGGAGGTCGAGAGCACACTGGGCTACTGCCTCATCGCGGCAAACCGTTTCGAGGAGGCTGAGGAATTGCTGCTGCGAAGCCACGAGGCCATCCGTGCCGCGGATGACGCCACCGCCATCGTAAGCCGGGTCGTGTCACGGCGGCTCGCCGCGCTCTACGAGGCATGGGGCAAGCCCGAACGGGCCTCCCATTGGCGTCTGAAAACGGGCGCTGCGGATCCGCCGGCCAATGAGCCCCTGCAGACCGGCGTCCGTAGCGACTGACGCTTCCATCGCCCTGGCTCAGACGCCGGGCGGACCACTGACCAGGTCGACCGGCACGCGCGCCGGGTGATCAGAGCGTTGATCATGGACAGGCTTGCCCCGGACAGGCGCACGGTGCCGGGAACGGATAATCGCCGCCCTGGAAACCCGCCACAGCCCAGTTGATGTCGACGAAGTTGATGTCGCTGAAGTCGGGAATCTCAGGTGTCGCCGTGCCACCCTGCAGATCGAGCCAGACCTTTGGCTCGGTTTGCACGCTCTGGAAGCCCCGAACCATGGCCGAGATATCCTTGAAGTTACGGTCGGCGTCCGGCGGCGAGGCGGCGTCCGCCCCGACGATGTCGCCGAATAGCACAACGGTTTCGAGAGGTAGCGGCTCGGAGTAGCTGGCTTCGTTGCCTTCGTCGGTGCCGCTTGTGATGGCCTGGATGGTGTACGCTTGGTTTGGCGATATCTCGCAGTCGCCCAAGTGAACCGTACCGACCGTGCTCCAATCCAAGTACGCCGGGACGCTCTCGACGCGCGAGAGCCATTGCGGACTCGGTTCCGCCCCGGTCACCGTGACGGGTGACGGCGGACCGACCCACCCGAGGATCGCATCGGTAGCCAGCTTGACCCGGCGTGCGGTCAGCGTACCCGCATTGTTCGGATTCGGGTCGATCGACACGTACCGGTTTCGCCGCACGTAGCACATCCCCGTACCACCGCCGTCGGCCGGCGCCTCTACGCAGTAGATTTCCGACGCCGAGGACAGACTTTCCAGGCACTCGGCATCCGTTGTACAGGGCACGGAAGTGCCATCAATATGGATAGCGGCATCGGGCATCGGACGGGCTACCTCGCAGATGTCGCCGGCGCCATCCCCATCGGAGTCCTCCTGCAAGGGATTCGGATCGTCCGGGCAGTTGTCCTGATCATTCGGGACGCCGTCCGCATCCACGTCATCCTCCGACGACAGGTAGTGATTGAAACGGGATACGAACACATCGCCGGCTTCATAGTGGCTGCCGCCTTGGTGGTTCTCTTGATAGGCGCCGGGAGTCGTCGGGAAGCCGACAGAGCGCGTGCAACCCGCTACGTAGAGCGTGCCGTCGGACTGGACGGCGATAGCGCTCGCATGGTCATTGTGACTACTTCCGAGGTAGGTGCTGCCTTCCAGGTTCGCCAAGTCGCCGTCGAGACGTGCCAAGAAGACGTCCCCGCCGTACGCGACGGTAAAACCGTTGAAGGTCGGATCGTAGGAGGACGGACTTGTCGGGAAGGTGGCGCTGTTGGTGGTCCCCGCCACGTAGATGTTCCCCTCGTCGTCCAGATCCAGGGCCATGCCCACCTCCAGCCCGCCGGCGCCCAGGTAGGTGGATGCCTCGAGCGTCGTCAGGTCGGGATCGAGTTTGGAGACGAACGCGTCATCTCCGCTGTCCGGCCCCCCGGGACCATGATAGACCGCGTCGTAGGCTCCGGGCGTGGTGGGAAAATTGGCTGATGCCGTGTGGCCGGTAACATGAACGCGTCCATCGTCTCCGATGACGAGGTCGAAGTTGAAATCGATGCTGCTGCCCCCCAGATAGGTCGAAGCCGTCAGCGTCGTGAGGTCATTGCTGAGCCGGGAGATGAACCCGTCTCCGCCGTACCATATACCACCGTTGTATTGTTCGCTGTAGGCGCCCGGGGTCGTCGGGAAGGCAGATGAGTTGGTGGTGCCGGTGATGTAGATCTCCTGGTTCGGGTGGACCCCCATGTACCCTCCGTCTTCCCACCCTGAACTTCCGAGGAAAGTGGATGCTGAGAGAGTTGTCAGGTCGGAACTGAAGCGGGAGATGAAGATGTCTCCACCCCAACTCTGTCCACCAATTCCGTTGAATGTAGGATCGTAGGCGCCCGCCGTCGTCGGAAACCACGAAGACCGCGTGTAGCCGGCGACGAAGGCATGACCGAACGTGTCAAGGACTACGGAGTTGGCGGTCTCGTAGCCACTGGTTCCGAGCAAGGTGGACGCTGCCAGCGAGGACAGGTCGGTCGTGAGTTTCGCCAGGAAGACATCGGTGGAACCGTTGGAATCCTCATCGTAGGCACCGGGAGTGGTCGGGAAGTCGCCCGATGTCGTTTCGCCCGCCACGTAGAGGTATCCGGGGCACGCGACGGCTAAGCTCGGACCGCGCCGCCCCCAATCATCGCCGCTGCCTCCGAGAAACGTGGCTGCGTGCAGTATGCCGAGAGTCCCATCGAGCCTCGCGATGAAGACACCCGCGTTGCCGTTGTGCTCGGAATCATAGGGCATACCGGGCGCAGGAAAGTCGATCGATTCCGTGTGGCTGGCCACGTAGACATCACCGTCACAGCCCAACGCAAGTGCCACGCCTGCCCAAGACCCTTCGTCGCCGCCACCGCCAAGGAAGGTGGATGCCAGAAGTGGATCGATGATCAGGCGACGGGTAGGGTCATACGCGCCAACGCTGAAACCGTACGAATCACCATCCACTGCATAGGCGACTTCGATGTAGTCCCTCGCATCACCGGCTTCTTGGTAGGCAACAGGTTTTGAGAACGAAACGGGGCCGAGCTCCGTCACGACCACCAGCTCGCCGGAGGCACTTGTGTCCAGCGCGACCGCGCCGCGAAAGCGCATCTGAATGTCCGAGGGCCGCGCCCCGGACTCCAGAATGAAGAGCTTCTCGACGTTATCAGCCCGGGCGGCGAGTTCCAGCGTAACACCTTCCCGCAGATCGCCGATCCGAACACGATCGTACGCCGGGATATCGCTTCGCCACTGCGACCGGTCGCGACCTCTGTAGTAGGCGATGCGCGTAGCCGCACGGCCTGCGCCGGACACGCTTGCACCGCCCTCGCCGTCGAACTGCTCGCGCAGCGCGACTACCCGGGCGGGACTATCTGCTTCTCTGCCAGGCAGTGAATAGACGATCTCTCCCTCGTGCGTGACGAATACGGTCCCGCCGAAAGTACGGGCATAGAAGGCAACCCGATCATCCGTCTGTCCGGTGTTGGCTATGAACGGCATCCGCGCACTCATGACGCCGCTAACGTCGGCGCCACCGGGGAAGGGGGGAGCGCCGACGCCATTGCCTACGTCATGGGATTCTCCGTCGGATCCCGCCGCTGCTGTGAACACCGTCCAGATACCCAGGGCCGCCACGACAAGGAACGACATTTTCATTGCAATAACCTCACTTCTCGAGCGCCCCGGCGATCGTCATGCACCGTGGCGCGGAAGCGGCGCTTAGACGGCTCCGCGCTGGGCAACGCGCCGGCAGGCGGTGCCGTCTTACTTGCTACCGGTTACCACGACTTCAAGCGGAGTCGCAGGCTTCAGCCTGCGCGGGGGGACCTCGCTGAACTGAGCCCACGGCTCGGGCGGCCGCGGGACATCTGAAACGCGGTACCAGACCTCACGAATCAATGCGCATTCGCGGTTGAAGTTCGCGCGCGGTGGCAGCCTCTTTTTTTTCGGATTGTCTACGTGCACATACCGTTCGGCCCGTACTGTCCCTCCCGTCTACTCCGTACATGTTGTCAGTACAGGAGTTACGGTTTGACGCACCTCGTGCTAAGGCCACGCTCTCAACTCGCAATTTCGGCAGATTCGAGCATGGGAGGTCGGCATATCGTGGCTTCGGATTGCAGTCATTGACGTGCGGGAGCTGCTCCCCGACCGCGCCGAGCCTGCCACGGAACAAACGGGAGGCGCAGTGAGCGCGGATGGCAGTTCCGGGAAGGACAGGCCGCAGCAAGAGCGTCCCGGCTCGCCCGCCGCCTTCGATTGCTCCGCGCTGCCGCTCGACGGCATGATATGGGGTAGGAGTGACCCGCCTCAGTGCGCTCCGGGGGAGTGGCGGCGGGTGGAACCGGCCCTACCTTGCTCGGTGGCGAACCTGATCGTGAGACAACGCCACTCTCCGCTTCCTGGATGCCATGATCCCGCCGCTCCGTTTGCCTGCGCAATCCCGATCCGCCTGCGCGGCGGCGCCGGGCCACGCGCCAGGGCCGACACCCGTTACCATCGCAGAATGATGCGGCGGTACTTCAAGCCTCCGAAGGAACTACGCCGTTACGGCCAGCGGTGGCAAGTCGAAACGGTCATGAGTATGATCAAGCGCCGACTGGGTGAAACAACGTCTTCCCGCACATCTCGTTGTAGTGCCACATGGGTGACTGCCCCCATTATCGCGTCTGGGTTTCCATGCGTTCTTGCAGTCCGCTACTTCTTCGGGCGAGTGTAATGCCCTCCATGCCTCCAGCCGCCTACATACTTCCGCCCCTTCCGCACGGCATCCAAGTGCTTCTTACTCTTTAGAAACTCCTCCTCGCTCTGCGGTGGTTTTTCTTTTTTCGTTGGCAGGCGTTCTCCGGCCAACACCCGGACCCTCAGGCCACCACTCGGCCCATCGGGACCGTGGTCACGTTTATCTCGCCATATCTCGATTTCTCCCGGTTTCCCTGTCGGTGGCGGCAATGGCGGCCGTGTCTTCCCCTTGGGCTTCTCGTCGGCCCGGCGAAAGATATCGTCCGCCGCCCGCTCCTTGGACTTCTCCTCATCTTCAATCGTAGATCCCGAAGGGACCTTCGCCTCTTCGCCTTTGCCGATCTCGACGATCGCACCGCCAGGTGTGGTTACTTTGGCTGGACCCCCAACAATTACAGTACCCAAAGAGATCGAAGAATTCGAAGGAACCTTCGCCTCTTCACCGTTGCCGATCTCGACGGTCGCACCGCCAGGTGTGGTTACTTTGGCTGGACCATGAACAGTTACAAGACCCAAAAAGTCGGTAAAAGTCCATGGGTCTGAGGCAGCGTACGCGAATGCACCACCAAGATTGGCCGTATCACCCCAAATGCCAATCGTGTCGGGGGTGGTGAAGCGCCCGGCGGTGGGGTCGAGGTAGCGGGTGCGGTAGTAGTACCACGCGGTTTCGAGGTCGTAGCGGCGGCTGGTGAAGCCGTAGGGGTTGCCGACGGTGGACGGGTCGCCGGGAATCGGGGCCAGGGTGGTCGGGTCGATCGGTTGGCCATAGTCGGCGTATTCGTAGCGTTCGACGACGTTGCCGGCAGCGTCGGTGACGGCCATGACGTTGAAGAGGTCGTCGGTGTGGTAGTAGTAGTCCTCCGGCGTCGGGTCGCCGGTGGTATCACGCTGCATGTTGAGGACCTCGTCGATGTAATTGCCGTAGACGTAGGTCGCCAATGTGGCGGGCACGGGCTGTGCGGCGTCTCTCTCCTCGACGACCTGCCAGCCGTCGTAGAAATATCGGGTCTCGGTGGGGACGCCCGCTTCAGTCATTCCGGGAGGCCGCGCGGGCTGAAGCCCGCGGCTCGGGGAGGCGTCGACGACCCTGGCGATGCGCCGGCCGAGCGCGTCGTAGGCGTAGGTGTGACGCAGGCTGGTCGCGCCGCCGTTGTACTCGACCATCTGGTTGCGATAGTCGTAGGCTATTGTCGTTTGCGGACCCGAGGGGCGCGGCGCGCACGTCTGTCCGAGACAATTGCACGGATCCTCGAACGGGTACGTTGCGCCCTGGAACCCCGACACGGCGGCGTTGATATCCGTGAAGCTGATGTCGTTGAAGGCCGGCACGGCGGGAAGGGCAAGCGCCCCGTAGAGATCGAGCCACACCTTCGGCTCCTTCTGCACGCTCTGGAAGCCTCGGACGACCGCGTTGATGTCCTTGAAGTTTCGGTTGGTGTCCGGAGGCTGACGCACGGAACTACCCGATACATCGCCGTAGTTGGTGACCGTACGAAGGAGCAGAACTTCTGAGTAGGCTGACGGATCACCGACATCGGCGCCGGCTTCGATCGCCTCGATGAGGTATGTGCGACCGGGCGAGATTTCGCAGTCACCCACGTGGACGGAGTCCAACGTGGACCAGTCTGCGTAGTATGGCACGGGCTCGACCCGCACAAGAAGCTGTGGCGTTGGTTCCGGCCCGGCCACCGGCGTGATTGCCGGCTCGCCCATCCAGCCGAGCACCACGATCGAGCCGCCGCCCATGTCGAGGCTGATCCGGCGGGCTGTCAGCACACCGGCGTTGGCCGGGTTCGGGTCAACCGACAGGTACTTGTTCGTCCGGACGTAGCAGATGCCCGGTCCGGGATCGCCCGATGGCGGCTCGATGCAGTCGACCTCGCTGTTTGCGTTGATGCCGACGGTGCAATCAGCCCCGGTGATGCACGGCCGGCTCATGTCTTGCCCGCTCTCGTCGACGCCGAACCGCTCGTCGGGCATGGGTCTTGCGACTCCGAGTGGTAATCCGGCCGGCGTCATTACTATCAGGTTCCCGTTGTCATCGTACTCGCGACTGGTCGTGGGCGTCGTCGTGTACTGGTTCATGCGCTCGTCGGCCGGCTGGGGCGGGGGGCACACATCGCCGATCATGGTGTACGGGCCGACATGATCGCCCGTATCGGGGTCGCCGGTGACCAGATTTCGGTTGCCGACACCGTCGAGGTCGTAGGCCGTATCGCGCAGGACGACGGCCAGCGGGTCGGTGACGACCGTGCTCGTCAGCCGGTAGATATCGTCGTAGGTGTAATCGTGAGTCAGTTGCGGCCCACCGATGCGTTCGTCGGTTCGTTGAGTCTTGTTGTGCATCCGGTCCCAGGCATACGTGCGATCGTCGATGATCGCGCCCCCGGCGATAACGGAGTGCGTCGTGCCGACGATCCGTTTGACGCCGTCGTACGCGTACGCGGTCCGCGTGCCGTTTCCATAGTCGCGCTGCTCTACTCGCCCGGGTCCGATGTAGTCGTAGGCAGCGATTGTGCCGGCTGCGTCAGCGATCGTCTTCTTGCGGTTGAGTTCGTCAAAGGCGACGGAGATCGTCCGCGCGCCGGGGTAGACGCAGCTCAGCTTGTTGCCGACGCCGTCGTAGGAGTTAGTCGTCGTGCCGCTCGTTTCGCCCGGTCCCCCGCGATCGACGGTCAGCGTTTCGGACGTGACACGGCTGAGCGAGTCGTAAGCGCGGGCCACCCGTGAGTCATCGTCGTCAGCGCTAACCAGTCGCGAGAGTCCGTCGTACAGGTATGCCTCGGCCGTGGTGGCGGCGGCGACGCCGGCCCCCGGAACGATCGTCTTGCCGCTAAGGCGGTCGAGAAGATCGTACGTGCTGGTCACGTCGCTGCCGTTGGCATCGATCGCCGCTGTCCGGTTGTCGTGAACGTCGAGCGTGTAAGTGTGCTGCGTGCAGTCCGCCATCCGCTCGTCCGTCATTCGGTTGAGCGCGTCGTAGGCGTACTCGGTGCTATTGTCGCTGTCGTCGGTCTGGGCGGTCAGGCGGGACGTGTCGTCCCAAGACTGCGTGGTCACGATGTCCGGATCGCCGTCGCCGGGCATGGCGTTGACGTTCGCACCGCCCTCGTCCATGTCGCGCACCGTCTTCACGAGCCGGTTGATGCCGTCATAGACGTATCCGGTCTCATGACCCTCCGCGTCGAGCGTCACGGTGACGTTGTCGCGCGAGTCGTAGCCGTAGGCATGCGTATCGCCGACGTTGTCGACAATCTGTGTCAAACGGTTGAGGTTGTCGTAGGCATAGGTGGTGCCAAAGGTCTCGCTAGCCGGCGGCAGATCGCTGAACTCGACGGCGGTGACGACGGTTACGTTGGAGTCGGCGTCGTAGGTGTAGGTCACGGTGTTGCCCTTAGCGTCCGTGACTTTGTCGCGCCTGTTGGCGGCGTCGTAGGTTGTCTCGGCGGTGTGACCGTTGTCATCCTCGACGACCAGGACTTGTGAGTTGTCACTCCACGTCGTGAGGGTGGTCGCCAAGCCGTCACCGATGGGCGCCCCGGATGCGGTGTCGAAGAACGCGTCATCGGTTTGGGTCAACCGATCCATCGCATCATAAACGTAGGTCGTCTCCGCCAGACGGATATTGCCGGCACCTTCCAAAACGTCGATCAACTCGCCGTCGGCGCGAGAGGAGGCGAGGTTACCGTTGGCGTCGTAATGATGCGTGGCGACGTTGCCCATCGGGTCGGTGTTGGTAACGAAGCGGTCGTAGCCGTCATAGCCGGACTCGGTGACACGCGGGACATCTTCAAGCCCTTGACGCACGAAGGTACGGTTCCGATTGCCGTCGTAATCGTATTGGGTTGTGGATTGTACCGCGGCGCCCGGCGCACGGATTACCTGATAGGCCAGATTTCGCTCGTCGTAGAGGGTCTCCACCAGATTATCCGTATCAGTGCCATTCACGGCCTCGCCGTAGCGCACCAAAGTTCGGTTGCGGTTCGCATCGTATTCATACTCGGTCGTGATGGCCGTGCCTGCCACGAAGTCCGAGCAGCTAAGGTCATTCGGCCCGAGCACGGCGCTGCCAAACTCCTGACACGTTCGCGTGCCGTAGTCGAGGATCTCGTACTCGTAAACGGTCGAGAAATGCGTATTGGCGTCGGGGTCACCCTGATCACCAGTGTTTTGGACGTCGACGCGGACCACGTTGTCATTGGCATCGTAGAAGGTGTCGCGCTGGTAACGTAGCGTGGCGTTCGGCAGCACGACGAGGGGCGATTCCACGCGGACTTCCTGATTCAGGGCGTTGTAGTGGTACAGGTCGTCAAGGCCGCGAGGATCGACCGACCGGATCAGGCGCCCGAGGTCGTCGTATTCGTAGGTGGTCGTGAGGATGGGGTTCGGCGCATCGACGACCGTTTGGTGTAGATAGCCCATTTGCGGGCCGCTGACGTAGTACGTGTATTCGTCGCGCCGGCGGTGCCCGCTGCCGTTGTCGGGCAGGATATGGGCGGTCATCTGACCGAACGCGTTGTACTCCCAATCCTCGACGATCGAGAGGATGCGGTGGGTCGTCTTGATGCGGTTACCGTCAAGATCGTAATCGTGGTGCGTCACGTTCCCGCGGCCGTCCGTGTGGTTCTCGACAAAGCTGCTTCCACAGCAGCCGCCCATCCCCTCGAAGTACGTGAACAACTCACAGATCTGGGCCTGATCGCCGCCGGACGGGCCGGGCAGCCGGCACCGCTCCAGGAGGTTGCCGCGCATGCGCGGATCCGCATGGCTCGAGTCGTAGAGGAGCGTCTCTTCCGTCGCCTTGGGGTGGATGATTCGGGTGAGCAGGGAATCGGCGTTGTACTCATATCGCGTTTCGAAGTAGTCAGGATCATCAGCCGGACGCAGCTTGCCGGACGGGCGGTTTCCCGTTTCCGTCGTTGCCTGGTCGGGGTCGGCCCGCCCGGTGTATTCCAACTGTATGACGCGGCGGTTGCGGCCGTCGAAGGAATACTCGCTCACGTTGCCGACTCGATCGTTGATGATGACCTTGATGATCGCGAAGTTGTTGCCCGGTGCCGGGGTCTGCGGCACGTAAACGAGGTCGGCAATGTCGCCGGTGGCCGGCTCCTGGTCGCCGAAGTACTGGCGGATGACGTGGTCATAGTCGGGGGCGATGGGGTCAAGCGTGTCGGAATAGACGTTACGCAGATAGAGCTGCCCCTTGGGGTCCGTGATGGTCAACAGGTTGTGGTTGAGACGATCGTCGGCAGAGCCCGTGGAGTAGGTGTACACCGTCGTTTTGCCGAGGGGGAAGTCATTCCCGTGGGGGGTCCCGGTAACGGCAGGGGTCGTGACGGACTTGAGGTCCCCGAAGCTCCCGCCCGGCTCGATACCATCGTAGTACGCGTAGCTCACCGTGCGTCCGGTGAAATCGGTCACCGACTCGATAAAGCCGTTTGAGCTGTAGGTGATGGTGACGTCGCGGTTGTGTGCCGGAGTGTCGAGCGTGTCGTGAATCGTCACCAGCCGCCCGAGGGCATCGTAGTCAAAGGCTAACTCGTTGCCGCGACGGTCGGCAATGGCGCTGATCTTGCCTTCCGCGAAACCTCCGTCCAGCGCATGGAAGGACCATATGCCGGTGGACGGAAATGTAAGGGTGTAGCTGCCGTCCGGGTTTTGGACGATCCGTCGGAAGAACTCCCGAACTGACCAGGAGCCGTCCGGCTGAAGTTCGTAGACGTCGGACCGCGTGTTGCCGTCCCGCAGTACGAGGTTCCCCCCGGCGGCTTGGCGGATAGCGATGTTGTAGGAGAAATCCCAGCCGTGGCCCTGCGCCGTGTCGGGCCCGATACGAGAGCGGTATTTGCGAGCCCAAACGAAGTCCGGCCCGCGTCCGGGGATCCGCATGTCCACCGCGGACAGGTAGTACTCGCCGGAGAAGAGGTAGACGGGATCGAGAGGGTCGGCTTGCAGCTTCATGGAGTCCTCGCCCTCCTCGGGACCTACCTGAAGATGGCTCTCCGTCGGCGGTTCCCAACCGCAGACTTCTGAACCGTTCCCGAAATACACGCCGCCTTGGAGAGAGCATTGGGCGT
>JAJDDX010000442.1 GCA_029260055.1 Phycisphaerae bacterium
AGCCTCGCGCGCCTCCTGATGGAGCATGCTGATGATGGCGTGCCACTGCTCGGTCACTTCTTCGAGTTCGTACTGAAGCACGTCGGCGAGCAGCACGTGATCCTGGGCCGCAAGGGCATCTCGTATTTGCAGCAGCACATCCTTGGGTCGGCCGATGTGGGTCTCCAGCGGCTCGCCACCCACCATGGTCGTTTCCGGGTTGATTTGGAGCATCTCGATCGACTTGCCGACGGCCTCGTGAATCTGCTGCCAGGTCGCCACGCTGTCGGTGAGGGCCTTGATTCCCTCCTGCGATTTGCCCTCCGTGAGCAACTGGGCTGCGCGGCGGCAGGCTTCGTTGGATTGTCCCAGGGCGGCCGACGCTTGCTCCATCGCGTCCACCACCAATCGGCCTCGGGTGCCGGTGAACAGTTCGAGCCGGCTGCAGGTCCCCACGGCTCTGGCCAGCGTCTCGGTCATCTGAGTACCGGCTATGTCCTCGCCGTCACATCGCATCGCGATCACCATGCGTCCGGGCTCGCATACCTCCTGCTGGAGGTGCCTCACGGCCTGTTCGACGGTCGTGCCCTCTTCGAAGGTCTCATCGATTGGCTTGTCGTCGATCAACAGGTCCATGAGGGTCGTCTCCCGGGCGATTCCGTGCCGCTACCGTCAGTCGTCTCCCGGTCTATCGGACGCCGGGCCGCGGCCACGATACGCGCGTTTTCGGGTGGAGCCAAGGCGTCATGCTTTTTGCCCGGCCTGGGCGAACGGCGGTGGGATCTTCCAATCTCCGAGGGCTGCGACCATGTCGGTGATCCCGATCGGTCTGGGCATCGCGTAGGTCTCGCCATACCGAACGCCGATCGACACGCCCTCCGCCCCGCAGTACGACCGGACGTAGTGTTCGAGCCCGACGAACCGATCTGCGTCAAACTGAGATTCGTAGCAGCGGATCGCTTCGATCTTCTGGTCGATCGTATCGGTGATGTCCACGACGAAGCGCGTGGGCCAGTGGGTGATCTCGGCCGAGATGGGTACCGGGCGATAGACCAGATGGTCGATCCGGAACGGTTCCGTGCCGTCAAAGCGGTCGTCCCACTTGGTAAGTTGGGAGTAAAACCGAGCCGCTTCCGTGATAAGTTGGGCTTGGTAGTGGTCCGGCGAGGCCGATACGGTGCGTCCGGCCATGCCGACCAGGATCTTCGGGCGATAGCGGCGGAGGACGGTGGCCAGTGCGTAGCGGTTCTCCGGGCAGTCCATCAATTCCCGGTTCGGGAGCCCGAGCATTTCGCAGACTTGGGCGCCGAGGATTCCGGCGGCCGCCTCCATTTCACGTTGGCGGGTCTCTGGGGTGCCTCGCGGCGTCGGCTCGCCGTTGGTCATGTGGACCATACCGACGCGGTAACCCAGCTTGACGAGCTTGGCGATGGTGCCCCCCATCCCGATCTCCAGGTCGTCGGGATGCGGTGCCGTAAAAACGATGTCCAGTTGTGTGTCCGACATTCTCTCGGGTCCCGTTTTCGTGTGATCGGCCAGCCGTTCCCGGTCAAATATAGAGAGGCCTGGAGCGAGCGGCAACACCGCCGGACGTTGTGAAAAAGGGCGGTTTCGGCGGTCGCTCTGGCATCTAGGCCCGGCAACTGCTACAAATTGCTGCATGTCGCGAAGTGAAATCCAGGATGGCGACCGAGAAGACGTAGCCGCGTTCGTCGAGAACCACTGGCGCAGCAAGCGCGTGATGAGTCGTGGGAACGTCTTCTACCCGCATGAGGAGCGCGGCTTCATCGAGCGCGTCGATGGCGATATCGTCGGTCTTCTGACCTACCGGATCGACGGTCGTGAGATGGAGATCCTGACGGTCAACGCGACGCTCGAGGGCAAGGGGATCGGTTCGTCGCTCATGCTGAACGCGATCGAGGCGGCGCGGCGGGACGACTGCAACCGCGTTTTTCTCACGACGACCAACGACGCCCTTCGCGCGGTCGGCTTCTATCAGCGCCTCGGTTATCGCATTGTCGAGGTGAACGTGGGGGCGGTCGACACGGCGCGCAAGCTCAAGCCGCAGATACCGGAAGTGGGCCAAAGCGGGATTCCGATTCACGATGAGCTTGTGCTTGAACTTCGCCTGAAGCCTTACTTGGACAACGGGGACGGCGGCGCCGACGCCGTGTCCGGTGGCGACGCCATCTGAACAACCGCCTGCCGCCCGATTGTCCCGGGCATGATCAAATCACGTTGCGGTTCACCGGTTTCTACTTCAGCTCTCGGCTTCGTCACCGCCTCAGGCTCGCACAGCGCGACAGCCTCACGCAACGAAATGAACGAGTAGCTCTTGAGCAGGCGGTCCAGTTTCGCTCTCGTACCGTGCAGGTTCGTGTAGTGCAGCACGCGTTTTGCCAGCGGTGCCGTGACTCGCGGCTGGTCGGGATCGAATTCCCATGGATGCAGGTTGATGACCACGGGGACGCCGCGTCGTTGGTTTTGCACGATGGCCTGTTCCGTGACGCTGACGGGGAACAGGCGGAGGTAGGCACCCGTGGCGGCGGGGATTCGTCGTCCGGGAATCCGCCAGGTCGGCAACGGGAATTCCCAAAGACGCGGACGAACGCGGTAAGGCGTTAGCGGCGCGCCGGGTAATCCGTATCGTCCGTGCGGGGCTCGCACGGGGTAGATGCTCGAATCGTACGCGAAACCTTCTTCTTCGAGCACATCCAGCGCCCAGGCCGTGTCGGTGCCGATGGAGTAGCTCGGCGCGCGGTATCCGCGCACGGTTTCTCGGGTGATCTCTTCCAATGCGCTGCGTGCGCTTCGCAGGTCCGCGCGAAAACCCTCGGGGGACAGGTCTGAGAGTGTCTGATGCCAGTCACCATGGCTTGCGATCTCGTGTCCGGCGCTAAGGATGCGGTGTACGATGCCGGGCGAGCGTCTCACGACCCAACCGAGGACGAAGAAGGTGGCGGTCGTGTCATGGCGATCGAGCAATTCGAGGATCGTGTCCACGGGCTCGGCGAGGCGGGAGGGCAGGTTCGACCATTCCTTGGCGGGGATGCCGAGGTTGTGCGCGTGGAACCACTCTTCGATGTCGAACGTGAGCGCGTTGAACGCCGGCGCCTGGCCTGCGCTCGTCGGGATGTCGTTGTCGGTTGGTGGCACGGTAGTTTCCGTTATCTCACCCTAATGTTTCGGCACCCCGGCTATGGACCGATAGCTTGCATTCCTGCTGCACAAGTGCAGCGGGTCGGGCGATGGGCTCAGCCGAAGGTCGTTCCTGGCGTAACCTATTTGTAAGAATGCGGTTACGGCATAATGGGCCACCACTGTTGGTCCGCACAACGCGGGATAACCCCACGGTAGTCGCTGGGTTCGCCGAGCCGTGGCGGCAGGCCGGTCTGCGTTCGAACCGAGATTCGCGTACGGGCTGGCGACCTACTTCGGCGACGGGGTCGGCAGACCGATAACGAGGGTGCAAGGCCCGCGCGCCAACGGCGAAGCCGTGGGTATCCGGGCGGATTGCGCGTTTGCGCGCCGTCACGATGCCGGGGCGTTGGCTGGGCCTTCGGTCCGGTCCTATAGTGAGTTGGACGATCTCGCGACGGTTCGCGGGCCCGGGCACGGCTACGATCATCTGTGGAGAGACGAGTGGAGAACCAAGATACACGTTCGGTCAAACGGTCGAGGCAGGATTGGCGCGAGGGGCGTTCCGCCGCCATTCGTAAGTTTCTCAGTGAGTACGCACCCTCGGAGAACGACGATCTGCTCTTTCAGATGACCGTGACGCTCTGTCGCCTTGCGGCCGACAAAGCCGATCGGGGCGATCTGAAGATTCTCAACAGTGCCTTGAAGGAGCTGCGCTACGCGTTCAAGACCTTCGCCCCGTATGGTGAGATTCGAAAGGTGACGATGTTCGGTTCCGCGCGCACGCCGGAGCACGATCCACAGTACATCGAGGCCAAGAAGTTCGCCGAGCTGATCGAGCGCGAGGGTTGGATGGTCATCACCGGCGCCGGCGACGGGATCATGCGTGCCGGGCACCACGGTGCGAAACGCGACGCGAGCTTCGGTGTGGCCATCAGCTTACCGTTCGAGCAGGCGACCAACGACTTGATCGCGGACGATCCCAAGTTAGTCAATTTCAAATACTTCTTCACGCGTAAGCTCGTCTTCGTCAAGGAAGCGAACGCGATCGTGCTCTTCCCGGGCGGCTTCGGTACGCAGGATGAGGGCTTCGAGGCGATGACGCTCGTGCAGACCGTCAAGGCGTCGCCGACACCGATTGTCATGTGCGACGAACCGGGCGGGACCTATTGGGCTCGCTGGCGCACCTACGTCGAGAAGGAGCTCCTGGGCAACGGGATGATCGACGAGGCGGACATGAGCTTGTTCCACGTGACCGACAACGCGGAGGATGCGGTGGCACAGGTCGTCAACTTCTATCGTGGCTACCACTCGTCGCGCTACGTCGGTCCGGACCTCGTGATACGTCTGCAGCGTCCGCTCAGCGAAGATCAGGTCGCGGGCCTCAACACGGAGTTCAGCGATATCATCACGAACGGACCCATCGAACAGCAGTCGGGTCCGGTCGAGGGCGAGGAGGGTGCGTATCCGGAATTGCCGCGGCTCGTGGTACCGTTCAATCGTCGCGGCGCGGGTCGATTGCGCATGATGATCGATCGGATTAACGGATGCTAATGCTCCGTCCAACGACGGATGATGGGTGCCCTGGGCAAGCGGTAGCTTGCCCGTGGCCGTCGATAGGCGAAGCGCACGGGCAAACGAGTTTGCCCATGCCACCCGGAGGATCAACGTTGACGCAACACCACGCGTGCTTGCGACAGTTCCGGTAGCTATGCCGGGGACCAGTAGGAGAACAGCCTTGATGTCTTCCGAATCGACACCGGCCGGCGACGGCGCCAAGAAGGACGATGTAGCCGTCGTCCAGGACCTGACCGATGCCTACGACAAGGTGCGCACCGAGTTGTCGCGTGTGATCGTCGGGCAGGAAAGCGTGGTCGAGGAGTTGTTCATCGCGCTGATGTGCGGCGGGCACTGCATCCTCGAGGGCGTGCCCGGTCTTGCCAAGACGCTGATGATCTCGACGCTCTCGCGCCTCTTTTCGTTGAGTTTCTCGCGTATCCAGTTCACGCCGGACTTGATGCCGTCGGACATCACGGGCACGGAGGTGATCGAGGAGGATCGCGGCACGGGTGCGCGCTCTTTGCGGTTCGTCCAGGGTCCGATCTTCGCGAACGTCGTGCTGGCGGACGAGATCAACCGTACGCCTCCCAAGACACAGGCTGCGCTGCTCGAAGCGATGCAGGAGCATCAGGTCACAGCCGCCGGCTTCCCGCACAAGCTCCCGAAGCCGTTCTTCGTGCTTGCGACGCAGAACCCGATCGAGCAGGAAGGGACCTATCCGCTTCCCGAGGCTCAGCTCGACCGGTTCCTCTTCAAGATCCACGTCGACTACCCGACGGAGGAGGAGGAGTTCCAGATCGTCAAGATGACGACATCGCCGCAGGACGAGAAGCTCGAGCGCACGCTGACCGCGCGGCAGATCATCGCGCTGCAGGATGTCGTTCGTCGCGTGCCTTGTGCGGACCACGTGATGCGGTACGCGATGAACCTTGCGCGCAAGACGCGCGTGAACAAGGGCAACGTGCCGGACTTCATCACCGACTACGTCGCGTGGGGCGCGGGTCCGCGGGCGTCGCAACACATGGTGCTTGCGGCGAAGGCTCGTGCGATTCTCCAAGGTCGGTATTACGCGGCGACGGAGGATGTGGCGCGCGTAGCCTATCCCGTGTTGCGTCATCGCGTGCTGATGAACTTCAACGCGGAAGCGGACGGCGTAAGCAGCGACATGATCGTGGAGAAGTTACTGGGTGCCGTGCCGTCCGACCCGTCGGCGACGCTCGACCCCACGCTGGCGGGGCGCGTCTTCGCGCCGGAGCCGACGGAGCCGTAGTCTTTTTTCCGGTGGCGTGACACACGAACCGGGTTTTCGGGCGCCAAGAAGCGACGGATCGCTCTATGCCTGCAAGCGAACGAGAATATCGCAAGTACCTCACGCCGAAGGTCCTCGCGCGGATCGGCAGCCTCGAATTGCGGGCGCGCATGATCGTCGAGGGCTTCTTCGGCGGCATGCACCACAATCCGCATCGCGGTCTTTCCGTCGAGTTTGCCGACCATCGTGTCTATACCCAGGGCGACGACATCCGCCATATCGACTGGAAGGTCTACGGCAAGACGAACAAGTACTACATCAAGGAATACGAGCAGGAGACGAACCTGAACGTCATGCTCGTGGTGGACTGCAGCGAATCGATGAGCTTCGCGTCGAATCCGGACGGTTTCACCAAGCACGACTA
>JAJDDX010000443.1 GCA_029260055.1 Phycisphaerae bacterium
GAACGGCTTGACGATGTAATCGTCCGCGCCCATTTCGAGCCCGACGACCTTGTCAATCTCCTCTGACTTGGCGCTGATAAAGACGATCGGGACCTTCGGTCGAGCGGTACGCATCGCCTTGCACGCATCGAAACCGCTGACCTTGGGCATCATGATATCCAGGCAGACGAAGTCAGGAGACTCCGAGTGGAACAACTGCAAAGCGGTTTCTCCGTCTTCCGCCTGCACGACGCGGTAGCCTTCACCCGTCAGGATTTCCGCCAGGCCCTCGCGAATCAGTTGATCGTCCTCAGCCAGCAGCACTTTCACGCCGTTGCCTCGCTTTCTGTGCTCGGTGTGTGAAGACGAACCTCGAAGCGAGCACCTCCCTCGGACGAGAGCAGCGCCAGATCACCGCCGTGAAGCCGTGCAAGCTGCCGGGCGATGGTCAATCCGATTCCGGTGCCCGGGCTGTCGGCGATATGGTTCGACAGACGCTGGAATGGCCGAAAGATCCGTGCGCGGTGCCGCGCCGGGATTCCCGGTCCCTCGTCGCTGACCACGATGCTGGTGTAATCGTCCTTCTGGCGGCTGGACACTGCCACGCGCTTTCCGGAGGGGGCGTACTTCTCGACATTGCTCAACAGGTTGCCCAGAACCTGCTCGAGCGCATCCACATCGAGTTCGACGAGTGCGCCGGCGGCCCGTTCAAAAGCAACCTCCACACCGCGACGCTGCAATGCAGGCTCGAACCGCTGCAAGACCGTGAAGATGACGTCGTCAACGACGGCCGGCCGGCGGCGCAAGGTGAGTCCGTCTCGTTGGTGCTGCGCGAAGGTCAGCACGTTGCCGATGAGACGACTCAGCCTCTGGCTCTCTTCGACGATGACCTTCACGTGCTCGCGCGGCGCTTCGGCCTCATCGTCCGGGGTTTGGTCGAGGTCGCTCTCGAGCAACTCCGCGTACATTCGAATGTTCGTCAGCGGCGTCTTGAGTTCGTGAGACACCTGGTTGACGAAGCTGACGCGCTGTAACGCCTCGCGAACCTGGCGATTGTACTCGCGATAGAACCAGGCGCCCGCGACCACGAGAACCAAGCCGGTAGCGGCCAGGATCGACAGCAGGTTGAAATACGCGCCTTGTCCGACCGCGGCAAACGCTGCATCGTCGACGAAATGCTGCAAGCGCCACGAAGAGAGCGGGTACTCCGGGGCAAGCTCCGTCAGCGGCATTGCGTCCGGGGCCGGTTCGAACGATCCCCACTCGTAGATCGGCCGACCGTTGGAATCCACCAGACGAATGCGCCCGTCCCACGACGTGCGTGAGCCCGACTCGGTCGTATTGGGGAGTTGCGCGATGAGATCGGCCATCCAGCGGGCACGCGGCATGAGAATGCCGGCGACCCCACCTGATGGCATGCGCCGAGCGTAGAGTAGGTTGAGACCCGGTCCCTGGAACCGCACGATCCATCCGCTCGCAGGCGCCGCGGCGGCCTCTTGCCCAGCCGCCGCTTTGAGCAATAGCTCATCGGCAAGAAACAGGTCGCCGAAGTCGATCAGGAATTGGCGCTCGGCTGCGTTGAGATCGCCGCCGGGATCGGGATGCAACAGCGTCCCATCGGGATGGAGCCACACCAGTTGAGCGACGCCGGGCTCTCGTCGGATAAGCTGCCGAATCGAAACCGGATCGCGATTGAGCAAGTCCGTGAGTGCTTGGAACTCGCGTTCGCGTTGCTCGAAGACGTCCTCGATCACCTGCGCCACGTCCCGCAACCTGACGAGCAGGAGTTCGCGCAGGCGCTGGCGCGCCATGTCATGCTCATTGCGTGCGAGCCGCCAGCCGACCCCACTGAGGACGACCAGCGGCAGGCACACGATGAGCCAGAAGAGGGCTAGGTGCTTTCGAGTCAAGACATCGGTCCCCACATGTCAGATCACTCTGCCTTCTTCTGCGGTACTGCACGCTGCTGGCGCGCGTCCTGCTGTTGCAGGCCGCGCATACGCTTGCGGCTGCGCGACCAGTTCTTTTCGTCCAGGTTTCCAGCCTGGTCCTTGTTGTCACTGGCTCGCTCTTCGAGCTTCTTAGACTCGAGCTGAATCGCGTTACTCGTCAAATACTCGGCGTTCTTGTCGAGAATCTCCTTGGCCTGCTGCGTCTTACCTTGATCGCGCAGCGTCACGGCCAGTGCGTTGAGCCCGTTGGCGATTTGGAGCACGCTCTCAGCCATCACGTTCTTGTCCATTCGTTCCGCCACGACCTCCTCGGACGCTTCGAATGTCACGCTGACGGCGCTGTTCATCCGATCGGTGGATTGGGTCGCCATGTTCGCATAGGCGACTTCAACGTCGGCGACGGGCCGAACCTGCAGGGGCGTGGATTCAGGAATCTCGACCTCGAGCAACGCGTACTTTTCCTGGTCACTGTATAGCTGGTTGAGCTGGACGACCACCTCTCGGCCGTTGATCTCGCCACCAATGCCAAGCAGGCGCACGGGGCGGATCCCCGGAGCACACCGGATCACGATGGTTACCTCCTGGGCCACGACCGAGAGCGCTTCGCTGAACTCATAGTCGAAGACCGCCGCCAATTGGGCCGCCTCCTCCACGAAGACATGGTTCCCGTCGCTGCGGCTGGCGAGCGCGACCATCAAGTCCTCGTTGTAATCGAGCCCGAGGCCCAGGGTCGACACCGCGATACCTTCCTTCATCAACGAGGCGCCCAGTTGCCCCAGGTCGCTCGGCGCCGATGGGCCGACGTTGGCCAGCCCGTCCGAAAGAAGAATGACGCGGTTCACGCGGTTGCGATCGAGGAACTTCCGAACCTCGGCGGCACCCTTGCTCACGCCGCCGAACAACGCCGTGTTTCCACCGGCATAGATGCGTTGGATGGCCTGACGCACCGCGTTCTTGTTAGTCAGTTTCGTCGCGGGCACGATGACGCGCACCGTGGAGTCGTACACGACCACCGAGACGATGTCGTCGGCATTGAGCCGATCCAGGGCCCGGATCGCGGCATCCTTGGCCTGGTCGATCTTGTGGCCTGTCATCGATCCGGACTTGTCCAGCACCAAGGCCACATTGACCGGCGGTCGCTTCCGAGCGGGCGACGGCATGATCCCGGTCAGTCCGACTTTGAGGTACGTCGTCTGGGGCCCACCGGCAAGCAGCGTCGGATGAGCCAGCGATACATCGAGCGTGGCCGATCCGGCCACGGCGCGTGGTTGCGCGGCGACTAGAGCCGGCAACGCAACGATAACAACGGTCTTCCACGATCTGAACATGGCACTACTCCTTCTCTCTTGATCGTCTGTCCAACTGCGGCCGCTTCACACCTAAGTTGTACGTTCGGTCGAAGAAATGGTGGTCAGATCGTTGTCAGAGTGTTGTAAGACATTCGTGAGGAGGTACGGTCGGTGGGCTGCCCGCGGAGACTCGAAGGCGTCGCCAAAGACAGTGGGCCGTGCGAGAACATTCGGCGGCACGTTCTCACACGGCCCGAGGAGCTGTGTGTATTCAGTTGTGCTTCGGCACCAGCCCCTTCGGTGCCGTGCCCCTAAGCTGCGTCGCACACCTCCTCATAGCGGAGAGTGAAAGTTCCTAACTTTGCGGCGAGCTTCTATCCCCGCCACTACGACAGCGTTTGGCAATACCGCGACCACTACGCGGCCAGGAATCCGGACTCGAGCGCCACGCGAATCTTCTTCAGTGCATTGTTCTGAATCTGTCGCACGCGTTCTTTCGTGACGCCGATGATGTTTCCCACCTGCTCGAGCGTCTTGGAGGCCTTTTGGCCCTCGAACACGGGCTTGCCGATGGCGAACCGCTCGTGGATGACGGTCCGCTCCACCTCGGACAACCCGGCGAGGTTGTCGAGAAGAATCTCTTTGAGCTCGTCCACGCAATCCGCCACGACGCCTTCGCGCCTGCGATCCTGGAAGTCGCTGCGCTCCATGGCCGGGTCGAACTCGGTCGGGAAGTAGCCGCGATACCGGCTCGCCCGCATCGCCACGCGGGAGAAGCTCTTGAGGATCGCCCGACAAGAGTAGGTGCTGAACTTGAAACCGCGCGAGCAGTCGAACTTCTCGACGCTGCGCAGCAAGGCCATGTTGCCCTCGCTGATCATCTCGTTGAAGTCGATGTTGGTCAGGCGCGTGCGTTTCGCCATCGCGAGCACGAGCGGCATGTTCAGCCGGACGATCGTGCCGCGGGTGTTCAGCGCTCGGCGGCCCCACGCGAGCAACTGTCGCGTGCCGGTGGCCGGCAGGCCCTTGCCTGCGTACTTCGCCAGTAACTCCGAGATCCGCATGCGTGCGAAGTTGAGCCGCATGAACATGAGGACTTCCTGCTCCGACGACAGCGTGGGCACACGCGCACCGCCGGTGGGGAGGTCCCTCATGGGGTCCGTCTTCTCGCAGAAGCGGGTCGCTCTGGGGTTTACGAGCTTGGCGTCGCAGCCGAACAGCTTGCCTTCCGTGCCACGCTTCGAAAAGTCCGCGTGGTCTACGTAGTCCTTCGGCTCGGTGAGCAGTTTGGTCAGTAAGACCTGATCGTCCGCGGCTAGCGACCGGATGACAGCATCACTCGGTGGCTTGGCTGCGGGCCTTAGGCTTGCGCCTTCCTTGGTTGCCACGGCGCTGACGACGTTGGTGGCCATAAGTCAACTCCTCCTTCCGCTCTCTTCCCCTTCGAGAGTCGGCCGGCACGATCGAAGTGTCGTGCGAGCCGCCTATAACTAATACGCCGCTTGGGGGGCGTCGGATTCATGCGATGAGCACAAAAGCGCTCGCACGCGAACCCGCGTTGGTGCGCGTCAACGTACCGAACGCTAGACGCACCCAAGTTGCGTTTGGGGGAGAGTTTCTATGGCGGGGGAGCCAACTGCACTTGCATTATACCACTGCCGGAGCCCGAAGACAAATCGCCGTTAAAAAACGGTGCTGGGAGGTCTGAATCGAGGTGTGTTGAAGTGGTACGGTAGGACGCGCGGCCAACTGTCCGTCCGATTACTCGTGCCGGAGGGCCTCGATCGGGTCCAAACGGGCCGCCGAGATGGCCGGGTACATCCCGAAGAAGATGCCGACCAGGACCGATAGCCCGAAGCTGACGACCACGGACCAGCCGCTGACGATCGTCTCCCACTCCGCGAAGTGGTTCACCGTGTGGGCGCCGATAATCCCGAGCATCGCGCCGACCACGCCGCCGGCGGTCGAAAGCACCACCGTCTCGACCAGGAACTGGACGGTGATGTGCCGCTGGCGAGCGCCGAGAGCCCGGCGGATGCCGATCTCGCGCGTACGCTCCGTCACCGTGGCGAGCATGATGTTCATGATCCCGATGCCGCCCACCAGAAGCGAGATGCCGGCGATAAAGCCGAGCGTGAGCTGGTTGTTACGCTTCTTGCGTTCCGCGAGCTTCAGGCGGGCCAGCGGAATCCGAATCTCGTAGTCCAATTCGTCATGCCCGTGCGCGAAGACGCGCTTGACCATGTTCGAGACCGGCTCCACTCGCTCGGTGGTGTCCACCGTGATGTAGAGGCCGGAATACTGCATCTTGATCATCTCACGCGATCCGGCGCCGCGCTTCATCGTGATCTCGCCGAACTGCGACAGGGCGGTGTCGAATGGCAGGAAGATCTCGCGGTTGAGGTTCCGCTCCTCGACGCCGCGTTCCGGAGCCCCGGCTGTCTGAACCTTCTCGAGGATCCCGACCACGGTAAACGGGACGGCACTGGGATAGCGCTCGACCAGCAGGGTCTCGCCCAGCGGGTCTTTGAATCTGAACAACTCCTGCCGAACCTCGTCGCCGATTACGCAGGCATTGGTGCGTTCGGCGATATCCAGTGGGGTCAGCGCTCGCCCGCGCGCGATCTTGATATTGACCACCTCGAAGAAGGCGGGCGTGGTGCCGACGACCTTCAGGGATGCCTGGTTTTCACCGTGGCTGGCCTTGTACGCGACCGTCTTGAGCGGCACGACGTGGGCAATGTGGCTCACCGTCTCCTGGATACGTGTCACGTCGGCACGCGTGACGCCGTACTCGACCAGGTTGGTGTTACCTTGCGAGGTCTGTGCCGTTTGTGGCGGTTTGACCGAGTTGACGATGATGTTCTTCGTGCCCAGAAGCTCGATCATGCGCATCTCGTCGGCCGACGCGCCTTCGCTGATCGACAACATGCAGATCACCGCTGCCACGCCGAAGATGATGCCGAGTGAGGTCAGCAGCGAGCGCAGCTTGTGCAGCCGCAGGTTGTTTAGGCCGAGCAGGAATGTCTCGATGCTGAGGAACTTCAACGACTCGACCTCATTCAGACAAAAAACGGGCTGTCCGCGCTACGTCGCGGCGGCGTCTGGCTACCGAGTGCCCAGTAAGCACAGTGCGCAGCTACAGCATCACATGTACTTCGCCTCAAGCACTCTGCATAGCTTGTCGAACGACGACGACGCGTTTCGGCATTGCCCGAGGTCCATTCTCGCCGTCAGTCTCACCTGATCGACGGTTTCGCTGTACTTGTTGCCGCGAAACCGCTTTTCAATCCACCCTTTTCCGTGTCGCCCTGCCTCAGCGTCATCGATTGTGCGGTCTGCGTCTTCGAGCTCCAGATATTCGTCGAGCGACGCCGCAGCCGCCACAAACCACGTTTCGTACTCGACGTTTGCCAGGACGACGGCGGACGGTCGCGTACGTGATAAGTTCACGACTTCCTCTGCGAGCAACGGCGCGAGTTCTCTTGGGCAGTCCGAATTCGCGTCGAGTAGGAGTAAGATCAGTTCGGGTGTATTGTCATCGGCTTCCCTGGCTGCCTGGAGCTTGCCTGCTGCGAACCCGACCGCGCGCTCCAGCTCAGCGGTGTTAGGGATTCGCCGTGTTCCGCTCTGGTGCTCCGGATCAAGAACAACCAGCTTGGTTCTCGGTTGGCGAATCGGCTGAAGAACCTCGATGAAATCGCCACCGGCGATCTCCCGCCAGATCCGGTCGAGTAGGGTGCGCACAGCGATGACTTCGCCGTGCCCTTCTACGATCGGTGCGACTCGCAATCTGCTCACGCGTCATCGTCCTCAGAGTCGTCGAATGCGAAGCGTTCTTGTTGAGCCTGTATCTGTACGTCCTTGGCGTCGGGTGTCAGTTGATCCATCCGAAGCAGTTCGCCTGCCGAGTACAAGTGGCTGCGGATCGCGTCTCGACTGGCGGCGTCGGGGGCTGCGATTTGCGTCTCGCCTCCATTCAATCCCACGATGAGAAGTTCGTCCGATCCGCTCTCTGTCTGATCGAGAAGATCCGGGCTGTGGCTCGTGACCACGACTTGCGTGCGTGTGGCCGCTTCGCGCAACGCCTCCACGAGTGCGCCGGCCGCCGCTGGATGGAGTGCCGTCTCAGGTTCCTCGATGCCGACGAGGCTGACGACCCGTTCCGGTCCAGCGAGTTGCATGACAGCCGTCAACGCGCCGAGCGCGCGCAACGTGCCGTCGGACATGCTCTGCGCATAGAATTTCCAGGGGTGCTTGGAGCCTTTCACGCTTTGCCGAAACTCAAGCGTCTCTTTTGGTCCCAACGCGACGCGGTCCACAGCATGGATCCCCGGGACGATCGTCTCAAGGTAGTCTTTGATCCGAGCCCAGAGTTCCGGTCTATCCTGAGCAAGACGAGCTACGACACTTGCGATATTACTTCCGTCTCGGTGCAGGAGTTCTCCGGCATCAGGGCTCTGGAGTTCCTTCATGGCATCCGGGTTCAGATTGTAGAGGCCCATTGCACTGAGCGCCTCGTACGCCGGTCTGAATGTCGGGACGCTTGATGCGGCGACGAGGTACAACCGATCAGGTGACGCCACGGGAAGCGGTGTCCGCGATCTACTCACGACGACGCCTTCTCGGGTCTTGTAGTGTCCGGTGGTCTCACCAGCTGCGTTCGTGATCTTGAGTTGTTCTCGCTTGACTACGAATGTGCCACGCTGCTTGGCGGCGATTTCGAACGCGTACCGCAAGATGGAATCCTGGTCCAGCTCTACTTCGAGGCCTACCCAGACGTTGCGCGGATGGCCCGTGCTCCGGCGGCGCACCTCATCGATTCCGCCTCGTGCCTTGATGGCATGATCCAACGAAGTCTGCAGACCATCCGCGACGAACCTGAGGGCGTCCAGGAAGTTGCTCTTGCCCGCGCCGTTCCGCCCGACGAGTACCGTCAACTGGCCGAGCTTTACATCGCATGCGCCGATACTCTTGAAGCTGCGCAATTGCACGCGCCGGACGAAGGGGCCCTTGCCATCGTTTGGAAGAAGACTCATATGGTCATCCGCGTCCGACCCGCTAGTCGCCGAACTTGATCCCCTGAGCCAGGGGCAACTCGGTCGAGTAGTTGATCGTGTTGGTCTGCCTACGCATGTAGGCCTTCCACGCGTCGGAGCCCGACTCGCGACCGCCGCCGGTTTCCTTCTCACCGCCGAACGCGCCGCCGATCTCCGCGCCGCTGGTGCCGATATTCACGTTCGCGATGCCGCAATCACTGCCGCGACACGACAGGAACTCCTCGGCTTCGAGCAGGTTCCGCGTGAAGATGGCTGAGCTGAGGCCCTGCGGCACGTCGTTGTGCGTCGCGATCGCCTCGTCCAGCGTCTTGTAGGTGATGATATAGAGAATCGGAGCGAACGTTTCGTCCTGTACGATTTTGTACTTATTATCCGCCGTGGCGATGCAGGGTGTTACATAGCAGCCGCCGGGATAGTCCGGGCCGTCGAGCTTCTCGCCGCCGCACAGCACCTTGCCGCCCGCTTCCTTGAGGGCCACGATCGCCGCCATCATGTCGTCGACCGCACCCGTGTTGATCAGCGGACCCATCAGCGTGCCTTCCTTCAGGGGATCGCCGATCTTGACCTGCTTGTAGGCGGCCAGCAGCTTGTCCACCAACTGATCGCGCATCGACTCGTGGACGATGATCCGCCGCGTCGAGGTGCATCGCTGACCGGCTGTGCCGACTGCCCCGAAGAGGATGGCCGGCACGACCAGCTTCATGTCGGTCTCGGGGGTCACGATGATCGCGTTGTTACCGCCGAGCTCCAGAATGGTCCGGCCCAGCCGCTTGCCGACGACCTCGCCCACGCGATAGCCCATGCGGCAGCTACCGGTAGCAGATACGAGCGGGATACGACGGTCGCCAAGGAGTTGCTCGCCCACCGAGCGGCCCGGACCGATGACCAGGCTGAAGATCGCGGGGTCCACGCCGGTGTCCTTGCAGACCTTCTCGGCGATCTTGGTGCATGCGATGGCGGTCAGCGGCGTCATCGACGAGGGCTTCCACAGCACCGAGTCGCCGCAGACGCTGGCCAGCGCCGTGTTCCACGCCCAAACCGCGACGGGGAAGTTGAAGGCGCTGATCACACCGACAACGCCGAGCGGGTGGTACTGCTCATACATGCGGTGCCCGGGCCGTTCGGAGTGCATCGTCAGGCCGTAGAGCTGCCGCGACAGGCCGACCGCGAAGTCGCAGATGTCGATCATCTCCTGCACTTCGCCTTCGCCTTCGGCGCGAATCTTGCCCATTTCAGCCGTGACCAGTGCGCCCAGGTCGGCCTTGCAGCCGCGAAGTGCCTCACCGAGCAGGCGGATCGTCTCGCCGCGCTGCGGGGCGGGGATGCTTCGCCAGTTCCCGAAGGCCTCGTGGGCCCGGGCGGTGATACGCTCGTATTCGTCGGGCGTGACCTGGCTGACGGCCCCGATCGCCTTGCCGTTGATCGGTGAGATTGATTCGAGTTTGTCGCCGCTGCCGATCCACTCGCCGCAGAACCCGCCGGGGCTGACGCTTTCGATTCCGAACTTGCTCAATAGTTCCTGCATGGTCGTTACTCTTTTTCTGGAAGGTACGGTTAACGCAGCGGCGGCCAAGGGCTCTACCGCGGCGATTCGAGGCTTCTCACCGGAGGCGCTCGCGACCGAGCCACCCACGGCTATCCCCCAACGCATCCGACGCGGCCCCACCGCGCCGAGCCGCTCAGGATAGATTCTCTCAGGGATGCGTCAAGATGGGACGCGGGTTCGGCGGTTTGGCAGTCAGGACCGCAGACTCGGGCGGCGCTGCGACGGGTGCCACTGGTGGCTTGCCCACCAGTGCCGATGTCGCACCTGGGTAGGCCAAAGGCGGCGGAATCCGACCGTGCCGGTCGTGGCAACGCGCAGCGCCATGCTCAGGCTTTCTTCGGACGGGTCGGCAGCGCGACTCGGAACGTCGTACCCTCGGTTTCACAAGTCGTGAAGTCCACTTGCCCTTGGAGCAGCGATTCACCGAGCAGCTTCATCGAGTAGGTGCCCGTTCCACGTCCGTCGCCGGACTTCGTCGAGAAGTAGCGTTGGAACACACGGTCGGCCACGCCCTCCGGCATCGGGCAGCGGCTCCATACCGAGAAGGCCACGCAGTCGACCGTCTCTTCGCACCGGATACGTACCTGGTCGCCCGGTTCGCCCGCCTCGAGACCGTTGACGATCATGTTAACCAGGACCCGGGACAACAAGCCGACATCCGTGGCGAACGGCGTGTCGTCAGGAGGTTCTTCGACGACTAGAGTCTGCCCTTCGGCAGCAGGATGACCGCTCAGGATCGTCTCGACCTGCTTCATCACGCGACTCGGTCGCACCTCGTGCACGCCGATCTCCAGTGCCGTGGCGTCGTCCCGGCAGAGAATGCGTTGGATCGTCACATCGCGAACCAAGGCGTCCGCTGCTTCCCGGACCAGATTCAGCAACTCGGGCTTCTCGGCGACGCGCTCCGGCGTGAGGAGGCTCGACGTGCCAACGAGTGCCGTGAGAGGCGCGCTCAGATCGTGCAGGAAGGCGTGCTCCAATGCGAGCCGGCGCTCCTCGCCGGTGATGTCGCGCATACTGAGCAGGAGCAACGATCCCCGTGGCCCGTCAACCGGGCTACATCGCACGTCGAAAACGCGGTCCAATCGCGCGTCGTTACCCTGGGAGGTCAGAGCGCATTTACCTTCACGGGGTTTGCCGGTTTGTTGGGCGGCCAGGATGGCGATGACCGCGCCACAGGTCCCGCAGGCCTTACCGGTGCCACAGCCGCCGGGGTGGTCGTGGGCGTGCACGCAATGGAGCATCTCGCCCTGCCGCAGACCCAGTATGGCCTCCGGGTCCTCGATGCCCAAGGCGCGCAGGAGCGCATTGTTGACGGCCAGAACCTGGCGGTGCTCGTTCAGGACGGCCACCCATCCACCAAGCACTTGCAGCGCCGTCTGCCAGATCGGGCTGTTGACGACGTCCTCTATCGAGTCGGCCAGGTCGTGAGGCTCGGCCCGCTCGGTTGGAGCGAAGTACGTGGCGGGAGGCGTTGCAGACGAAACGTCGCGTTTGGATGGCACCATAGGTCAGCCCTCCGCGGTCATATCCGAAGAAATGCTGGCAAGTGACACTGAACCATACACCAGGGGCCTGCTTCAAGCAAACTGAGACATGGGAGCGATGCGCGCCGCCAACGGGCGTTGTCCTTGGGGCAACCGTTTGATTAAGCGTCTGTCCCATCTCCAGCGATGAAGTCCTCTTGCTCCGGATCGTGTGGGCGACCAGCGTGATCGAGCCTTGCCTCAGCGGCGGTGGCACCAGACGCCGGATCGGGTCTTTCATTCAATGTTGACGCGCGTCTTCGGCGCCGCCGCCGTCCACTTCAAGCCGAACAGAGGCCGCACGAAAACGACCCTCCTGATCACGAGGTCATAGGTTACGAGGGACCCTGCGAACGTGATCAGGACGATCAGCGCAAAGCTCGCCCCCACGGAAAGGCCGAGCGGCAAGATGAAGTAAGCCGCCAGATACTGGAACAGCATGTGAATGATGTAAACGGGATAGGCCGCCTGGCTCAGGTAGCTCAACATCCGGCTCGGCCGGTTGAGATGCATGTAGCCGAAACCGAAGATCGCGAAGATCCAGGCCAGCGACTCGATGGAAGAGAGGAAATGCGGGGGGTCGGAGTCGAAGACCTGCACCCGGACAAGGAACAGCGAAACGGCGATGCCGACGTTCACGAATCTCGTCCTGACCACGGCGTTCCAGAAGTCGTCTCCGACGGCTGCGAAGAGAAACCCGACAACGAAGGCCAGCGCACCGATCCAAAACCCGTGGGCATTGTCCACATAGATGCTGAAGTACTCGGGAGCGAGCAGCACCGCCTCGAGGATGAAGGGAATCATGAACAGATAGAGGCCATACGGCCGACGAAGGATCTTCCGCAGTATTTGCACGAACGCGTTGTCGACGGCCCTGAGGCAATAGAGCGCATAGCCCCAGAACACCACGTAGGCGTAGATGTACGCCAGGAACCACAGATGCCACAGGTCGGGGTCGTACGCGAACGGCTGGTGGTAGTACTTCTGATAGATCAGGGCGTGGATCGGGACGATCAGGAAGCTGCCGAAGATGGTCGGCAACAGGATCCTCCGGGTCCTTTCCAGCAAGAGCTGCACGAAGCTCCTTCTCGTGGCGGCGAAATAGAAACCCATGCCGGAGATGAAGAACAGAATCGGGATTCGCCACACGGTGATCGCCGCGATGGGCATCAGCAACGCCGCGCTGGTCTGATCGCTCTGGATGAAGGTCCCCCACGGCTGGAAGATCAGTGCGATGTGGAACAGCAGCAGCAATCCGATGGCGATGACCCTGAGCCAGTCGATATCGTGCCTTCGTTCGGGATTCTGCACGCGCGTACTCATCTTCGGCGGTTCCTCAGCATCCCACGATGCACGCGCCGTCGTCGAAGCGCGGGCCGGGCACGCCGAGCCGCTCAGGATAGACTCTCCCAGGGATGCATCAAGATGGGATGCGGGATTCGGCGGGCGCCGTGATCAGGCTCTTCGCGGGCGAGCCGGCAGCGTGACTCGGAACGTCGTACCTTCGGTTTCACAAGTCGTGAAGTCCACTTGCCCCTGGAGCAGCGATTCACCGAGCAGCTTCATCGAGTAGGTGCCCGTTCCGCGACCGTCGCCCGCCTTCGTCGAGAAGTAGCGCTGAAACACGCGGGCGGCTACGCGCTCCGGCATCGGTCTCCGGCTCCATACCGAGAAGACCATGCAGTCGCCGGTCGCCTCACATCGGATGCGCACCTGATCACCCGGTTCGCCAGACTCGAGACCGTTGACGACCATGTTGACCAGGACCCTGGACAACAGCCCGGCATCCGTGGGGAACGGCGTGTCGTCGGCAGGCTGTTCGACGACCAGCGTCTGCCCTTCGGCGGCGGGATGGCCGCTCAATATCGCTTCCACCTGCTTCAGCACGCGACTCGGTCGTACCTCGTCCACGCCGATTTCCAGGGCCGTGGCGTCGTTCTGGCAGAGAAGGCGTTGAATCTTCACATCGCGAACTAAGGCGCCCGATGCTTCCCGGACCAGACTCAGCAACTCGGGCTTCTTGGCGACGCGCTCCGGCGTGAGAAGGCTCGACGTGCCCGCCAGCGCCGTGAGAGTCGTGCTCACATCGTGAAGGAACGTGCGCTCCAGTGCGGCCCGGCGCTCCTCGCCGCTGATGTCGCGCATAGTGAGCAGGAGCAACGATCCCCGCGGCCCGTCAACCGGGCTACATCGCACGTCGAAGATGCGATCCAGCCGCGTATCGTTGACTGCGGAAGTCAGCGCACACTTGCTGTCATGGGGCTCTCCGGTCTGTTGGGCAGCCACGATGGCGACGGCCGCGCCACAGGTCTCGCAGGCCTTGCCGGTGCCGCAGCCACCGGAGTGGTCCTGGGCGTGCGCGCAATGGAGTATCTCACCCGGCCGCAGGCCCAGCAGGTCCGCCGGGTCCTCGATTCCCAAGGCGCGCAGGAGTGCATGGTTGACCGCGAGCACCTGGCGGTGCTCGTTTAAGACGGCCACCCAGCCGCCAAACACCTGCAACGCCGTCTGCCAGATTGGGCTGTTGACGACTTCCTCGACCGACTCGGACAGGTTACGCGGCGTGGCCCGCTCGGCGGGAGCGAAGTACGTGTCGGGACGCGGCGCTGCCGAAAGTGCGTGTTTGGACGATACCATGCGTTAGCCCTCCGCGGTCATGCCCAAAGATGTGCTGGCAAGTGACACTGGACCATACAGCATGGGCTTGCATCAAGCAAGCTGAGATATGCAGACGACGCACGCGCGCTACCGACGGGCATGGTTCTCGGGCCGATCGTCAGATTAAGCGTCTTTCCTATCTGTTGCGATAAAGCGCTCTTGCTCCGGGTCGTGCGTGTGGCAGGCTGCTTCCCGGACGTGTTGCCGAATTGGCACGTCTCGTGCCTCGATGTGCCCTACGAATATCGCTCGCGATGGACCGTTGCCTTCTGGTGTCGGAACGCCACCGAGCCGGCCGCCAGCACCATCAGCGCCATCACCGCGACGCCCCATTCGGAAAGGGTGGGGATCGCGCCGCCGGGGACGCCGAGGGCGATGCCGCGTGGTGCGATCAGCCCCGTCGTGACCAGGTCCTCGACGTTGGTACCGTCGAGGTTTGCGCGTCGGATCACGTCGTCGAACGTGTTGCTCCAGTAGATCTTACCGGCCGGCAGATCGAGGGCGAGTCCCGCAGCCGCACCTTCGACCACGAGCGTTTCCACGTTCGAGCCGTCGAGATTCGCCCGTTGCACGCTTCCCGCGGTCCAGTACATCTTGCCACCGGCAAGGTCGAGGCTGATCTCGGCGGGGCCGGATGTGACCGTCACGAGGTCTTCGAGGTTGGAGCCGTCCAGGTCGGCACGCTGGATGAACAGATTGTTGCCGCCGGTGATGTATATCTTGCCCGCCGCCGGATCGAGAGCGATGCCGCGTGCATGTCCCGCTACATTCACGAGGAACTCGACGCCGGAGCCGTCGAGATTGGCGCGGTGCACGTCACCCTGGCCCACATCGGTCCAATAGACCTTCCCGGCGGCCGGATCGAGGGCGATGGCGCCCGGCAGGGACTGGCCCGTCACGACGTCTTCGACGTTGGAGCCGTCGAGGTTCGCTCGTTGGATCTTTCCGGTGCCGCCGTCCGCCCAGTAGAGTTTGCCGGCGGCTGAATCGATGGCGATGCCCTCCGGGAAGATGAGGTCGACCGACAGCACGTCCTGAACCCCCGTGCCGTCGAGGTTGGCGCGCTGGATCTTCATCGTGCCGGAGTCCGTCCAGTACATTGTCGACGCATCGGCGGGACTCGCGCCGGACACGGCGAGGGTGGCAGTGACAGTAGCGAGTATCAGCGTGTGCGCCAGTCGCTTGATGGGAAGCATGGCTCAACTCCTTTTGGCCGATCGGGCCGAGTGGGACGGGCGCGCCTCGATGATGGCGCGAGCGGCGCGAAACGGATGTTGCGGACGGTCCGGGCTTGCCCGCGGATGCCGAAACGCATCCGCGGGCTCTAGTTCCCGTCGCGCCGATCGGCGCGATGATAGTCGTCGCTAGGTGCCGGCGGTGGCCACGCGCCGGCGCAGCACGCCGAAGGCCACGGTACCGGCTGAAAGCACCAGCAGTGCCATCACACCGGCCCCCCACTCCGACATCGTCGGAATCGG
>JAJDDX010000444.1 GCA_029260055.1 Phycisphaerae bacterium
GCGTGGCATGGCGCCGTTGACGGCGACCCGGCCGATCTTCGCTGTGGAGCGGGTGGCCGAATCGAACTGCCGATACCGGCCGGCACCAGTTCGGTCGTGCTTTCCTACCGACCGCCGCTGGTTCGACGCGTGACCAACTACGTAAGCCTCGCGTCGGCCGCCTTGTGGTGTGGTATTGCGGCCTTCGTGTGGCGACGACGCGGCGCTTAGGGCTTCAAGTCCGACACGATGTCGGGTTGATCGCCCGGGGCGCTCAGGTCGTGGCGAGTGCGATTCGAACCGGCTCCGTGCCGTCCGGGTTGCGCTCCGTTGACACCTGGTACGCGGCCGACGGCGTGCCATCCGCCGCGTCGGAACGGAAATGCACGCCGACGGAGTCATCGCGCTGCAGGGCGGACTTCGCTACCAGCCGTGCCACCGTGAGCAGATTCTGTACCTCCCAGCCTTCCGGGCCGTCGAGCGTCTTGTCCAGCGTGTAATGACCCCAGAAGTCCAGAATCTCGCACGTTTCAGCCAGCCGCTCGCCGCGTCTTACGATGCCCACGTTGCGCCACATGACGCTCCGCAGCGAATTGAGAATGTCGGCGAGGTTCAGTTCGGTGCGGTTGGATTGCATGTTCTTGTTGACGATGCGGGGCACGCGGCCCGGCTGCGTCTTACCGGCTGCTTCCCCGGCTGTCAGCCCGGCAAGCCGCCCGAACACGAGGCCCTCGAGCAGCGAATTGCTCGCGAGTCGATTGGCTCCGTGTACGCCCGTAGCGGCCACCTCGCCGCAAGCGAGGAGCCCACGGACCGACGTGCTTCCGTCCAGTGCCACGTCGATTCCACCGATCATGTAATGCGCGCTGGGCCTGACGGGGATCAACTCTTCGGTGACATCGATTTCGAAGTCGCCGCAGAGCTTCGCGATATGGGGGAACCTCTGTCGGAAGCCGGCGATGTGCCGAACGTCGAGGTACACGCAGTTAGCGCGCGTGTCGGCCAAGTGGTGGTGGATCGCGCGGCTGACGATGTCACGCGGTGCAAGCTCACCGGCCGGGTCGGCCTCGCACATGAAGCGGTGACCGGCACGATCGACGAGGTAGGCGCCTTCCCCGCGAACGGCCTCGGTGATCAAAGCTCGGCCCGCGCCGGCGACGTAGAGCGTCGTCGGATGAAACTGCATCATTTCGAGGCTGCACAGTTTGGCGCCGACACGGAACGCGGCCGCGGCGCCGTCACCGCTCGATACCGTAGGATTCGTGGTTTCTCGCCACAGCTTCCCGCAGCCACCGGTGGCCAGAATAGTGCGGCTCGCCCAGATCAACTGGTGACCGTGTTGTTCGTGGTAGACGACAGCGCCGACACAGCGCTCGTCGACCGTCAGCAGGTCGATGAGGTAGCACTGTTCGAAGAGGCGGATGTTGTCGGACTCCAGGACTTTGGCCTTGAGCGTTCGGACGAGTTCCCGCCCGGTCTGGTCACCGTGGGCGTGAAGGATCCGGTTTTGCGAGTGCCCGCCCTCGCGTCCCATCGCCAGCGCGCCGTCGTCTTCGTCGAGGTTCATGCCCCAGCTCAGGAGTTCCTCGAGGCGTGCCGGCCCCTCGTTGACCAGAAGCTCGACCGCCTCGTGCCGGCACAGCCCGCACCCGACGCGCAGCGTATCTTCGAGATGGGACGCGGTGGAGTCGGTCTCGCTGATAGCCGCGGCAATGCCGCCCTGGGCGATATTGGTGGCCGAGTGGTCGAAATCCGACTTCGTGACGAGCGTAACCATGCAGTGGTCGGCCGCCTCGATCGCGGCGCGCATACCGGCTACGCCACTTCCGATAACGAGCACGTCGGTGAGAATGTTCCCCACGCGCGCCGAGTCGAAGTTGGTCAGGTATCTGCGGGTGTCATATGGCGAGGACATAATGGCGCGCATGGTACGTCCGGCACGGATACCCCGCAAACGCGGGCGTAAGGGGGCCGATAACCGCGTTTGCCCGTCGTGCTGCGAGACGATGTCCGACCCCCGGCTTACCGATAAACGAGTGACGTAGGTGATATGGGGTACCTTGATGTCGGAGCGTGGGCGCATTCTCTCTGCCCGGCGTGGAGTCGGCGGTCTTGCGGTGGCGGTGCTGCTGCTGGCTGCCCCCTGCGCCGTGGTCCGCGCGGGCGGTGACGCGGCGGGCAGTCACAGAGTCGTGCATCACTTCGATTTCGATGAGCGCGCCGGCGGCAACTTGGAGGACGAGCCCAAATTCTGGACGCCGATCCGGCTCGCCGGGTTTCCCAGCTTCGCCGTGGGTTCGTTCGATTTGGAGGTCGGGCACGCTGCGCCACCGTCGTTCAAATTGAACTGTGCCGGGCGCAACGTCGCCTATGAATACACCGGCCCCGAAACGCGTGTGCGCCCGAACACCGACTACCGCATCATCGGCGCGATCCGCACTGAGAATCTCAACATCGCGCGGGCGTGCCTTAGTGCATGCTACCTCGACCGTGACGGTCGCGTGCTGAAAGGGACTCTGGCCCGCTCTCGGTACATCGGCGGTACCGATCGCGCCGGAGTCTGGGCGGACGCCGAGATATACCTGCCTCCGGCTCCGCGCGGTGCTCGGACGATCGGGCTCGCCGCCTGGATCCTGCAGGAACCGGAATGGGATACGACGCCCAAGGGGCGGCGCCATATCACCCGCCGTGAAGTGCATGGTGTAGCGTGGTTCGACGACGTGACCATCTTCGCTCTACCCCGCGTGGAATTGACCGTGAGCGCTGCGGGTAACGTCCTTCCCGCCGGCGGACCCCGCGAGCTTCGCGTGCTCTTGGCCGATTATGCGGATGCGTCCGTGCACGGGCGATTGCTGATTCGCGACGCCAACGGCGTCCTCGTTGATACGAGTCGGGTCGCGGTGGCGATCGGCGCGGACACGGAGGCGAGGCCGATTGACGTGAGCCGCTTTCCTCCGGGGCTGTACCACGCCGAGTTGGAGGTACTGGCCAGCGAGACGAGGATCGCTTCACGCCATTTGACGTTCGCCCTGTTGGCGCCATCGCTCCACGAGCGGGCCCCGGTCGCCAGGCACTTCGGCGTGGTCATCGATCCGAGCGCCCGCGCAGCCCCGGATGACGAACTCGCGCTGATGCGCCACCTGTCCGTCCGGTCGGCCAAGATCCCTGTTTGGAGTGGGCTTCCCGAGGAGCCGCCTACACCGGCACAGCGCCGCAGCACCGATCAACTGCTCCAATCGCTCGTCAAGAGCGGCTTCTCGCTGACGGCGGTGTTCGCAGGGCCTCCGGGCGTGATTGTGCGTCGTAGCGGACCCTATCCGCCGCCGCTTTTCGAGCTACTGGCGGGTGACCCCGCCGCCTGGAGGGACTATCTCGCGGAAGCGGTCGTCCCCAATGCGGGTGTCTTCCACTGGTGGCAAGTCGGTCCCGATGGCCGGGACGCCGTGCCCGATCGCGAGCAGATGACCCTGGCGCTGAACCAGCTTCATGCTGCGATGAGCAAGTTCATCACGGTGCCGCAGTTGGCGCTTCCGGTGCCCGCCTCCGTCGAGGATCCGAATGGCAAGCACGGGGTCGGGCAGGTCACGCTGGGTTTCGGCGGGGAGGTCGGCACGGGGCAGTTCGAGCCTGCGCTGCGGCAAGCCGAGAGCCTCGCCTACGAGCAAGTGGCGATCTACGTGGAACCGCTGCCGTCCGACGGGTATCGCCGACTGCCTCGTCTCGCCGATTGGGCGCAGCGGATTCTCTCCGCGCGACATGCCGGGGCGGCGACGGTCTACCTGCCGCAGCCGTGGACGCAGCGCGCCACGCCGATGGGCGTGGTCAACGAGCCCACCGAGGCCTACCTGGTCGCCCGCACGATCGCCGACGTGATCGGTACGAGTTCACCCGGTCCGACGTTGCGAATCGCGCCCGGCGTTCAGTGCCTGACGTTCCGCGATGGTGACTCAACCGTCCTTGCATTGTGGGACGTGCAGGCCCCGTTGAGCGGGCGCACCCATGCGATTCAGCTCGGCGATGCCGAGCGGCAGGTCGACATCTGGGGCAAGTCCACTGCCCTGACTCGCGATAACGCGGGCCGCCATGTCCTTCGACTGTCACCTCTTCCGATCTTCATCGACGGTGTCGACGGCTGGCTCATCGACTTTAGAACCTCGCTTGCACTGACGCCGGCGCGCGTGCCGACCGGGACCGAGCTTGCCAGCCATGTCCTGGAGATGGCGTACAAGGGCGACAAGCCCCTGACCGGCACCGTACAGCTCAAACGCGGCGGCTGGGAGATCACCCCCCGCGACATCGAGTTTCAACTCCTGCCACGCCGCACCGAGGCATTCCCGCTCGAGATGCGCTACCCGCACAACGCAATCGCCGGGCGAAAAGAGCTGCTGGTTCATGTCGATCTCACCCAGCCGCGGCTCAGCATGGATGTGCCGATTGCGATCGACTTCGGGTTAGCCGATGTGGATGTGTCGGCGACGGCCGCCGTCGACGGCGCTGATGTCGTACTGACACACGTCGTGACCAACCGATCGAACGAAGATCTGAGCATGCGCGGTACCGCCAACGTGCCGGGGCGCGAGCGACAATACCGTCCATTCGCCAACCTGCGGCCGGGCGATACCCAGACCGTCGTGTACCGCTTCGCCGGCGCGACGGCTCTGCGCGGCACCGCCGTGCGACTTGCCATTCGTGAGCTCAATGACGGCCCCCGCATCCACACGCTCGAACTGGTCGTTCCCTGATCTTCCGGGGTATCCCGGGCTGCGGCTGCCGCGCCCGCTTACAAGCCCGTTACTTCCCCAAGATCGACTGCGCCGATAGAATCCCTCGTGTGCCCGTTGACCTGAAAGCGGGCGTGGCCATCGCGGGTCCCCGCCCGTGCGACACGGATTCCTCGGTCCGCCTGACGCCGGACCACGGGCTCAAAACCATAAGACGCGACACCATGAAACACAGTGGCATGATTCGAAGAGGCGGGCTCATGGCAAAAAGACGATCCTTCCGCGCCCGGCGTATCTCCGGCCTGACGCTGCGGCTACCACTTCTCGCGGGCGTTGTGGTCGGCACGCTCGTGCTGCCCGAGGCCTTTGGGCAGTTGCCACCGGTGCCGGGAGCCGGCGATCGCACGGCGGAGCCCGAACCGAAGTTGGTCGTGGCCGAACGGATATTCGACCTCGGTGCGCTGATCGAAGGCGACAAAGCCGTCGCTACCTGGCGTATCGAGAACCACGGGGACGCCGACCTCGTGGTCGAGCAGCTCAAAGCCGGCTGTGGCTGTACCGCCGTCAAACTTCACGATGACGACAGGACCATCAAGCCCGGGGGGCAGTTGGACCTGGATGCCGAGTTCGACAGCCGCGGTCGCCGCGGATCACAGCGCAAGAACATTAGCGTGTACACGAACGACCCATCCGAGCCGAAGCTGAAACTCGAACTGACCGCGCAGGTCAGTGCCCTGTACGACATCACCCCGATGCGCGCTCTCTCGCTGCGCATGCTGCGTCGCGGTGAAACCGGTGCCAAGGCCATCGAGATCAGGCCCGTGACGGGCCGCAAGGTGCTCGACATTCTATCTGTCGACATTCCGCCGGGCGTGCCGCTGACCGTACGCGTCGAAGACACCGAAGCCCCGAGGGCCGATGGGAAGCGGCTGCTCTTTACGATCGGTGAGGATGCCCCACTCGGGACGCTCGACACCCTGGTCCAGCTCGTCATCACCGTGGACGGCGTCCAACGCAATCAGGAGGTACGCGTCCGGGGTGAGGTCGTGGCCGACCTCATATGGTTGCCGAAGCTCGTGGATGTGACACGCGTCGTCTCCGCTCGAGGCAATAAGCTCGCACCGGTGACCATCAAATCGACGGACACGGCGACGTTCGAGGTGAACGACGCGTCGGCGGGCCCGCTCCTGGACGTCGAATTCAAGCCGATCAAGACGGCCTCGCCCAACACCGGCTACCAATTCATCATGAAGATCCGCGAGGACGCGCCTGCCGGTCCCTTCGCAACGTACCTCGAAGTGAGCACTTCCTCATTTGATCAGCCGCTCATCCGCGTGCCGGTCTTCGGCCACGTCGCGCCGCTGGTGAGCATCGAGCCGCCGGTGATTCTGCTCGTCAAGAACGGCACGCAAGTCGGTGTGCAGCGGCGCTTGAAGCTGCAAACGTCAACGCAGACGCACCTCGGGATTACCGGCATCACATGTAGCATCGGCGCGGTCACGGCTGAACTCGATCACGCCGCGAACGACCGTTACCAGCACCTGCGGTTCTTTGACGTGCGCCTTACCGGAGACCTTCCCGCCGGCGCGCACGAGGCCGTGCTGACCGTGTCGACGAACGTGGCCGGCGCTGAGCGTATCGATGTCCCGGTGCGTATTGACGTGCCGAAGTAGCAGCCGCGGTCACGACAGCGTGGCGGCGATCGCCTCGGTCGTCACCGGCTGAATCAAACCTCGCTCTGTGATCAAACCGGCTATCAGGCGTGCGGGCGTCACATCGAACGCGGGGTTGTGGCAGGCCACACCCGGTGGGGTGGTGGCAGACCCGAATCCGCTGCTCACCTCCTTTGGGTCACGTTGTTCGATCGGAATCCCCGATCCATCCGCCATGGCCATGTCGAAAGTACTGCTCGGGGCCGCCACGTAGAACGGAATCTCATGAGCCTGCGCCATTAGCGCCACACCGTACGTGCCGATCTTGTTGGCCACATCGCCGTTGGCAGCGATGCGATCAGCTCCCATGATGACCAAGTCGATCTTGCCTTCCCGCATGAGCGAAGCGGCCGCGTTGTCGCAGAGAACCGTCACGTCGATGCCCGCCCGGCTGAGCTCCCACGCGGTCAGCCGCGATCCCTGCAAGAGTGGTCGGGTCTCGTCCGCAAAGACATGGACGGCGATGCCTCGTTCGTGAGCCAGGTAGATCGGCGCCAACGCCGTGCCGTACTCGGCCGTCGCCAAGGCCCCCGCATTGCAGTGAGTCAGTACGCCGGCGCCCGGCTCGAGCAGGTGTACGCCGTGTGTGCCGATCGCCCGACACATCGCCGCATCCTCGTCCCGAATCAGCCTCGCCTCGTCGAGCAGCGCGAGCTTGAGCTCATCTAACGACGTGTCTTCGTTGGCCCGGGCGCACGCGCGCATGCGGTCAAGCGCCCAGAACAGATTGACAGCCGTCGGGCGTGACTCCGCCAGATAACCGCAGACCGCATCGAGCTTGTGCTGGAAGTCCGCCGCGGAGCCGTCAAAGTCACGCACACCGAGCACGCTGCCCATCGCGGCCGCGATGCCGATCGCAGGCGCCCCGCGGACGCTCAGCCGCCTGATCGCCTCGAACATCGCCGTCCTGTCACGTATGTCGAGTATGAGCAGTTCGCCAGGCAGAAGCGTCTGGTCGATCATGGCGACGTGCCCGTCAAGCCCGCCGATCCATTCGATGGTTCGAGGCGGCGTCGACGAGGTCATGACGAGAGCTTCTTCTGGAGCTTGGCGTTCTTGGCTTCGACGGCGGCGGCCTGATCAGCCTTGAACTCGCGGAAACGGGCCGCGAGCTTCTCGTCCTTGCGACCGACGATCTGAACGGCTAGCAGTGCGGCGTTCTTTGCGCCCGCGTCGCCGACGCTGACGGTCGCCACGGGTATCCCCGGCGGCATCTGGACTGTCGAGAGCAGGGCGTCGAACCCCTGGAGCGATCCGCTCACCAGCGGGATGCCGATCACCGGCAGCGGCGTGTGTGCAGCTACCGAGCCGGCCAGCGCGTTGGACATGCCGGCGGCCGCGATGATCACGTCGAGCCCCGCCTTCTCGGCACCGGAGGCGAACGCCTGCACGCGCTCCGGGTTGCGGTGGGCACTCATGATCTCGATGAAGGGCTCCTCGTCGAAGGCCTTCAGTTGCTTGACGCACTTTTCCATCACCGGCCAATCGGAATCGCTTCCGAAGACGATGGCGATACGAGGTTGGGACATTTCCGGCTCCAAGGTTGCCATTCTCGTGGGCGCCGCTCGTGGGGCACGCGTTTCACGTCAGGATCGAATTGTAAAGCGCGGCCCGGTTTGTCGCCAGCACTCCGGTTTCGCGAGCGATTGTCAGTGGAAATCGCGCGATCGACTGGTGAGCCTGGCCATGGATGTAGCGATGCTCTCCATCCGGTGAACCTGGACGTGAATGACCTCGCCTTGTCTTTCTACGTGCCCGTCGGCGATCAGAGCCGCACAACCCCTGGCGATGCTGCGGTATCGTTCGTAAATCTGAGGGCGGATGATCAGATTGGCGGTGCCGGTCTCGTCTTCCAAGGTGCAAAACGTGATGCCCGAGGCCGTCGCGGGCCGCTGCCGCACGAGCACCAGGCCCGCCACACGTATCCGTTGCCCCTGACGGGTGTGCCTCAGCACGCGGTTTTGACGCACGCGCATATGGCTTAGCTCTTTTCGCACGAGAGATATCGGATGGGCATTCAGCGACAGGCCCACCGTCGCATAATCCGCGTATACCACGTCTTCCAGAGACAACTCCGGCAACGCCGCGCGAGGCTCAATCGGCTCCTGATCGCTGAGCAGCGGCGGATCGTCGCCCAGTGCCAGCACCTTCCAGACCGCCTCACGACGGTTGAGCCCCATCGACCGCATGGCATCAGCCGACGCGAGCCGGGCGAGAAGACCAGGTGGTGTACCCGACCGCCGCGCCAGATCAGCCACCGAAGTAAACGGACGATCCAACTGAGCCCGTTCGATACCCTCCACCGCTACGCGCGAAATGCCCTTGATCAGCCGCATGCCGAGACGAACAGCCGAGCCACCTTCACCCCAACACTCCGGCTCCTCTGAGCCGCAGGCTTCAGCCTGCGCGGCCTTCCGCTCGCGTTGATTCCGGCAGGGTGCCCCATCCTTCGCGCAGGGTGCCCCATCCTTCGCACAGGGTGCCCCATCCTTCGCGTACTCGCGTAGGGTGGGGGACGGGAGGGTGCCCCATCCTTCGCGTACTCGCGTAGGGTGGGGGACGGACATCGAATCGAGAGGCGTGTGCCGGTCGGAGTGTCGTTGTGTCGTCTGTCCGTCCCCCACCCTTGCGTGCGCAAGGATGGGGGACCCGCGCGTAGGGTGGGGGACGGACGCGCCGCCGCTTTCCAGGCGACAGTCATAACCGCTGAAGTTTACGTCGATCTGGCGGATGGCGACGCCGTGCTCGCGCGCGTCGCGAACGAGCTGCGCCGGTTGATAGAACCCCATCGACTGAGAGTTGATGATCGATGCGCAAAAAGCGGCCGGGTAATAACGCTTCAACCAGCACGACACGTAAACCAGCAGGGCGAACGAGGCGGCGTGGCTCTCCGGGAACCCATACTCGCCGAAACCGCAAATCTGCTGAAAACACCGCTGGGCGAACTCCTCCGGCAAACCGTTCCGCTTCATGCCCTCGATGAGCTTCGTGCGAAAACGCGTGATGTCACCGTTGCGTCGCCAGGCGCCCATCGCGCGACGAAGCTGGTCCGCCTCGCCCGGCGTGAAGTCAGCCGCCACGATCGCCAGCTTCATCGCCTGTTCCTGGAACAGCGGCACGCCGAGCGTGCGCTTGAGCACCTCGCGAATGGCTTCGTTCGGATAGGTGACGGGCTCTTCTCCGCTACGGCGGCGAAGGTAAGGGTGGACCATGCCGCCCTGAATGGGCCCGGGCCGAACGATCGCCACCTCGACCACCAGGTCATAGAAGTTACGCGGCTTGAGCCTGGGCAACATGCTCATCTGCGCCCGGCTCTCGATCTGGAACACGCCCACCGTGTCGGCCCGGCAGATCATGTCGTAAACCGCCTGATCACCCTCCGGAATGGTGTGCAGCGCAAGGGGAATAGCCTCCTGTAATCCGTCATTCGTAATTCGTAATTGATCTTCAACCATCGTGAAGCACTTGTGGATCGCCGTCAGCATCCCCAACGCCAGGCAGTCGATCTTGAGAATGCCCAGCGCGTCGATGTCGTCTTTGTCCCATTCGATGAAGGTCCGATCGGGCATGGCGCCGTTTTCGATCGGCACCATTTCGCACAACGGTCCGCGCGTAATCACGAACCCGCCGACGTGTTGCGACAGATGACGCGGAAACCCCAATAGCTGCTTGACCAGCCTGACCAGCATGCGCACGGTGCGGTCGGTCGGGTCGAAGCCGGCCTCTAGCAAAAATTCGTCGGGCAGAGGCCTTTTGTCCCACCATTCGTGCTTCTTCGCCAGCGCCGCCACGCGATCGAGCGATAGCCCCAACGCCTTGCCCACGTCGCGAACAGCCGACCGCGGACGATAGGAGATGATCTCCGCGACGATGCCCGCATGCTCGCGGCCATACTTGTCGTAAATGTACTGGAACACCTCCTCGCGTCGCTCGTGTTCGAAATCGACATCGATGTCGGGCGGCTCGTTCCGCTCGGCGCTGACGAATCGCTCGAAGAGCAGATCGACCCGATCGGGGTCGACGCTGGTGATGCCCAGGCAATAGCACACCGCCGAGTTGGCTGCACTGCCGCGACCTTGGCACAAGATGTCGCGTGAGCGGGCGAACTTCACGATGTCCCAGACGGTTAGAAAGTACGGCTCGTATTCCAACTCGCGGATCAGCTTCAGCTCGTGTTCGATCAATCCGCGGACCTTGTCGGGCAGGCCGTCCGGGTATCGCCGCTTCGCACCGGCCCAGGTCAGCTCCGCGAGGTAGTCCAGCGGCTGTCGGTCCGGCGGGCAGAGAGCCTCGGGGTATTCGTAACGAAGCTCGTCGAGGCTGAAGGTGCAGCGATCAGCGATCTCGAGCGTGCGGGCGATCGCGTCGGGATAATCGGCGAAGAGGCGAACCATTCGCGAGACGGTCTGGAGGTGCCTCTCGGCGTTGGCGAACAGCAGACGGCCGGCCTCCTCCAGCGTGCATCGCTCGCGAATGCAGGTAAGCACGTCCTGCAGATAGCGGCGGTTCGGCTCGTGGTAGTGAACGTCGTGGGTCGCCAACATACCCGCGCCGATCCCGCGAGCAAAAGCGGCCATCTCAGCCAAACGGCGACCGTCATCAGCCCCACCGTGTACGCTGACCGCCAGATACAACCGGTCGCCGAACACGTCACGGTAGAGGGGAACGACCCCCCGAGCCGCAGGCTTCAGCCTGCGCGGCTCTCCAGATGGGGGTGCCCCATCCTTCGCGTACTCGCGTAGGGTGGGGGACGGCATCGCCTCATCGATCACCGCCGCGATCAGACCCGCCGACCACTGGGCGATATCGTCGAACGTCACCGCACAAGCACCCTTGGCTTCGCGCAGCCGTCCCTGCGTGATGATCCGGCACAACCGGCCATAGCTAGCGCGGTCGGTGGCCCAGAGAAGAACCGGGGGGGCGTCGACCGGCGTAATCTCCGCGCCGACGATCAGCTTGAGATCGCACGCCTTGGCGGCGCAATGCATACGCACCACGCCCGCCAGCGTATTGCGATCGGTAATCGCCAAAGCCGAGTAGCCCAGTTCCGCCGCCTGTTGAGCCAGTTCCTCCGGGTGCGACGCGCCGCGAAGAAAGGAGAAGTTCGTCTTGCACCGCAGTTCAGCGTAGCGGCGGCTTGCGCGATTCCGACGTTGATCGTCGCCGCTTGCGCCGGGCAACAGGCTGGCGGGGTGAGCGCGTTTGGCGTAAGTGGGCCTGTCAGGCATCTCAATCGAACCACCCGTGCAGGAACCACCGGCCCGTGTCGCGATTGCGAAAGACCCAACAGCGCCGTCCGCCGTCGGTGACCACGCGGAAATAGTCGCGTTTGACGTGGGGGCCGCGCCACCAGCCCGTTTCGATCCGCTCGGGCCCGACGCTGTCGATCACCGCGTGCTGCTTGCCGTCAAATCGAAAGGCGACCGGCGGACCTTCCGGCACGATCGCCGTCGCGCCGACCTCCATCGGACGTCGCAAAAGCCGCAAAGGCCGCGGACCGGGAATGGACGTACCGTCAACCTGTACCGCCTCCGATCCTGAGCCGCAGGCTTCAGCCTGCGCG
>JAJDDX010000445.1 GCA_029260055.1 Phycisphaerae bacterium
CCGAGGCGCTCGGATGCGATGCCGAGGGCTTCCCGACACAAGGCCTCGGCTTCCTTGTAGTGTCCGGTATCGCGCTCGACGGCTGCTAGAGCCTGCAGAGACTCCGCGGCCGCGAGGCTCCGATCGCCACTGTGGCCGCGCCACAGGCGTAGCGCGGCTTCGATGTGTGCTTGGGCTTCCTCGTAGCGTGCAATGCTGGCGTATGTTCTCCCGATTGTCAGATGCAACGAGCCGGCCACTTCCGGCTGTGCCGACAATTCGGTCTCGATGCGCTGGGCGGCGGTGTCTAGAATCTCCCGGAGCAGCGTCGAGTCTCGATCGCGCGCGGTGCGCGGGTCGACCGACGCGAGCATCTCCTGGAGGAAGTCGCTGACCGTACGCGCGTCTGTCTTCGCGCGGTCGGCTTCGGCGTAGAGCACCGTCGTGCTGACCAGACCGCCGCACAAAGCGAGCACAACTGCGAGTATGCAACTGACGGCGAGCGCGTTTCGGCGAACGAACTTGGTGCTGCGGTAGCGAATCGTGTCGGCTCGTGCGATGACGGGCAAGCCCGCCAGGTGTCGCCGGATGTCGTCGGAGAACTTCTCGACGGACACGTACCGGCGCTGCGGCTCCTTCCGCAGAGCCATCAAGACAATGTTATCGAGATCACCGGCAAGCAGCCGCGTCAATCGCCTGGGATTCGAGGCGCGCGCGGCACCGATGGCGTCCGCCGACGCCGCGCCCCGGCGGTCGTCGCGAGCGGACTCGACACGCCGTCCGATTGCCGTACTGGGCCTGGTCGGCTGTTCATGGCAGACGAGCTGCTCCAGTTCGGCGAGCGAACGCCCGTCGAGTCGAAACGGCGGCTGTCCAGCCAACAACTCGTACAAGATGATGCCCAACGAGTACACATCACTCGACGTGGTCACGTGCTCGCCTCGTACCTGCTCGGGGCTTGCGTAGCCGGGACTGAGGAATCGTTGATCGGCGGCTGTTACATCCGCCGCTCGGTCCGCGTTGTCCGCGCTTAGCACCTTGGCGATGCCGAAGTCCAGGAGCTTCACGTCGCCGTCGCGGGTCACGACGATGTTGTGCGGTTTGAGGTCCCTGTGCACGATGAGGTGTTGATGGGCGAACTGGACCGCATCGCATACGTCTCTGAAGAGCCGCAGGCGCCGGGGGACCGTCAACTCGTGGCGGTCGCAATAGACGTCGATCGGCTCGCCGTCAACATACTCCATCACCAGAAACGGCAGGCCGTCGTCCGTCGCGCCGCCGTCGATGAGTCGTGCTATGTTCCGATGTTCGAGCGTCGCGAGGACCTGCCGCTCGTGGCGAAACCGCCGGAGAATGTCGTCGGTGTCCATGCCCCGTTTGATCAGCTTGACGGCCACGCGCTTCTCGAATTCGGAGTCCGCGCGCTCGGCAAGATAGACGGTCCCCATTCCGCCCGATCCGATGGACTCGATGATGCGATACGTTCCTAACTGCTTGCCGATGAGCGCGTCCGTGTCGTCCGCGGCGTCGCGCGCGATTCCACGCAGCGCCGTGCCGAGCGCCGGTTCGCCGAGGAAGTCGCGCGATCCGTCATGCGCCGCCAGTAGTGATTCGACTTCGGCGCGAAGGTGCTGATCCGCTCCGCAGGCCTCATCCAGGAATCGCCCGCGCTGCTCGGGAGGCAACGCAAGTGCATCACAGAACACGGCATCCAAAGATGGCCTTGCTTCATCCGTCATCGGTCATACTCGATTCGGCGCCGGCGATCTCCCGATACAGCCACGCCCGCGCAAACTGCCAATAGCGTTCGATCGTACGGGTCGTGACGCCCAGCACCTCGGCGGTGTCCTCCAGCGTAAGGCCGCCGAAAAAGCGCATCTCGATCACCCGCGCGTGCTTGGGCCACGCGTCGGCTAGCTTGGTGAGCGCCGCATCTAGCGATAGCAAGTCGGTATTCGATTGGTCCTCCGTGATGACGAGCGCTTCGTCGAGCGAGAGCTTCTTGCGGTGGCCGCCGCGTTTCTTCCGCAGACGGCCTCGCGCGTGATCGACGAGAATGCGCCGAATGGCCTGAGCCGCGACCGCGAAAAAGTGCGCTCGGTTCCGCCATTCGACCGCCTCCTGATCGACCAACCGAAGATACGCCTCGTGCGCTAAGGCGGTCGCCTGGAGCGTGTGATCGGGGCGCTCGTGACGGAGATGGGCCTGAGCCAATTGACGCAACTCGTCATAGACGAGCGGCAGAAGCCGATCGACGCCTTCGCCGCCGCGCTCGGTCATGGTCTTGAGTACGCGCGTGATCTCCGCCTGATCCGACATCGTTCGGCGCTCGAAAAAAAATCTGCTCCTGCTGTCGGGTTCCGGCCCGGACTGTCGCGTTATACACCGATCGGGCCAAACACGCGAAATCCTGCTGGATGAAAACCAGCCGACAGGCGGCCGCCACATGGGGTGACGGCATTCCGGGCGCCGCGTCTCGGAGCGCGCCCGGGCCGGGGTCGCGCTCTAACGGTACTCATTCAGCAGGAGAGACAACGATGTTCACGAAACGACAAATCCTTCATGCCGCAGCAATCGCTGTGGCGCTTTTCCCGGCCGCCCTTTGGGCGGGCACGGGATCAGGCTCGAACTTCACCTATCAGGGGCAGCTCAAGGAGGCCGACGTGCCGGTCAAGGTCGCCTGCGACATGACGTTCACGTTGTGGGACGCTGCCACGGCGGGCGGGCAGATCGGCGGCACGATCGCATTTGACGGACAGGCGGGTAACCAGTCACCGGTCGAAGTCGCGAACGGTTTGTTTGCCGTTGAACTCGACTTCGGCACGAGTGTCTTCGACGGTGCCGATCGCTGGCTCGAGGTGGCAGTCAGGCGGCCTCATGATCCGACGAACGCTGCCGCCTACACGACGCTGTCGCCGCGACAGCCCTTCACCGCCGTCCCCTACGCATCACACGCACTCAGCAGCCGCCAATGGACCAGCTCCGGCAGCGCGATCATCAATAGCAACCCCGGCTTCGTCGGGATCAACCGAGACTACACAGTGGGCTCGGAGTGGTTCGGCGTGCACGCACCGGTCAATTCAGGTTACGGCGGCATGTACGTCACCACCGAAGGCGCCACGGGGAAGCCCTTCTATGGCTACCACACCGGCACCGAGAAGGGCTGGCACTATCTCGACGGCTCCGACGGTGACTGGCACTTGAACCTCGACGGCGATCGGCTGACCGTAACCGATGAGGGCAACGTGGGAATCGGCACGACGAATCCCACGCATCGGCTACAGGTGCGCAGCGGCGGCGACAAGGCCATCTTCGGCCAGGCGCTTTCGTCGAGTGCCGCGGCTGTCGGCGTACACGGCACGACGGCTTCAGCCGACGGGTTCGCCTACGGCGTCAAGGGCGAGGTCACGAACCAAGCCGGCACCGGCGTGGGCGTATATGGCGAGGCGCCGTTCTACGGCGTGATGGGCAAAGCGCTCGGCGGCGGTGTGGGCGTGCAGGGTTGGAGTGAGGGTATCGGTGTCTACGGAGAAGGTACGACGGGCGAGGGTGTCCTGGGTGTCTCGCGGTCGACCAACCCGCTGATCGCAGGCGTGACCGGGCACGGCGAGGTTCGTGGCGTATATGGTCTGGCGCTGGCCAACTCCGGCGAGGTGGCCGGCGTCTACGGCCAATCCTCTTCGCCAAACGGGGCAGGACTTCACGGCGTCAACGACTCGAACGGCGGCTTTGCGTACGGCGTGCTCGGCGAGCTGACCGACCCGACTTCGACAGGCATCGGTGTTTACGGCCGCGCACAGTTCTACGGCGTCACGGGTGAAGCGACCGGCAACGGCGTCGGCGTCATCGGTCGTTCGAGCCTGGGCGTCTACGGGGAATCCAGCTCCGCAGGCGGCACCGGTGTCATGGGGGCGAGCACCGCAGCATCGGGCACGACCTACGGCGTCTATGGGACCGTCAACTCGAGCGCCGGCTACGCGGGCTACTTCGCGGGCCGCGGTCACTTCGAACTCGATCTCGGGATAGGGATCGTCTCTCCGGCGCACCGGCTCCATGTATACGAGGACAGCACCAGTTCAAATGTTGTGCACATCGAGCGCGGAGCGGACGCTTCGTCGAGCTCCGACTTGCTCGAGCTCGAAATGGGGGACGGCTCGGCTGACGCCACGCAGTTCATAGAGTGCCAACGTAGCGGTGGAGACATTGAGTTCCGCGTCTGGGCCGACGGCGATGTCAGCGCGGACGGCATCTTCACTGCCGGCGGCGCAGATTACGCCGAGATGGTGAAGATCAGTAGCGGTGCGGAATCCGTCCAGGCCGGCGACGTCATGGTGATCGACCCGGCGAACCCGAGTGCCTTCCTGAAGTCGGGCAGTGCCCGCTCCACGCTCGTGGCGGGAGTATACAGCACGAAGCCCGGCGTGCTCGGCTCCGAACACGACTGGGACCAACTCGCCGCCGAACTGGTGCCGCCAAGCGGTGAGGGGCAGAGTGAGCCGGCGGCAGTCAAGTCGCTCGAACTCGGCCGGATGATCGACGAGGTCCCGCTCGCCGTCATCGGCATCGTCCCCTGCAAGGCGTCGGCGGAGAACGGCTCGATTACACCGGGTGATCTTCTGGTCACGTCCGGCACGCCCGGCCATGCCATGCGCGACGACATTCCGCGCGCCGGCACGATCGTGGGCAAGGCGCTGGGCTCGCTCGAATCCGGCACGGGCGTCATCAAAGTACTCGTCACGTTGCAGTAGGTACGAACGCACTAACTAACAGAGCATTGGCTGATAGCGAGGAGCGCGAACGATGAACCGCCGAATTAGCTACCTATTTGTGTCTCTTGCCTGCGTGGGCCTGCCCGGGCTGGTCGTGATCGCGGGAGCCGGAGAACCGGCGTATGAGATGTCCCGCGCCACTGTGGACGGCGGCGCTGATGTCGCAGCCACGGGAGGGGGCTTCACGTTGAGCGGCTCGATTGGCCAACCGGATGCCGGCGAGCTGACCGGCGCCGCGTTCGAACTGTCGGGCGGCTTCTGGCTCCCGACGCCGCTCGGCGACTGCGAGGAAGACGGCGACGTCGACCTGGCGCAGGACTACGAGCAGTTCAAGGCCTGCCTGACCGGGCCGGACGGCGTCGAGCCCGCCGGACAGTGCAAGTGCTTTGATGTCAACCGTGACGGCGCCGTCGACATGGTTGATTTTGCAGAGCTACAGACAACGTTTACGGGCCCGTGAGCCCAGTTTTCGGCCGGCGCGATTTGTTTGCGCGATTCGGCCACACTTTCATCACCCCACGTCTCAGCCACCGGGCCGACCTGAGATGTCTTCAAACTCGTGCCCGGATGGAGAATTGTGATGCTAAAGGCAAAGGACAAATTGACCCGTTGGCGCATGGGGGTGGCTTTGATCCTCGCGGTTGCCTCCGCCACAGCGTACGCGGCACCGGAGATCAAGGTGCAGCAACTCAGCCCCGAACTAGGAGCCGTCGACGTGGAGGAGGCCGGCTTCTCCGACTTCCCCGATACGGAGCTGGGCGACAGCCTGGCGCTGTTCTATTCGATCGAGAATATCGGTGACGAAGACATCGAGTTCACGACAGACCCCGTGGTACAAGTGATAGCCGGCGTCTCGGGGTTCGACGCGCTTACACAACCCAACGGCTTCCCGATTCCTCCGGGTTTCTCGACGACGTTCCGCATCACTTACGGTCCTTTTCTCGCGGGACCACGTACCGCGCGGGTGTTCATCTTCTCTAACGCCACCAACACGGCCGGCCCCTTCGACTTCACGCTGCGCGGCACCGGCGTTGAAGTGGTCGACTGCAACGAAAACGGAGTGGACGACACCGCCGATATCGACGCCGGTGACAGCCTAGACTGCAACGTCAACGGTGTACCCGACGAATGTGAGCTTATCGAAGGGACGACCATCGATTGCAACGGCAACGGCGCACTGGACGAGTGTGATTTGGCGGACGGCACTTCAGTGGACTGCAACGCCAACAGCGCGCCTGATGAGTGCGACCTCGTCGACGCAACCAGCGAAGATTGCGACGAAGACGGTACGCCTGACGAGTGCGAACTCGACAGCGACGGCGACGGTGTGATCGACGACTGCGAACTGGATGATGTCATCGACGACCCGATCGACGACCCGATCGACGATGTAGTGGAGGACCCGGCCGATCAGCAGGACGAGGTCATTGATAATCAAAACGACAACGCCAACGAGGACCCGGACCAGGACGTCGACAACCAAAACGCGAACGAGAACGACAACGTGGTCGAAGACGATCCCGGTAACCACAACGGGAACAACGAGGACGGTGGCCATGTCGACAACGCGCACGACAACGACGGCGGTCGTGTCAGCGCTCCGTGCGGCGCGGGGGGCGTTGGGATGGTGTTCATGAGCCTCGCCGGATTGCTCGGCCTCAGGTTGCACGGATACCGCTCGCCACGACGAGCTTGACCGCTCCGGTTCGAATGACTTCCCGGCAAACCGGAGTGCAGAGTCCCGTTTGAAACGGCCCGGAGCCGGGTGCGGAGCCTCCAATCTCCGCGCTCGGCTCTCGGCCTCATCCGGCACGTTTCGCGAAAAGAAGAAAGGCGTGGAGTCGGCGCCGAGCGCCTGGACTCCGCCGTCCGTCATATCCGCCAAGGCAAATGCTTCTCGTTCCTTGGAAAACGGCTCGTCGATTCCCAGCTCTGGTACGGGGCAGCCGGCGATAACGGAGGACGACGGAAACACACATCCCAAGTGCCACGTAGCGGCACTCCAACGCCCTTCATATCCGCCCAAACGCATACTTCTCGTTTCGTGGAAGGCGGCTCGCCCATTCCCAGTTCCGGGACGGCGCCGGGGCCACGGCCCACAAGACGAGTCCAATGCGGCCGGTGCCAGAAGATAGGCACCCTTGCGACCTTCACATCCGCCAAGGCGAATTCTTCTCGTTCGCTGGAAAACGGCTCATTGATTCCCAACCCCGGGAGAGGGCCTGCTGTCGCCCTCGTCTGGCCCTATGGGTTATTCCCTTAACAGTTTAGTGGCATGCGCGATGCAGCATGGCTCATATTGAGGCTGGGGATGTTTTGGGCCGGACACACGCGTACTAAGGAGGCGCAGCGATGGCTATCTTTGTAGCTTGTCTTATCGGTCTTCAGGCAGTCACACAGCTTGACCCGCTGCCGCACGTGCGGACGCTCTCCGAGCCACTCGACGGACCGGGGCGGATCGCCGTCGCGGCGGACGGCTCCGCAGTCGTCGCCGACGCTTACCGAGATCAGATCGCGAAGTTCGACTCGTCCGGCGTGCTTGTAGGCACCTGGCCGGTGCCGGAAGGACCGGTCGGCGTCACGGTTCATCCCGACGGGCGCGTCTTCGTGTCGCGTCGTGATGATGCCCGAGTCGGCGTGTACGACGCAGACCTCGTCTTCCAGAACTTCCTGGCCGACGGCGTGGTTACGTTCGTCGCGCCGACCGATCTTGCCGTCGATCCGAGCACCGGGCGCGTCTATGTGGTCGACAGCGGAGCCGACAAGTTCTATGCATTCGAAAGCGACGAGTCCCTCGCGTTAGTCGTCGGCGTTCGTGGAAGTCGATCGAGCGAGTTCAAGTATCCGAGTGCTATCGCGATCGACCCGGTGAACGATCGGATCGCCGTGGCGGACCAGGAAAACTGCCGCATTCAGCTCTTCACGCGGTCGGGTATCTTCGTGCGCCGTTTCGGCTATCGCATCAAGTACCTTCCGGGCGGACTCACCGAGGGATGGACCCCGCGGACGGCGGGCGTCGCATTCGACGCGGCCGGGCGCATCTACGTTGTCGATGCCGTCATGGGCACACTGCGCATCTTCACGGCGAGTGGGGCTGAATTGGGAAAGGTCGTCGATTACGGTACGGGCTCGGGGGAACTTCAGACTCCCGGCGATGTAGCCATTGACCCCTGGGGACGAGTCTACATCGTCAACAGCGACCGCGGTGCCGTCGAGATCTACGGGGCGCCCGTGATGACGGTGGCGAGCGGCTCGGAAGGCACGTTCTATCAGGGCACCAACGGCAACGAGTACGACCTGTTTCGATGGCGCCGCAACGCGATCCGCGCCGACTCGGCCGGTAGCGCGGGCCTATCCGACGGCTCCGGCAAGAACGACCTGCTGATGGACATTCTCGGCTGGGATCCGCCGCACATGTTGGACGATCTGATGTGCTCCAGGTGCCACGATATTGACGGTCAACCCGGCGGGCATCTCGGCCTCGTCGAGGGGCAAGCCAACCTCTGCCGCTCCTGTCATACCGGAGCGGGCCAGGCGCTGGTCAGTGTGTTCCGCAGTTCCGACGTGGCTGACCCCTACGGCACGAACCCCGATGCCGCCGACGGTCGCGGGCGGTCCCACGCATGGGGCGTGCCGGCCACTAACACCGACGCCGACTCGATCGGGCCGATGCCCGGCGGTGAGATGGGACTGTACCTCGACGCGGGTTCGATCAAGTGCGCCACGTGCCACGATCAGCACAACAACGATGAAGGCGTGCCGTTCTTGCGGATCTCCAACGACGGCGACGCCATGTGCAAGGAGTGTCACGCGCCGCGCAATGAGGGGCTAGGCGAGCGCGGCACGCACCCGGTGGGCTTTGACTACCCCGGCGGTGTGGGCGAATTCCCAGATGGTGCAAGTATCGCTCCTGCACTGCTCAAGGACGCCATGGTCGAATGCATGACCTGCCATGCGCTCCACGCCGCGGACTCCGGCGGCGCAAACGACGGCGCCGGCGACGGCATGCTACTGCGGGGAGCGAGCGACGGCACCTTCTGTCAACTCTGCCACACCGAGCACGCGATCCACGATGTGCGCGGCGGATGGCAGCCGACCTGCACGGATTGCCACGATCCGCACGATCCAGCCAATGAGAACTTTACGCTGGTATCGCGTGATATCGGTGGGACACCGGTCACGTTCGAGGACAACGACCTCGGCAGCGACGGACTGACCGACTTCATCCACAGCAACCACACGCCATCGACGTTCGATGGTGTCTGCGAAGTCTGCCACACGAGCACGGGCCACCACCGGAATACGTCGGACGGTGATCACGCTCACTTCACAGACTCGCTCTGCACCGAGTGCCATCCACACGACAACGGGTTCCTGCCCTCTGGAGGCTCCTGTACGTCATGCCACGGCCAGCCGCCGGACGGCGCTGCGCCGCCGAACACCGCAGGCGCCCACGCGCTGCACATGAGTTCACCAAGCGGCCCCGGCATCGCCACGTGCTACGAATGTCATGCCACATTCGGCGACGGCAACCACAACAACGGATCGACCAGCTTCGCGTCGGGTGTCGATGGCAACGGCGATGGCAACATCGACCTGAGCGAGACCGACGTGTGCGACGCCTGTCACGGCGCCGACGGCGCGTTCGACGGCGTGAATCACCCCGATGTCGGCGCCAAGGCGAACTGGGCGACGGGCGTCTACAACGCCGGCCTACTGGCGGCTGGCAAAGAAGAGTGGTGCGCCGGCTGTCACGACGACGGCACGTCGATGGTGCTAGGCGTCAGCGCCCCGCCGGTGGCGGGTGACGGCACCACGTGGGGATACTACACGAGCGGCCACGGACGAAGCCATGCGGTCCCGTGTAGTGAGTGCCACGACCTGACCGCGCCGCACTTCGACGGCGTCGCGAACACATACGTGGCGGCATCAGGCAACTACCAGGCCGCCTTCCGTCTCAAGAGCATCGGCGGCGGACCGCCGCTCGTGGTGCCGCGCACCGGGTTCGATTGGGAGGACGCGTACAACGATCCGCCCTACTGGGAGCTATGCTTCACCTGCCACGACAGGTACGCCTTGCTGGGCGGTCCGACGGCACCCGCCGGCGACTACTACTCGGTGGAGTTCAAGACGAACTTCCGATCCGACGCCAGCTTGATCATCCCCGACGGTCTCGA
>JAJDDX010000446.1 GCA_029260055.1 Phycisphaerae bacterium
GGATAGCGCGTCGGCTTCCGAAGCCGAAGGTTGCAGGTTCGAACCCTGCCGGGGACGTTTCCTCCACAAACCGCCACCTTTCTGACGTACACACGCAAGTTGGCAGCACGCACGCTTTGCCCCTTCCGCGCCCCGCAGCCGCCCAAGCCCTGCCGGGCGGCTGATTGAGGGTTTTCACGGTTGTGATTCCGACCTTGCCCCGCTCCGCTTCACCGCGAAAAAAGCGCGAAGAAAGGGGGCCGACGTCCTCGTTCCGCACCTGCGATTGCCATTTACGCGCTGCCCGCGGCCTTGCCGCGCACCGCACCCGCCCAAGCCTCAAACACGTGGCGGTCATCCGCGTCAAGAGGGGGCGTGTTGCTGCGCCCGCGCCGCCTTGGCAGCGGTGCCCAGTTCTCCCCGCTTGTCGGGAGGCCGCTTGCGCGTGGCGTACGACGCGACACAACGTCCGATCTGCCCGGGGAATTTCCTTCAAAGTACTATAAAAGACGGTACAATGACGCCGCACCGTCGACTTGTTGCATTGCGTGTCCGCGCGGTTGACTTCCGGTAGCGGCGTGCGAACAACTCAGTAGCCACGTTGTTCTCGCCGGGTCTGTCCGGCGATCCACGAGTCGGTTGCTCTGACGGGGGAAAGAAGCCGTTGACTCTACTACGTAATCACTGCGCTCGAATAGCGTTCCTTATCGGCCTGTCGGCCCTCGCCTGCGTGAGCGGCTGCGGGTCGGCTGCGTCTGAGCAGACGGCGCTCATGCCACTGTTCGTGTCGGATTGCGGCGGCGCGTCCGCGGGTTCCGATGACTACGACATCGTCGTGCTCGATTGGACCGGCGGCGTCAATCCGATCTACCCGACCACCTACCTTGAAGGCGTCGATCTCGCGGCGTTCGAGACGGAAGGCGGCGGCACGCTGGCTGACGACTTCGAAGCGTTCGAAGAGGACGTGCGAGCGAGGGTCGCGGGCATCTACTGCGAAACGCCCGACCTGCCGGTGCGCATCGTCAACGGTGAGGACGACGACTACGGCTTCGACACGACCGTCATACACATTACGCAGGAGCTGCCGCCCAAGGGTGGCACCGACGTGGGCGAAGGCGAGTACGATCCCTGCAATCTGCAGCGCGACAACGCAGCCATCCTGTTCGGCGAAAGGCTCTGGAGCCTTGGCGATGCCTACACCTACGATGAATGGGTGAACGTCTTCGCGAACATCACCGCGCACGAGGTGGGCCACACCCTGGGCTTCGGCCATATCTCGCGTGCCGACCGATCCGACACGGGGCGATCAATCTACATCGAACTGATGCTGAGCGGCCACACCATGAGCGAGTTGCGCACGCCGCAACGGTTCCTGGCGGACGATTCCAACTGCCCCGACGACTCGACGACGCTGAGCAAGCGGGTCCGGGCTGAGGAGGTCGGCTGCAGCACGGGAGTCGAGTCACACGGTCACTAGACTCGCGCCGGCATCACGCACACCCCGAGCGTCCGTCCCTGATCGCGCCTTCTACCGGCGACCCTTGCGCTGTTGCGGTCCCGTCACGATCGGCACGGGGTGCCCGCGGCTATCCTCTCCGATGCATTCGACCTGATCGCTGGTGAAAGTCTCGTCTCCGCGGATGACGATCTCCCGACCGGTTTCCGTCTCGATCTGAGCCAGCACGGCGCGCTTGCGGTTGAGGATCTGGTACGCGACATCGCTCGACACCGTCACCACGATGCGTTGGATGCCGTCGCGATTCGTGGCGAGTTGGACGATCCGCATGACGTCCAGCACGACCGACTCGGGCATCTTCACCAGCCCGGTACCCTTGCAGTGTTGACATTCGAAGTAGGTGTTGCGCTTCATCGACGGTCCGCGTCGCTGACGCGTCATCTCGATGAGCCCGAAGGCACTCATACGCAAGATGCGTGCGCGTTCCTTGTGCTCCTTGAGCGCGTCTCGCAAGGCTCTCTCGACCGTCCGCTTGTGCCGGTCGAGGCGCATGTCGATGAAATCGCAAATGATCAAGCCGCCGAGGTCGCGCAGCCGCAACTGCCTTGCGATCTCCTCCGCCGCTTCGAGGTTGAGCCGATAGGCCATCTCTTCCGCGTCGTCGGGCGACCGGAACCGACCGCTGTTGACGTCGATGGCGACGAGGGCCTCCGTGCTGTCGATGACCAGTGAGCCTCCCGACCGCAAGGGCACCTCGCGCATGTTGATGTTTTCGAGCTCTTCCTCTATGCCGAAGCGGTGGAAGAGCGGCTCGCGATCGGAATAGAGTTCGAGGTCGGCCTTGGATCGAGGCATCGCGATCTGGAAGAACTCACGCGCACGGCGCGCGGCGTCGGCGTCATCCACCACGACCCGCTCGAAGTCGGACGAGTAGAGGTCGCGAAGCGTTCGCGTCACCAGGTCGGATTCCCGGTACAGTTCCGCCGGGGCGTCGAGCTTCTTGACCCTCGCGACCACGGTCTTCCAGAGCCGCAGGAGGTAGTTCAGGTCTCGCTGCAAGTCACGCTTCGTTCGCCCCAGACCCGCCGTGCGCAGGATGAATCCGATACCCGGCGGCAGCTTCAACTCGTTCAGCGCGTCGCGCATTTCGCGCCGCGCATCGTCGTCTTCGATCTTCCTGGATACGCCAGTCCGGCTCATGCCCGGCATCATCACCAGGAACCGTCCCGGGATGGAGAGGTAGGTGGTCAGCGTCGGGCCTTTCGTGCCCACGCCCTCCTTGATCACCTGCACGATCACTTCCTGCCCGCGGCGGAAGCACTCCTGAATCGGCGGTCGGCTGCGGCGAGGGATCTTGCGTCCTACATCTTCCGGCTCGCCCCCGTAGTCGGGGAAGTACTGCGGCTGTACGTCCGAGATGTGCAGGAAGCCGTTTTTTGGAAGCCCGAAATCGATGAACGCCGCCTGAATGCTCGGCTCGACGTTCATGATACGGCCCTTATAGATGTTGCCGACGTGCGAAGCCGACGAGGCACGTTCGATGAACAGTTCCTCGAGGCGGTTCTGGTGGACGACGGCAATGCGACACTCATCGCCCGCCGACACGTTGATCAGCATCGTGCGTTTGCCGTCCGGCCCGCGGGCGCGCTTGGCCCCAACGTCCAGCTCTCGCTCGTCGACGTCAGTGTCGTCGGTGTCCATGATCTCGACGTTCGCCGAGGATCGCCTGCCGCGAGTCGTTCTCTTCCGGTCCGGCCGCCTGGTCGTACGTGGCGCCCGACGCTCGGTTCCCTGTTCGCCTTGTCTTTGCGCGGTTCCGGTAGTCGCGTCCTTTTCGGATGAGGTTTCGCGCGGCTCGGCATCGGTAGTCCGAGGCGGAGCGTCGGTCTTTTGTGCGTCGCCGTCGCGTGCGGTCTCCGGTGTCTTCTTGCTCCTTCGTCCGGGTCTGCGTCGTCGCGGTCTGCCGGTGCCCTGCGTCTCCCGTGCACCTTCGGCTGGGCGGTCCGTCGCTACGTTCCCGTCGACGTCGACCGCGGTCGGCGCGTCGACGGCCGGCTGATTTCCTTGCGCCGGTTCTTGCGTCGTCGATGCCGAGTCGCCGTCGTGAGCGCCGTCGGTGGATTTCGTTTTGGACGTGCGGCCGGCCGCCTTCTTTCTGGTGCGTTTCTTCTTGGCGCTCGCCGTCTTTGCCGACGTGGCCCGCGTCTGCGCCGCCGGCGCCGAATCGACGACTTGGACTACGTCAACTTGTTTGACTCGAGCCGTCGCGTCGGCCGGCTTCGGCGGCTCACTGCCGGATTCGGCTTTGGCTTTCGGTGTGATTTTGGTCTTCTTCTTGCGGCTGCGTGTCGGTGTTTTCTTCTTCGTCTCGGATGTCATGCTATCCTCTGGGTGTTTGTGCTTGCTTCCAGCAGACCTCGATTCGACGAATTCGGTGGTTCGCGGACGCGGCATCGAACCCGAGCAGCCCGGCGATCTCCCCCGGTCGTGCGGTGCCGGTTTGATCCACGTTCAACGTGAATACGACGGCATCGTCCTCGACACGGAGGTCGGCGAGATAGGGTCTGATGTCGACCGACCGCGGATCCGTCCGCTTCGGTGTGATGCGTTTCACGACGAGCGACTCGGCCTGTTGGATGCTTCGCATCCTTTCGCCCAGGTCCGTCGTCGACGTGTCCGCGGGATCGAGGCGATATCGCACCTGTGACGGGTGGAGCTTCTCGCGCGGTTCGAGGCGTCGTGCGGCCTGAAGGGCCAAGTCCTTCGGCATCTGCGTCGAGAGCCGCTGCAAGGCTTCGTCAGGATCGATCGGCCGATCGAATCCGACGACGACCGTTTCGTCGTCGGAAGCCACGCCGGTCGGGCGCGGCAACGGAATCATGATCCGCGGTTGTGGGTTGAACCCTTGGGAGAACCGCACGGGCAATGAAGCCCGCGCCAAAGCGCGTTTGAACAACCGTAGCGTGTCATGATGTGAGATGAACCGCAAATCGCCGTCGATCGTGAACGTGAAAGCACAATTGCAAGGCGTAGCGACGGTCGTCTCATCTCTTGATTGATCCTGCTCCATGCGTATCGCGTCTACCCGCGGCACCGGCCTTACCGAGCCGTCAGGCTACTTCCGCAGTCCCGGAATTCGCATCGATTCGTCTAGATCGGGTCCTCCGGCAATACTTTTCTTGTTTCATCGCGCAAGTAATTCGTTACTTGCCGTTCTGTATCAAAACTAAGCGCCCGCCTGGCGATCCGTTGCGCTTGGGCCGTCGTCACCAGGCGGATCAGCTTTTTTACCTCCGGTATATTTGCCGGCGCCATGGAAAGCTGCCTCAAGCCGATTCCCATCAGGAAGAGCGTGTAGAGCGGCTGACCGGCCATCTCACCACATAGACTACAGTCAATACCCGCCTGTGTACATGCGCGAACCACGTCCCGGAGCGACCGGAGGACGGCCGGGTGCGATCCGCTGAAGGATTGCGACACCCGCTCGTTGCCGCGGTCGACGGCCAGGAGGTACTGAATCAGGTCGTTGGTGCCGATGCTGACAAAGCCCACTTCGCGGCAGAATTCCTTGACCTGAACCGCCGCCGCCGGCGTTTCCAGCATCATTCCAATGGATACGTTGCGGTTGAAGTCGGTTCCCGTCTCTTCGAGGTCCTCCATGGCGTCGTGAACGGTCATCTTGGCCTGGCGGAATTCCATCAGGCTGCAGATCAGCGGGAACATCATCCGCACGTTGCCATGCACGGACGCACGAAGGATCGCTCGAAGCTGGATCTTGAACATGTCCAGGTTCTGGAGGCTGTATCGGATCGACCGGAGCCCCAGCATCGGGTTGCGCTCCTGTTCGTACTGCCGCTGCTGTGTGTACTTATCGGCTCCGAGATCGAAGGTGCGGATGGTGACGGGCCGATCCTCCGCGCCGCGAATGACCTGCCTATACGCCTCGTACTGTTCCTCCTCGGATGGAGGCCCCTCGGGACGCAAGAAGAGGAACTCGGTGCGGTAGAGCCCGACGCCGTCGCCGCCCTTGCGCACACCGACGGCCGACTCCGTCGGAAACTCCACATTGCAGTGGAGCATGATGCGGTGTCCGTCCTTGGTCACCGCAGGCAAGTCTCGGAGTTCGTCCAGTTCGCCGGAGAGCTTGTGGTAGGCGACTTCTTGCGCTCGGTATTCCTCGAGCGTGGCGTCGTCGGGGTTGGCGATGACCAGTTGGTTCGAACCATCGATGATGACCAGGTCGCCGCCGCTGACGCGTGTAGATACGTCGTTGAGTCCGATGACGCCGGGACGCCCCCACGAGCGGAGCAGGATGGCGGTGTGTGAGGTCGCGGCACCGGCATCCAACGCCACGCCGATTACTTTCGTGTCGGGCAACTGAGCGGTCTGAGTCGGACCGAGGTCATGGGCGACGAGGATGGCCGGCTTGGTCAGGTGAGCCAGATCTTCCCGCGCCTCCCCGAGGATGTGGCGCATCAACCTTTTTTCGATGTCCTGCACGTCCCGAATGCGTTCGACTAAGAGCGGATCGGTCATCTGCATGAAACGCCGCTGATAGTTCAGCATGACCGTGCTGGTCGCATAGGCGGCTGCCGCGCATTTGTCTTTGATCAGGTTCTCGATGTTGTCGCGTAGATGTTGGTCCTTGAGGACGCCGACGTGCCAGTCGAAGACGCTGGCGGCGTCGCGCCCGAGATTGGTCTTGAGCCACTCCCCCTGGGTCGAGAGTTCCTCGAGTGCGTGCTCGAACGCGGACGCCAGGCGTGCCAGTTCGTCCTGCACCGCTTCCGCAGGCACCGTGCGGTAGGGAATACGATATTCCTCCGCTTCCAGCACGACGGCCTCGCCGATGGCGACACCTGGGGAAACCGAGATTCCTCGAAGGATTTCCATACGGCTCTACACGCAACGAACCATTCGTTCTAGAACCAGCCGCCTTGCGTCTGAGCCGCGCGTACCGGCAACCGCGCTGCAGCGTCTCAGCCCGCGTGGTCCGGCTGTTGGGTGTTCTGGTGGGGATCCAACTCGAAACCCGCTTCGATGAAAGCGGCGAGCGAGCCGGCCGCTTCGTGGGCATCGCCGCCGCGGGCTGTCACTCTGAGCACACATCCCTGCGTCGCCTCAAGAAGGACCATTTGCATGGCGCTCTTGCCGTCGACCAACTCGCCGTCTCGCGACACGTTCTGGACCGTAATCGCCGACGCGAAAGTCGACGCGCGGTCGACGAAACGAGAGGCCGGGCGCGCGTGCAGGCCTTCGCGGTTGACTACGGTCGCGTCCCGCACGGCTTCTGTCTCGGTGTCCGACAATCGCGGCCTACCTTTGCAGCGCGAGACGAGGGCACGAAATCTCGGCCCGGTCCGACGCTATTCGTCCTGAAGTTCATCCGCTTCCCGGACAAGATCCAGGATCGCCTCGTGCGAGTCCGCCTGCCGCAGGAATCGGCGGAAGTTCTCGCGCTGCAGGTAACGGAATACCTTCTCCATCGCTGCCAAGTGGTCCTCCGGTTTGTCGGCGGGGCTGAGCAGCATCAGGATGGTGTACACCGGCGCGCGGTCCAAAGCTGCGAAATCGACTCCGTGGCTCGAGCGTCCGACCGTCGCCGTCATCTTCGTCAAGCACTCGTGCTTGACGTGCGGCACAGCGACGCCCTTGCCGAAGCCCGTGCTGCCCTGGTTCTCCCGTGCGATCGCGGAGCGGACGAGCGTCTCGACATCAGCGTCTCCGATCGCGCCGTGGTCTGCCAGGGACTGGATCAACTCACGGATGACTCCGTTGCGATCCGTCGCCGTAAGCTCCGGGATGACGGAATCCCCGTGTATCAAGTCAGACAGTCGCATCCTAACTCCCATGGTGCGTTCTTGGACCATCGTCCCGGCCTTGGCCGCGCTCGAACCGTTCGGCGCGCCGTCGGCGGGCTTTGGCTACCGCAGCCTAATCTTCAGTCCCAAGCTCGGGCTTGACCTCGCCCTTGTGGTTTCGGCTCTTCTCTTTGTGTTTGGTGAGCTGGTGCTGGAGCTTCTCCACAATCAGGTCGATCAGGGCAAACGAATCCGGCCCCGTTTCACTAGCGACGAACGTGTGCTTGCGGTCGGCACGGACGATCATCTCCGCCGTGAACTGTTCGGATTCGTGATCGAACACGACTTCGATGTCATGGATCCGATCGTAGAACCGGGGGAGCTTGCCCGCCTTGTCTTCCGCGTAAGCGCGAACGTCGTCCGACAAGTCGACATGACGCCCTGTGATACGAATTTGCACTGAGTAACCTCCCAAGACCGTGCGAAAACGGATCCCGCCGCACGGCAGGTGGAACGTCCGCCCGCTCCGCCTAATCGTCGTCATCTTCGGTGCCCAGACCGGGGAACCGCTCGCCCGGCTTGATCACCCCGCCGCTGACCGTAAACCGCAGCGCTTCGTCGACGGAGACGTTCAATTCGATGACGTCTGTCCGGGGAATCTGGATCACGTATCCCGTCACCGGTGTCGGTGAACTCGGGATGAACACCGTGACCAGATCCTCGGTCGCAGCCTCCTGAACCCGTTTCAGCGGACTACCGGTGGCCAGCCCGAGCGACCAGACGCCCTTGCGCGGGTACTGGACAGCCACCACGCCGGACGCCGCGAACCGCTTCCGCTCCGAAAGCAGGAAGTCCGTCACCTGCTTGATGTGCGGGTAGATCGCGCGGATCAAGGGTATCCGGTTGATCAGCCGTTCGCCCGCCCGCCAGACCGTCCGGCCAATAAAACTGGCCAGGAAAAAGCCGGTGAAGTATACGACAAGGATCGCGATTACGAAACCGACCAGGTGGACCCGGTACTTCGTGAAGAAGATGTGCCACATGGCCCTTTGGCGGGCCTCCCAGGCTGCCTTCCGGGCCTCCGCGGGTACCGATTCATCGGCCAGCGCACTGTGGTGAATGACCTTGTGCTCGATCGTCAGGCGTTGCCCGAGGGCGTTCCATTCGTCGATCGGCGTTCCGTATTCCAGTGCGTCTTTATCCGAATCGACCAACTCCGTGGCGGGCTCGGCGCGCATCCACGAGCAGAACTGGACGAGCCCTTCGGTCACATGGACGCCCACGTAGTCGTTGACCAGCCGGTAGGCCCAGATCAGGACGGCGATCGTCAGGAGGGTCGGCACCAGCGCCGCGAGGCCGCGAAGAAAAAAGCGGCGGAAGTCGTCCATAAACTCGTGTTCGCGTGCCAAGGGAGTCAATCAGATGATGGTACCCGCGAGCCGTCAACTCGACGGCTCGAACTCCGGATGTGGCGGAACCCGCAGCGAATCCGGACTGTCCGCGCACTCTATTGAATCGACTCCGAAGCGTCAACGGTGGTTGCCTTGTGCCCCGCCTGCCCTCATGCTGCCGACATGACGATCGAAGTTCACGGTACTTACAAGCCCTCCTTCAAATGGCGTGCGCGGCTCGTGCCGGCGGCACTCCTGCTGGGAGCGTGCCTTCTGGCCGGCCAAATGGCCGGCGATCGCGCCCGCGACCGCCTGGGCGCTCGCGTCAGACCTCCGGGTTGGGAGCTCTCCTTCCGGCTTCCGCGAGGATTCGAACCGGGTGTGGATGTGTCGGATGCCACGCCGAACGCGTATCACCTTCTGGGCTGGACGCGCCGGCGCAGCCAGGTCACGGTGGTCATCCAGCGCCTGCCGGGCTGGGAGGGCACCTCGGCCGACGTCCTCGCCGAAGCCGTCATGGGCAAGAACACGCTCGTTCTACCCACCGACGGGCACTTGACCACGTTCGAACACTCCGAGCAGGCGATGGGAACGACCACAGGGACGCAGATCCGCGCGCCGGGTATCGGCGCCATAGTGCGGGCGGTCGTCCTGCCGGGTGGGCTGGCCTGCACCATGACGCTCTACTGCCCCGACCGACTAATCGATCCGGACACCTACGAGCTGTTCGACCAGACCTGCCGTTCGATCATCCGCGAGTAAGGGCCACCACTCATCCAACTGAACTGGGTGGCTACCCGTACGGGGTATTCCCGATTCGCTCCGCCTTCCGGGCGGGTATAGATGCGTCTGATCCACGCTGGGCGTACTCGTACCCAACCCGGGCCGGGAGGTCGATTCGCGCCCCGGATCACACATCCGGCGCCACCGCGCGGTTGGACGCCGCTGGGAGCCCCGACAAGTGCGGCCATACAATAATCGCGGGCCATCGTGCCGGCGCAGTGCGCGCATGCGCGCCCGGGGCGGCCTGTCCATGCCGGAAGTGCTCGTCGTCATCGGTGTGATCGTGCTCTTGCTGGCCCTGTTGTTTCCCAGCCTCGGCTTGGCGCGGGAGCGGTTGCGCCGGCTCGTGTGCGCCAACAACCTGCGGCAGTGGGGTGTGGCGTGGCAGTTCTATCAAGACGACAACGACGGTTACTTGCCGCAGGAGGGCAACCATTTCCCGAGCGGCATCAAGATGCCGTACGCCTGGTACAACGCGCTTCCTCCGTATCTCGACATGCCATCCTACGTCGACCTGCCCCGAGTGAGCGGCATGATCGAGGAGCGTCCGGACATCCACATCTGGATCTGCCCGTCGAAGAACTTGACCGACGCGTACAAGAGCGGCTCGGGGATGAACCAATTCCACTATGGGATGAACCAGGTTCTCGACGGCTTGGGCGAACCTCCCGGTGGGTCATCCGACGCGCCCGGATTCCCCGATATCGGAGGGCCGGATCAGTTCGTCGCGTCGCAAGTCTTCAGCAAGAAGCCGTATACAGTGTTGATGTTCGATATCGTTTGGAACTCGCCGGCCGGCACGCCGCGCGACGTGGCGACTCAACACCAGCGGGATCATGACGGCAGGCCGCTCGGTAAGTTCCACGGCGACTATGCCAACGTGCTCTACATAGGCGGAAGCGTCGGGAACTGCGAGACGGACGATTTGGTCACAAATCGAGATTTTCGTCATGGCGACGTCATATGGACGCGGCCGACACTATACTGGGGCTATCCGCCACCGGGGTGGAAATAATGCTCGTCCTGTTTGCGATCGGTCGGAGGGTCGCTTCAGTGCTCGTCGGTATACTCTCGGACAGCCACGGACATTGCTCGCGCGTGCGCCGCGCCGCGGCGCTCTTCGAGAAGCTCGGCGTGGAGCACGTCATCCACTGCGGCGACGTAGGCGGGGAAGGCGTATTCAGCGAACTGCTCGGCAAGCCGCTGACGTTCGTGTGGGGTAACACCGACCTGATGGATCGGCGCCTGTTCGCCTACCTTGAGGGTGTGGGGCTTGCCATTCCCGAATCGATCCCCGCGAGAGTCGAACTCGACGGCAAACACTTCGCCGTCTTCCACGGACACGAGGGCGGGTTTCACCACGCGCTTGGCCACCTCGATGTGGACTACTTGTGTCATGGCCACACGCACATGGCTCGCGATGACCGCGCCCATGGCAAGCGCATCATCAACCCCGGCGCGCTGACGCGTGCGACGCCCACCACCGTGGCCACGCTCGACACGTCGACGGATGAACTCACCTTCCATCGCATCAGGGACTAAGCGTGGCGCCGGGCCGCGCTGCCACGCCCGATAGTATCGCGACCGGTCGTGGATTCACGGTGGCGCTCGCAATCGAATCGCGCGTCGCCGTGGCACCGGAGCGCTTCACCGCTTGCGCACCTTGAAGTATCGGTTGATCTCTGTCTTGTGCCTATATTCATGCGGTTTGAGGCGTGCTGCAGCCGGTTTTGCGACCCCGTTTTTTTGACAAGCGGCGGTCAAAGCCGTACGCTAAGTAGTAGAGGCGATCAGTGCGCCGTGAGTCTGACGCGGGGGGGATACCGCGTGAGATTCTGCTCCGATAACCGTTTCGGCGCCGAGCCACGTCCTACGGAGGGGGCCCAACTCTCGGCGCGAAGCACTGTTTCGCACACTACGTGCCACGTCTTGGCACGATGATAGCGCCGCATTCCGTGCGGGCCGGTAAGAGGACGAAGCGTGTGCCGCCGTAACATGGCTGCCGCGCGACGGGGGTGACAGGTATGCTCAAGCCATGGGTCGCGGGCGTCTTGGTGCTCGCGGCGATTCTTGTCGCAGTAGCGTTCACAGGCAACGGCCAGCCGCAACCGGCCAGCGCGGCGCCTGAGCAGACGCACCTTCGCTACATCCCCACCGGCGGCCTGGTCACCTTCGACTTCGACCCCGACGCCATCGATACCCTGGGATTGGATTTCATTCCGGATGGTGCAATCCGCGAAGCCTCGAACGACCGGCAGATAGCCTTCGAGATCCGTGCCTCGTCCGTGCTCGATGTGACGGTGGATTCTAGCGGTGCCGCTCGAATCACGGGTGGCGGGCTGCAGACTCTCGGTGCATTGCTGTTCACGCGCGGAGCCCACGGTGCGATTGGCAACCTCGAATTGCACGCGACTCAAGGGGGCGCCTGGACCATCACGAGCGGACTAGTGCGCGGTGCAAAGCCCTACGCCGTTTTCGAGTTTACGTCGGTGGTGTCCGATTTCACCACCGTGCCTCGTGAACTGCGCCTGGTGGGCGATCTGTCGGCCGCCCCGGCCTGGGCTGCGGCTATGGGGTTGCCCGCCGAAGCCGATTTGTGGGTCGGCTCGGTGCTCGTCGAGGCGGACGTGGCGCTTGCCGATGCCGGCGCGGCTGCGATGTCGGCAAGTGGCGTGGCAGGCGGGCAAACCGCTTCCGGGCCCGCCCTGATCGGCCCGGACGTGATCGTGGCTGAGCTTCAGAGCGTGGTGCGTCAGGGGCACGTGGGCGACATCACGGCATACGCCGTCGGCACTACGTCGTGCAACCTGGGCGACGAGCCCGCGAACTGGTATTCGCAGAACTCGAACCTGCACCCCGTCATTTCCATGAACATGTTTCGGCTCAAGGCGGACAAGTTCGAGCAGGTCGGACTCAGTTGGGTCAAGCACGGCTTCTACGCGGTGTATGAGAATACATGTAGTCAGAATTGTGTTCTCCCGCCGGAGCCCGGTGTGCAGCTCGGTGTGCTGTGCTCGGACCCGTACAACGCCACCCTCAACGGCACGCAGACCAACATGACACCGCGGTCGACGGTCAACGCTCATACGGGCTTCCACCCCATTCACACGCCGCAGCCGGAGCCTGTGGACGAAATCGAACGGCGACTCCAGGTTCACGACGCCGATCTCGATCCCGATCTGAATGTCGGCGCGCGGTATTTCGTCCAGGGGCACTATCTGACCGAGGATGATGCGGCCGCCGGCAACCAGGATAACAACGCTTCCTACCGCGAGGTATTCATTACCGAGCCGGCTCCGGATAACTTCGTGGCGTCTCTCGAGCCCGCGTTCGGCACGCAAAGGGAGCAACCGGTCGTCCGCGCGTGGCAGGATGTCGACCCAACGGTTGTCGAAACCGAAATCCGTGTGCCGGACGAGGGGCTCTTCATCCTGGCGGCGAAGGCGATCGACCTGGGTGGTGGCGTGTGGCGCTATTCCTATGCGCTGCAGAACCTCGACTCGGATCGGTCGGCGCGGTCGTTCAACGTGCCGCTGGCGCCGGGGCTTCAAGTTACCAACGTGGGGTTCCACGACGTGGACTACCACAGCGGCGAGCCCTACTCCCTGACCGATTGGTTGACTATCACCGGCCTGTTCAACCTACGGTGGGAGACACCTCCGTACGAAAACAGCCCGAACGCCAACGCGCTGCGATACGGTACGGTCTACAACTTCTACTTCGACACCGTAAGCCCGCCGGAACCGACGACCGTGACCATCGACCTGTTCAAGCCGGGACAGCCCACACTGGTTACGGCTGACACGGTCGGGCCGTCGCTTTTGGTGGATGACTGCAACCTCAACGGCACGCCCGACGCGGAGGACATTGCCGCCGGTACGAGTGACGACTGCGACAGCAACGGCATCCCCGACGAGTGCCAGGCCGATTGCAACAGCAGCGGCACGCCGGACACGTGCGACATTACGAGCGGCGCCAGCGCCGACTGCAACACGAACTCGCTGCCGGATGAATGTGAGATCGACTGCAACGGCAACACCGTTGCCGACGAGTGTGACATCCGCGACGGCACGAGCACCGACTGCAACGGCAACACCGTGCCCGACGAGTGCGATCCCGATTGTGACGGCGACGGCATCCCCACAACGTGCGATGCCGACGAGGACTTTGACGATGACGGACTCGACGATTGTGACGACCTGTGCCCGCTGACAACGCCGGCCGGCGTGTGCGAGTGTCCGGCGACAGGCTGTTGCGATCTGCCGCTGTTTCCCGGATGTGTGTTTATCTGGCCACCGCAGCTTTGCATCGACTCAGACGGCATACCCGATTGCTACCCGGGCGAGGCGTGTCGCGACGGCTGCGTGCGGGGGGATTTCGACAACGACGGCGACATCGACCTGAAGGATTTTGCCGAGATGCAGGCCGGCTTCTCGGGCCCGTTTGACGGGCCGGGCTATGTGGCGCCGCCGCCGGCGCACTTGTTCGCCTTCGATCGCGAGGGTGATCTCGACATCGACCTCGACGACCTGAGTAAGATTCCGCCGGTGCAGACGGGGCCGTAGGTTCATGCCGGTGCCCCATTCTTGCGGAGCAAGGGTGGGGGACGGATCTGCGCCGTGTTGTTTTCGTCACGGAGAAGGGCTTTCGTAGCGAGGTCCTTCCCCCACCCTTCGGGAGTACCCGAAGGATGGGGCACCCGCTGCCTGATGGTCGCGGCTCGGAAAGGATGCGTCGCCGGTGCCCCATTCTTGCGGAGCAAGGGTGGGGGACGGATCTGCGCCGTGTTGTTTTGGTCACGGAGAAGGGCTTTCGTAGCGAGGTTCTTCCCCCACCCTTCAGGAGTACCCGAAGGATGGGGCACCCGCTGCCTGACGTGGCGGCTCGGAAAGGATGCGTCGCAGCTTCAGCGGTTCACGACACCAGCGCGTGATCGTGACACAGCTACCCTGCGAGCCGTCCGCAGGTCCGCCTCCGCACGCCCGAGAACATGCCACCGATTCGACGCTAGATTCCGATTTCGTGCTCGGCGGTGGACCTTCAGCCTGTTAAGCGATATCATCAACGCCAACCGTAACGCTCGGACGTGGATGTGGTATCCACACCGAACGGCACGCCGGCTCGCCATGCGGCATCGGGGCTAACAGGGACTCATGAGTCGTAAACGCAAGCGCAGTGAGAAGGCCGCACCCGCTTCCGGGTCGCAGCCGCCATCAGGGTCGCCAGCGACCGAGCCGCCACGCAAGAGGCGCAACTACGCCAAATGGCGGGCGATCTCACTTTCGCTGGTCTATCTCGTTTTCGCCGCGCACATCGCTCACTGGAAGATCACCGGTCAGAGCCTCGCTCCGCTCGAACTCAACGAGGTGATGTACACGCTCGAGTTGGGCATCATCACAGCCGGGTTCCTGTTCATGTGCTTTTTGGTGCTTGGGTCGCTGATCTTCGGGCGGTTCTTCTGCTCGTGGGCGTGCCACATCATGGTCCTTCAGGACTTCTGCGCCTGGTTGCTCAGGAAGGTCAAGATCCGCGCCAAGCCGATTCGCTCGCGCGTGCTGCTGCTGGTGCCGCCGCTGACGGCTGGGTACATGTTCATTTGGCCGCAGATCGTGCGCGCGTATCAGAGCCAGTCGCTACCGACGTTCTACTTCGGTACGGATCGCGATGGTTGGGCGTCGTTCGTTACGAACAACTTCTGGCGCAATCTTCCGGGCCCGGCCATCATCATTCTGACGTTCCTGGTGTGCGGCTTTCTGATCGTCTACTTGCTCGGCTCGCGTACGTTCTGCACATACATCTGTCCGTACGGAGCCATCTTCGCCCTGGCGGATCGGTTTGCGGTGGGGCGGATTCAGGTCACGGATGCGTGTGAGCAGTGCGGCCAATGCACCGCTACCTGTACGAGCGGCGTGCGCGTTCACGAAGAAGTCAAAATGCACGGCATGATCGTGAACCCGGCCTGCATGAAGGACATGGACTGCGTGAGCGGTTGTCCGCAAGGGGCGCTGCACTACGGGTTTACGAAGCCATCCCTGTTCAGGTCGTACAGCAGCGGCGGTCGATTCGGGCTGCCTTACGACTTCTCGGTTGTCGAGGAAGTCCTGATCGGGTCCGTGTTCGTCACATGCCTGCTGACGTTCCGCAGCCTCTACAATCGTTTTCCGTTTCTTCTCTCGCTCGCGATGGGTGCCGTCATCGCCTACTTGTGCGTGATGACGGTGCGGTTGTTCACGCGGCCCCACGTGGTCGTGTCGAAGATTCCCCTTAAGGACCGCGGCCGGCTTACCGGTCTCGGTACCGGGTTCCTCGGTATCGCGGCGCTGTTGGCGGCGTTTGTGGCTCACAGCGCATTCATCCGTTACCACGAGTACACGGGACTGCGCCAGGCTGCAGGAATCGAGCGCGAGGCGGATCCGGAGTTGCGGATCGCCCGCGCTTCACTGGCGTACGATCGCCTGCTTGTGTCCGACGAATGGGGCCTCGTCCGGAATCACCGTGTGGAACAGAGCCTGCTGAAGGCGTCTCTTCAGTTGGAGCGATTCGACGAGGCGGAAGGATATGCCAATCGCCTGCTGGAACGGACGCCGGGCCATGCGGACTCTGCGTACATGCTGGGCCAGGCGCAGCTCGGGCAAGGGAAAGAGTCGGAAGCGGAGGGTACGTTCCGGTGGATCGTCGCCGCGGCGCCCGAAAACCCCGACAAGGCATATGAGCACGTCGCGGGTAGCGCGCATCATGCGCTGGCCGGCCTGCTTGCCAAACGCGGCGACTTCGCCGCAGCCATCAGCGAACTCGAGGCGGCGTTGGTGCTGGCGCCCGACCGTGCCCGCGTCCACGCCGAGCTCGGCGGGGCGCTGGCGGAGACCGGCAGGCTGGACGAGGCGATCGGAAGCCTGGAAAAGGCCACCCAGCTCGATCCGGAGCTTGATCAGGCCCAGTACAACCTCGGCACCTTGCTCGCCCATGGAAAGCGTTTCGAAGAGGCGATCCCGCACTACGAGAAGGCGGTCGCGACGATGGCCGACGACGCGGACTTGCTGAACAACCTCGGGGTTGCGTTGCGGCAGACGGGCAAGTTGGACAGTGCTTTGCCGCGATTCGAGCGAGCCATCGAGATCAACCCCGACCACGCCGACGCCCATTTCAATCTCGGTGTGCTGCTGGCTGCCCAGCGGAAGGAAGTCGAAGCGAACGAGCACTTCACGACGGCCGTGCGGCTCGATCCGCGATACAGGCAGTTTCTGTCCAGCGAGTAGGGCGTCCGACGCGCATCCAGCGCAGTGATCCATTAGGCTCCACGACCATCTGAGCCGCGGGCTTCAGCCCGCGCGGGCGTCCGCGCAGGCTGAAGCCTGCGGCTCGGGGACTAGGCGTGATCGTATGCCTGGTGGACTAACGGCGCTATTTCACCGGTCGGAAGGCCCATCGTCCATCTTCGAGTACCGCTTGGATGACCGTGGTCGGCTCGTGGAGCTTCTCGAAGTGCGCCTCCCCGGTCGCTGAGCGGCTCATCGTACGGAGGCGTTTCGCCACGGCGTCGAGGTCGGCTCCCGCCTCGTCGATCGCGGTCAGCAGATGCTCCGTGGCCGCGCGGCTTGCGTAGGCTCGGCTATCGGGCTTGCGCCTGACACCGCCGATGACGTTGCGTTCACCGTATCGTTCGGTAAACCGCTCGAGGCTGGGCGTGTCCGCTCGGCGCGGCGCCGCATATAGTGCCAGCACTTCACCGGGTTGGTCGCCGGCCGCCTGGACGAACGCGGTGTCGACGATCGGCTTGCCGCCGACGAACACTTGGTCCATTCCCGCGTCGCGTAGCGCCGTAACGATCGCAGCCGCGGCGGCGGCGTCGGGCCACGCGAGGATGACGTCCGGCTTGCGATCGCGCAGCGTCGCAAGTGTCGCGTCCACGTTGGCCGGGTCGGTGGGCCACGTCAAGTCGACAACGGGTCGGTAGCCGCGCTCGATCGCGTGCGAGCGCCACCAATCCAAGTGCCTTAGAGGCTCGGCGCCCGCGGAGCGCACGATCGCGATTCGCTTCAGGCCACGCACGTCGATCAGGTGATTCAAGAACTGACGATGCTGCCTGGGCTCGTCGCCTCGGCACTGGAACACCCACGGATTGTCGATGGCCGGCGCTTGGAAACCGCGATCGAGCACGACGTTCATGAAGGGCAATTCGGTCTCGAAGGCCACGGCGCCGACGATATGGTCGTTCGGGCCGACACGTCCCACGATCCCCATGACGTTGGCGTAGCTCGCGAACGCCATGAAGTCGTCCTCGGGCGTGCCCCAGCCATAGCGTCCGTAACCGACCGATGTCGTGACCAGATCGAATGGGGATTCCGAACGATAGCCGCCCTGCGCGTTGACGGCCTCGAGGGCGAGTTGTACGGCGAGAAGATCGGCTCGACCCTCGCGCACCCGCTTCCGAGGTTCGGAGCCGGGCAGCGCCACGGTTTTGCTTCGCGGGCCGAAGATCGCGATGGCGGCGGGTGCCCTTGAACGGTGTCGAGCGTACGCTGCCGGCTGCTGGGCATGGGCATTGGTCGCTTTGACGGCACGCTCGACCGTCCGGCCCGCCGTGACGCCCGTCTCCTCGAGCTTGCTCAGTGGCACGGGATGGGTCCCGTGTGCCAGGCCGGCCACCGTGCCGACCCACAGGTCGCCTTCTCGAATCGCAACGCACCGTACGCGGTTGTCCGGGATCATGGCTCCCGTCGTGAGCGACTCGTCCGGCATGCCGTCTCGAATGACCCTGACGGTCGAGCCGACATTGTCGCCGGCGTCTCGAATCACGGTCCAGGTGCGCGAGTCCCAGTCGGTGAGGGCCAGCAATCCCGCGTTGGTAGCGAGCCATGTCGTCGATTCGGCGCCGCCGGCGACACCGTGAACGAAGGCATCGCGTGTGCGCAACTGAATGGGTTGCCGTTGCCACTCTTGGCCCGGAAGCCGCCGAGCGATATCGGATTGCGTGGCGACAAAGAGCGCGGACTCGGTCGCGGAGACGCCGGCTGGCTCAGTCATTGCGGCATCGGTCGCCGTTAGCGCGTCCACCCGCGTCCACACCCGTCGCTGCGGATCGAAGCGCCAGAATCCCTGGTGCCATGCGGTCGCCCACAGCTCGTCGCCGTTGGCGCACAGGTCGGTCATGGCCACCTGCGGCTGGTTCATGCGGCGTTCGAGGAAGAGCTCCCACGTGTTGTCGATCGGGTTGTATGAACAGATGCCGGCGTTGGTCGCCGCCCAGATGCGGCCGTCGTGTACGAGAAGATCGAAGACGAGATTCCCCGCCATGCCGGCGTTGATCTGACTGAACACATCGAATCGCCCGGCTGTCAGGCGCGCGATGCCGCCGCCCCAGGTGCCGATCCAGATATCTTCGGTGGCGGGGTCGACATCGATGGCGGTGACGTCGGAGTGGGGGAGGCCGTCCGCCTGGGTCCAACTCCTGAACGCATCGCCTTCGAGTCGGGCGAGCCCGCCGCGGGTGCCGACCCAGACGGCGTCGTCGATGAACTGCACGGTGCGGATTCTGTTGTCGGGGAGGCCGTTGCGCGTGGTGAACGTTCGCCAAACCTGTGGGAGCAAGGGTTCTTCAGACGCCGTCGCAACGTGCGGCAGGGCAAGGCAAACAGCCGCCAGAGCGTATGCGGTGAGGTTGCGGATTCGGTAGTACGGGTTTCCCACTCTACAGCACCTTTAGATAGGCGATCAGGTCGTTGAGTTGTTGTCTCGTCCAGTCGCCGGAGAATCCGTGCCCGTTGATCATGTTGAACCGCGTCCAGATCTCTTCGAGTGTCGCAGCCGCTCCACTGTGGAGGTAGGGCGGGCTGTTGTAGATACTGTTGAGATGCGGAATGTCCAGCACCTTCTGCGGCATGCCCGTATCGGGGAAGTAGAAGATACCGAGGTCGCCGAATTCCGACGCGTCGAAAAGCCAATCGGGCTCTACGTCGATAGCGGCGTCGAACCAGATGGACGTGCCCGTCTGCGTCTGCAATCTCGTGGTCATATACGCGCCGTTGTGACAGTTCGCGCATCGTTCGTGTGGGTTAAGCGGCCTGCCGTTGTTGGCGGTGCGACGTTCGAAGAGGGCCTTGCCGCGACGCTGGGTGAGCGTGAGACCCTCCTTCTTCCGGTGATGGTTTGGCGGCCGCTCGATCGTGTATTCGTATCGCACGAGTGCGGCGAGCTCTTCAGGCGTGAAGGGCGCCAGCCGCGTAAAGAAGACGGCAAGACGAGGCCCGCACTGCCGCGACAGCGACGGATTCGTGCCTTCCCATTTGAACGGCGCCGTGTCGACGATCCCGCGCAGCGTTCTGTTATCCACCGGGTGGAGGCCCAGCCCGTCCGCCTCGATGTCGAACGTCAGGCCGTTGATGTGGCCGTCCGGATGACAGCTTCGACAGCTAAACTGCCGGCCGAACGTGATGTCCGCGCTGTGGAACAGGCGCTCGCCCCAGCGGATTTCCGTGAGTTCCGTCGGCCCTCCCAGCGTGATCTTGCCGGTTGCGGCCAGCGTGTCCATGTCGATGATCGTGACCGAGTCGTCCAGCGCGTTTGCGACGTAGGCGGTTCGGCCGTCCGGTGCAAAGACGACGGCGCGCGGGTTGTGCGATACGGCGACCTTCTTGACGACGTAGCGGTCACTCCTGCCGAGATGATTGGGCAGGACATGTTGCCGGTCATAGTCTGATGCGCTGCGGATCGTGTCGAGCAAGTCGGACACATCGACGACGGCCACCTGATCCGATCCGCCGCTGACCACGAAGGCGTAGCGTCCGTCGGGGCTGACGGCGAGGTCAACGAGGTCGGGCATATGTCCCGCGGGCTCATCGAGCAGGACCTGATCGACGCGTCCGTCGGGCCACACTACGCCCAGCCCGTTCGTGATCGTCCAACCCTGCGCGAGCCGCGTGAGCGGCACGAGGTTCTTCGTGCGCATCATCGTGAACAGCGCGATCTCGGTGTCCGGTACAAAGGCGATTCCCTGGAGCATGTTGGCGTCGTCGGCCATGACGCGTTTGGCCACGACGGCGCGGTCGACGCGGATCATCGTGACTTCCGATCGTGGCGGGTCGCGGAATCGCGCGGGGTTCGGGCGCACGCTGGTGGCGTAGATTGACTTACCATTCGGGCTCAGTGCCATGGACCACGGTCCGGCGCCGGCCGCGAGACGCTTGGCTTCGGTCAGGTCGGCGGCGTCGATGACGCTTATCGAATCCTGCTCCGTGTTGAGCACATAGACGTATTTGCCGGCTGGGTCGACGAGTACGCCGTGCGGTTCGTGTCCGACCGGTACGGTGGCGACTACCTCGAGCGTGGCGGTATCGAGCACGCTCACGTCGGCGGTGAAGCGATTCGTGATATAGGCCCGCTTTCCATCGGGGCCCAGCGCCACGTCCTGTGGTCGCGAGCCGACCTCGACTTCCGCGATGATCTTCTTTTCATCGAGGTCGATGACGATGAGGCTGTTGCTGCGTTCGCACACGACGTAGAGGCGCTTACTGTCCGGCGAAATCGTGAGGTTGACGGGCGTCTTGTAGAGCCAGTCCGCCTCGGGCACGCGGTAGAGGTTCTCCAGCACTTCCTTGTGTGATCGGCGTTCGATGTGGCAGGTATCGCAGTAGGGGCGATCGCCGCCGTGAATGGCGCCTCGCTCGCCGACGGGCTGACCGTCGGTGGCGTTGCGGTAGGCCTCCGCGTGGTGGCTGCCGGCCTCATGGCACGATTCGCACTGTACCCCGTCCTCGAAACGGAAGCCCTCAGCCGTCCAACGCGTACCCACGTCCGCGCCGGTGGAGTGGCATCCCTGGCAAAGGGCGCTTTCGGTCGGCTTTTCGGTCACGCCCGAGAGCATGGCGATGTGGCGGGCCTCGCGCTTGGTGAGCGCTTCGTAGGACTTCAGGTGCTTCAGTTTCGTCTCGGCTGTGCAGGGCTTCGCGGATTCGCCGAGGCCGTGGCATTCCAGGCACACCGTGCGTCCGACGTATACCGGGAACTCCGCATCAGGCTCGGCGATTGCGCACGGAACGGCTACGAGCGGTAGCACAACGAGCAGTAGAGTCGGCCGGCGCGTCATGGCGCGTGCTCCTTGGCGCCATCAATCTGCGAGGGCGGGGTCCGCGGCTTCTTCGGAATACCGATTCGTTGTGGCTTCTTCCAGAGCGCGTACACATGGCGATTCGGTGGCGTCAGCTCGCGGTCTTCATGGCAACCGATGCACCCTCGCCGTTCCTTCGGCATGACCCAGATCCAACTCTGCATGCTCTGGAGTACGCCGCCGCCCTCGCTGAGTAATTCCAGCCGCAGGGGGGTCCGCGCCGGAACTTCGAGGAAGAACGAGCCGTCTTCGGCGACGGACGCCTCACCCAGAACTCGCTCGGAGATGGCTGCCGCTCTGTCGCTCGCACGGTCGCCCCTCTCCGCCTGAATGACGCGCACTTTCTGGATCCCATCCGGGGCCAGGCGCTGCACGGTTTCGTGCTGCGACAGATAGGTGTTGAGGCAATAGAGCTTGCCCGTAGTAGCCGCGTCGTCGACCACGCTCGAGTGGCCGTGCGGCTCCCTGCGAGGCAGAATCGGCCTGGCGTGGATGTCGTGGAAGTCGGGGTCGTCAAAGACCGTCACGACTCGCTTACCGCTCGTCCGGTCAAGCAGGTGAAGTCCGTAGTTTCCGTCGTGGGTTCGGTACGATGAGAGCAATCTTCCTTCGGGCATGGCGGCGGGTGAATAGTAGATACCCGCGGGATCATCCGCCCACACGCGCCGGATGCGAAGACTGCGCGTGCGCGGCACCGCGACAAGCGATCCACCGGGATCGCCGCCGGACAAGTGCGATTCCACGAAGACGATCCACTCGTCGGTGGTCTCGCACGGTGTCGAACGCTGAGCCGAGTCGCCATGCACAGCCGCGAACGGGAAGACGTCGGTACCGTCGGTGTTGATCGTAAAGAGCCGCGTACTGAGCGAGGCCGGCCGGCTGTCGGATTCCGTCGGTGTTTGAATGCCGAAGAGGAGTCGGCTGTCGGAGAGCAGATAGGGGGGCGAGACGTCATACGGCGTAAACGTGATGCGCGTCACGCGTGAGCCGTCGAGATGGCACGTGTACAGGGCGCGCGTGCCGCCGGCGGTGGCCGCACGAAAGGCGATCAGGTCTACCGGGCGCTCGGCGTCGAGCGTGAACGTCGTGGTGAGGTAGATCGCCGAGTCACAATCGGCGCCAACGTCCGTGATGCGCCGAACGTCCTTCCCGTTGAGGTCCATCTCCCACACCGATAGAGGGTCATTCGTGTGACGCCGTCCGACAAAAAGAACCCGGCGAGCGTCGAACGAAAGATCGGGCCTGCCGGCCGCGACGAACCCATCTGTCAAGACCGTGACTCCGTCGGCCGGTCGGCTCGGGTCGTAGGTGACGATCCGACTGCCCTCGGGAAGCGCGCCGTCGTGTCCTGGCGGGTCGTCGGGCCCGTCGGCCGGAATCTGAGCGAGAATCAGCGGCGGGCTCGCCGCGTGTCCGGTGTCACTCGCGCCCTTCCGGTCCGCTGTCGCATAAGCGAGAGGGAGCGAGCCGAGCGCAAGGCAGACCGCGGCCGCAATCCGCAGGCCCCGGGACCGGCCTGTGACTACCGGTGCCGGCGGGTATGTCTGTTGGTTCGCGCGACTGTACCGCTTCATACGTACGCATCCGTCCGTGAGGACCGCGCTCCATCTCGTACCGAGAGCGCGGCTCCGACCCGATTCTCGGGTGCAGCACCGATCGTTTCGACGCCGCGCCGCCGAGCCACGGCTACCGTGTCGTCGGAGAACCCTCCGGGCGGATGTACAACAAAGGCCTCCGCACGGCAAACCCGCGCCCGGCCTCAGGCGCACTTTCCCGGACGACGGGCTCGAGCGGGGGGCGGGAGGCGTTCATTCGAGCGCGCAAGACGCCTGGGAGGCCGCTTTCGCGGGTCCGGCGTCAGGTCGCCGCCGGGTTTATCGCCGATAAACGCAGCCAGTCAGGTGTCGCGGGGGGCGGCCTAAGAGACACTTGCGTTTCACCTCTTTGGCTTGATGGTTAAGTAGCGTAACTGTAATTTGTGAATGGATTTTTTCGCAGCACTGGAAAAGTCCCAAAATGAATTGACGCGACGGGGCCCGGCGAGGTACACTACCGCCTCAGTATAGGCCGGGGCGCCGCGCGAGCGGACGGGGCGAAAGAGCATCCGCGGGCCGGAACATCATCGCCAAATAGGGTCGTAGAGAGGGTGGCAACTGCCCTGCGCGGTGCCATCGGGTCTCCTGCACCACACATGCAGGATCGGAGTATGCCATGAACATGCGCACGATTTCGGGTTTCCTCGCCATCGCGATCATCGCGGTGGCCGCGTGCCCTGTCTCATCCCTCGCGGACGAGGTCTGGGCGATCCACAGCGGTACCAGTTCAATGGAACTGGACGCGGGCTTGATGGCCACCCTTGGCCTCGGCGCCGAGCGCGAGAGTGACGCCTCGTCGCCGTACGGCAGCGACGCCGGCGTCGGGCTTGCGTTGGACCCGGACTCCGACCTCGTCGTCGGCGTGACCGACGGGAGCGTGACGGATTTGTTCGGCCGGCACATCCGGCTGGCCGACGGTATCACGTTCGTCTCCGCGTCGGGCGTGCAGACCGTTTATGACCTCGCGGTCATCGGCGACGAGCTTCTGAGCGACGCCGATCTTGCGGCTGCCATGCCGATGCTCGGCGATGCGCCGCATCTGGAACTCCGTCGGGTCAAGCTCGGCTTCGACGCCAAGGCGCAGACGATCTCGATCTTCGCCGAGAACGTGTTGATCTCGCCGGCGCTGGCGATCAGCCTCGGAGACGAGACCCTCGCGGGTGAGCGTCTCGGCAAGATCATGGTCAACATTCATGGTACTTGGGTCGGCGGTGAGGACCCGGTGATTCCGACCGGCCCGAATCCGAACGACGGCACTCGGATGGGTGCCCTCGGCCCGGACATGCAGTTCTGCCAGCTCTACGGCCTCGGTCAGTATGGCCGCGTGGGCAACCGCGTTGGCCTGTCGCTGGCGACGACATCGTGGAACGTGGGCGATGCCGAACTCCTGTGGCACGGCATGCCGTCGGTCGACCATCCGTTCATCGTGATGAACATGTTCCGGCTCAAGAACGACCGCTTCGAGCAGATCGGGCAGTCGTGGATCAAGCACGGGTTCTGCGCGTTGGACAACACCCAGTGTGGCGGAAACTGCCCCGGAACCGGGTGCGGTACGTTGAACGTCAATTGTACCGATACCTACGGTGCGGGCCTCAATGCCGGTCAGAGCGGCCTCGGCCCGCGTAGCGAGGTCAACCCCTGGACCGGCTCGTGGACGTATGCAGGCTCGCACAACGCGTCGGGCGGTCACGGTCACAACGGTTACGAGCATCGCCTCGACGTATACGACGACGACCTGGACCCGGCTCAGAACGCCGGCGCCACCTATTACGGCGAAGGCTATTACGTCTGCCTCGACGACACGAACGTCTGGAACAGCGCTTCTTGGAAGCAGGTGACCGTAAGCGGTTCGCCGGGTGGCAACTGGTCCTTCGGTATGTCCGGACCGAGCACCTACCCGGAGGTCGGCTTCGCTCTGGACGCCTGGCCGGGAGCGGATAACAACATCTTCTCGCCGGACATGCCGATCGTCGAGTTCGTCTCCGACGACGGACGTGGCGTCCTGAGGACGAAAGCGACGGACCTGGGCGGCAACCAATGGCATTATGAGTTCGCGATGATGAACGTGGATATGGACCGGAAGGTCGGTTCGTTCACCGTGCCGCTGCCGGA
>JAJDDX010000447.1 GCA_029260055.1 Phycisphaerae bacterium
CCCCGCTTGTTTGATTAAGGCCGCTTGGGGGTTCAGGGCTAAGTTCTTTTCCACCCACCCGCCTTCGGGGATGTTTTTTCGCTGCGTTAAGTGTTTGGGCTGGTCCCCCCCGTGGGCGGACGCGGCCGGAATCATCACGGCGAGCACGATTGCGCAGCGATTTGACAAACGCATGGCGTTCTACTCCTATTTTTCAGCGACGCGTTGCCGCCGCAAGCCTCTTTCGTCAGGGCTCCGCAGCGGCCAGCGGACCTACTAAGTGGTCCGCTCAAGCGGCGTCAACTTGTTTGACACCGTATTTAGCTTATAGGCGCCATCGGCAACTGCCCAGCCTCTTAGTGTCGATATTTGTCCACAGTTGTCGCACGGGCTTCGCGGTCGACCGGTAGGCCCCGCGGATGGAGCGATTTGGCCACGGCGTTTCGAGTCTCTATGATGGCCGAAAAGAGCATGATGATCGAATCCATCGCCGCAGACGCCTCGCTTAAAAGCCTGTGCGAGCGTGCGCGCGCGTCGCGCGGCATCGTCCACGCCGGCGGGCTTTGGGGCTCTTCCGCGCCGATGGTCGCAGCCACGATCGCGGCACAGCAAACTTGTCCGCAGTTGTACGTCACGTCGCATCTTGCGGAAGCGGACCATGTGCGAGACGACATCGAGCTCTTCTCGGGTCGGCCATGTGAACTTTTTCCAGCGTGGGAGGCTCTGCCGGGCGAGGGACCGGCCGGCGGCGAGATACAGGCCGAGCGGTTGCGCCTTTGCACGAGACTCACGGAAGAGACCGGCTCGGAGCCGTCCGTCATTGTCACGCCGATCCAAGCGCTGATGCAGCCGGTGCCGACACGTGAAGCGCTGCGGGCCAATACGATCGCCGTCGGCCTGGCTGGAGGCAAGCAAGGCGGAGATGCCCTGACGCCGGACCAATTGCTCGAGTGGGCGGTCGATCGGGGCTTCGAGCGCCTTGACATGGTCGAGTCACCCGGCGACGTGGCGAGACGCGGCGATATCGTCGACCTGTTCTTGCCGGGAGATGCCGCCCCCTACCGGATACAGTTCTTCGGCGAAGATGTTGAATCCATACGGCGGTTCGACGTGAGTACGCAACGGTCGATCGAGAGCCTGCCCGCCATCTCGGTCAGCGCGATGCCGAAGACGCCGGCCGTCGCGGGTACGGCGACCACGAACCTCCTTGCCTACCTGCCGGACGACGCCGTGATCGTGCTCGACGGACCGTCCGAGATTCAGGAGATGGGTGCCACGTTGCGACGACGCCTCGGCGAGCCTGACGAACTTTTCACCGCCGAGGAGGTGCTGGCCGAAGCAAGCCGGTTCAGCCAGTTACACCTCACGCGATTCGGAGCGGCGGCGACGGGAGACGAAGATCAGACCTACTTCCAGGTCACCTCACTGACCCGGTTTGAAACGAGTCCGACCGAAGCGGTCGGCGAACTGGTCTCGATGACGCGTGACCGCGAAGTCCACGTCTTCTGCGACAACGAAGGCGAGAAAGAGCGCCTCGCCGAGATGATCGCCGAACGCTCGACAGACGCCCGCAGCCCCGTGCGTCTCCACGTCGGCGTCATGCACCGTGGGTTCGAGTGGGCGGCGACACGGACCGTCGTCGTCGCGCACCATGAGATATTCCACAGGCATCGGCAGAAGCGTCGACTGCGGAAACTGCACGCGGGCAAGCCGCTCGAAACGTGGACCGATCTTGCGCCCGGCGACCTGGTGGTCCACGTCATGCACGGAATCGCCCGGTATCGCGGTTTGACCAAGATGCGCAAGGGCGACTCGGAACAACAGGAGGAATTCCTCAGCCTCGAGTTTGCCGACAATGCGATGGTCCACGTGCCCGCGTCGCAGATCGATCTCGTGCAAAAGTACATCGGAGCGGCGGGCCGCAAGCCGGAGCTGTCCAAACTCGGCGGTAAACGGTGGAGCAAAACCAAACAGAAGGTCGCCGAGTCGGTCGAAGAACTCGCCGGTTCCCTGCTGCGCGTTCAGGCCGTGCGCGACGCAGCCGTCGGCACCGCGTACCCCGCCGACACCGAATGGCAACGCGAGTTCGAGGCGTCGTTCTTATACGAGGAAACCGAGGACCAACTGCTCGTCGCGCGCGAGCTGAAGGAGGACCTTTCACGTCCCCGCCCGGCGGATCGGCTGATCTGCGGCGACGTGGGATACGGCAAGACCGAGCTAGCGATGCGTGCGGCCTTCAAAGTCGTCGAGTATGGCCGGCAGGTGGCCGTGCTCGTCCCGACCACGGTTCTGGCTGAACAACACTACGAGACCTTCACCGAGCGGATGGCCGATTACCCCTTCGCCATCGGCTGCCTCTCCCGTTTCCGAAGCCCGGCTGAACAGCGCAAGATCATCGACAAGCTCAAGAAGGGGCAGATCGATGTCGTCATCGGAACGCACCGCCTGGTCAGCAAGGATGTGCAATTCGCGAACCTGGGCCTTGCGATCATCGACGAGGAGCAGCGCTTCGGCGTCGAGCACAAGGAACGGCTCAAGACCATGCGCGAGACGGTCGACGTGCTCACACTGACGGCGACGCCAATCCCGCGGACGCTGCACATGTCGATGATGGGCATTCGCGACATCAGTGCCCTCCAGACGCCGCCCGTCGACCGGCGTGCCATCGGTACGCAGGTGAGGCCGTTCGATCGGAAGCTCATCAGGGACGCCATCCTGCGCGAGATGAACCGCGACGGGCAGGTCTACTTCATCCATAACTTCGTGCAGTCCATCGCCACCATGGCCGACACGGTCGGACAGATCGTGCCCGAAGCCCGAATCGTCTACGGGCATGGGCAGATGAACGACCACGAGCTCGAGCGTGTCATGCACGCGTTCAGCCGCAAGGAGGCCGACGTCCTGGTCGCCACGACGATCATCGAAAGCGGCATCGACAACCCGAACGTCAACACGATCTTCATCAATCGGGCGGAGCGGTTCGGGCTGGCGGATCTGCACCAGCTCCGCGGCCGCGTCGGACGGTCAAGCCGGCGGGCATACTGCTATCTGATGGTATCGCCTGATCGGCCCGCGACGAAGAACGCGACGAAGCGGCTCAAGACCATCGAGGAGTTCAGCGAACTGGGAGCCGGCTTTCGGATTGCCATGCGCGACCTCGAGATCCGCGGTGCCGGCAACCTGCTGGGTCCGGAGCAAAGCGGGCACATCGCGGCGGTCGGATACGAGATGTACTGCCGCCTGCTCGACCAGACAGTGCACCGCCTCAAGGATGAGCCCGATCCCAGTCCACCGCCCGTCCAGGTAGACCTTGACGTGGCGGCCCACATCCCGCGACACTACATCGCGTCGGATCGATCGCGTATCGAGATCTATCGACGGATCGTCGGTTGTCGCACGGCCGTGGAATTGGAACAACTCGAACGCGATCTGAGGGATGCCTTCGGGGAGTTTCCGCAGCCGGTAGCCCGGCTACTCGAGCTGGCGGAGATTCGCGTGCTGGGGCGGCAGTTCGGCGTCGTGTCGATCAGCCTGCGTCCGCCGGATGTCATTTTCGTGATCGAGAGCCTGGCGGTCGCCGAAGCGATGTTCGTCAATGCCCCCGGCACGGTGCGAACGCCCGACCCGAAGACGGTTCACTTGCGATTGCCGCCGAGTTATCTGGAGCCGACGACGCTGGTTCCCGTGCTCCGCAAGATGCTCACTAACGCCTCGAAAAAAGTGGAGGCCCCTTCATGACAGCGATTCGAACCGAACGCCGCCCGCATCGGACCATTCGACACCTGGTGGCGTGCTCGATCCTGGGCTGTACGCTCGCGGGCGGATGCGCGATGCCTCTATCCGAAGTCATGGAGCGGGCCAAGGCGGATCGGACCGCGCCGTCGTCGTCGGCCCAGTCACGCACCACCGTGGTAGCTTCCGACGTTCGGGCGACGGACGTCCTGTGCGTGAACAACGAGACCGTTCCGGCTACTGAGCTATGGAAGTTCAATCGCGCCGAACTCGCCAAGATCAACGCCACCGGCCAGCGGGAGTACCGCGCGTACGTGGAACGCGTGGCCGCCAAGCTGATTCCGGATCGGATCACCGAGATGCTGCTCTTTCAGCATGCGGCGATCAGGCTTCCACCGGAGGCGGAGAAGAACGTCGAGCGGTACGTCGACGGCGAAATCAGGAAACTCATCACGGCGAAGCACGGCGGCGTGCAGCGCAGGTATGACCGAGCTCTCGCCGAGCAGGGAATCACCGGCGACGATATGCGCGAGCGCTTGCGGCGTGAGATCATCATCACGAGCTTCCTCGAACGCGATATTAAACCGAAAGTAGCGGAACCGACTCGGGCGGAGTTGATGTCAGCCTTCGAGGCCAACAAGGAGGAGTGGCGGCGCCCGTCAAGACGATCCATGTCGTTGATCGATATACGCGTGGCTTCGCACGTGCCGGAGGGCGTGACGCGTCCGACCCGCGACGAGGAGACGGCCGCTCGCGCCGAGGCACGGTCGCTGATTCAGTCGATCGAAGTCGAGCTTCGCAACGGAGCCGACTTCGCCGAGATGGCCAAGGAGCATTCAAAGGGTCTGCACGCACCAGACGGCGGCGCGTGGGGATTCGTGTCGGCCGACGCCGTGCGCCAGCGATTCACCCCCGCACTCGACGCATTGCAGAAGCTCGACACGGGACAGTTCAGTCCCGTCATCGAAACGACGGACGGCTTCTTCTTAGTTCGGTGCGACGAGCATGAGGCAGCCGTCGACCCGCGTTTCCGCGATGTGCAGCCTCAACTCAAGGACGCGTTCCTTCGTATGGCGTACGATCGTTTGGTCGGCGCTCTCGTGCATGAACTCCGCGGCAAGGCTCGCGTCTCGCCTAAGAACCTGGAGCTCTACCACGCGGCCGCCGTTGATGCGGCGATCGCGATGTTTACCGACCAGCCATAGGGCATCTTCACAACGCTTCTTGTAGGGTCCGCTCCGCGGACCGTCGGGCGTGTGGTCCGCACAGCGAACCCTACGACCCCTACGATCTCACCGGCTCGCGCGCGGCGTCTGTGGCAAGGACACTTGGCCCTTGCGAACATAGGGCGGTACGGCGCGCCATTCGATAAGTGATCTACTTCAAGCGGAGGTGATGTAATGGCGCGGACTCCCCGTCTGTCGGCGCGCGGCGCGGCACTGGTTCTTATTGTCGACCTGTGGCTCTGTTCGGGCTGCACGATGTTCGTGCGCCTGCCGGACATCTCTATTGCCCTGTCGCTGTTCGGCGTGCCCATTGCCGCTTCCGGCGCGGAACTTCACGTCGGCGATAGCCTCGACGGCACGGCGGAGAACAGCGCCGGGCCGGGCGTCAATCCGTAAGTCGGCCATTGGCGAGGCGTACGGAGCAGATGCAGGAGTCGGCAAAGCACTACGCAGTGCCCTCAGCCCTCCGTGCGCCAAGCACCACTTTCGCCCCGCATAGCAGGAGAAGCGCGAGCACCAGGGCGCCCCACGCCGAGATTGTCGGCACCGGCTCCATCTCCACGCAATCAGGAATGCCGTCGCCGTCATGGTCGACCCGGTCATCAAGTCCGGGGCATACATCGCATTCGTCCGGCGTATCATCACCATCGGAGTCGAGCTGACATTCGTCCGGAACGGCGTTGGCATCACAATCGGAACTGGTGCCATCGAGAATATCGCAGGCATCGGGCGCTGCGTTTTGGTTACAATCGACATCGCACTCGTCCGGGACCGAGTTCAGGTCACAGTCCTCGCTTATCCCGGCGTTGATATCGCATGTGTCAGCCTCGCCGTTGCAGTTGCAGTCTGCGTCCGTGAGGTCGAAGACGTAGGCCGCGCCGCAGCCGAAGCCAGCCGCGCAATCATCCGAGAATGCTCCTACGACTGCCGTGTTGCCGCTCACGGACACGGAATGACCGAATAGATCGTGGTCCGCCGCGTCGGAGGCACTCAGTTTCTGTTCCTCGATCCAGCCTTCGCCGTTGAACCGGAACACGTACGCCGCTCCACAGTGCGTCCCGGCGGCACAACGATCCCCTTCTGCCCCCACCACGATGGTGTCCCCACTCACGGAAACGGAAACACCGAAATTGTCGGACTGCCCCGCGTCGGAGGCGGTCAGTTTCTGCTGCTCGATCCAACTTTCGCCGTCGAACCGGAACACGTACGCCGCCCCACAGTTCCACCCCGCGGCACAATCATCGTTTTCCGCCCCGACCACGACCGTGTCCCCGCTCACGGCCACAGACCAACCGAAGCCGGTGCCAGCAGCTGGATCTGAGGCCGTCAGCCTCTGCTCGTCGATCCAGCTTGTGCCGTTGAAGCGATATATGTGCGCCGCACCGCAGGCCAGGCCGCCCGCGCAGTGCCCCCCCCCGCCCACTACGGCCGTGTCACCGCTCACGCACACGGACCTACCGAAGGAGTTTGCGTGCTCCTCATCCGGCCCGGCCAGTTTCTGCTCCTCGACCCAACCGGTTCCGTGGAGACGATACACGTACGCCGCCCCGCAGACATCGGCCGCGGCACAAGAGTAGTCGAATGCCCCGACTACGGCGGTGTCGCCGCTTACGGACAGAGAACGGCCTAACCGGAGGTCCGCCGTCGTATCGGAGGCGGTAAGCTTCTCGGTTTCCGTGGCGTCACAGGCCACTTCCACGCCGCAGGCGTCCGGTGCGCCGTCCGTGTTGCAGTCGTCGCTTAGGCCGCAACCGGCGAGCGCGCAGAGCCCACCGTGCGCAGTGCAACTCAGGTCGCACGCATCCGGCAGGCCGTTTTCGTTACAGTCCGGACCGCACAAGCTCGGTTCGCCGACGCAGACATGGCCGTCCTCGACGGCGCAGGCGGCGGAGCATCCGTCGTCGCCAACCGTATTACCGTCGTCACAGGTTTCCGGGAGTTCGATTACACCATCGCCGCAAACGGACGCGGGCGCAGCAACACCGCTGATTCGACCCGGACCGTCGCCGCGGTAGCGCTCGCCCACCCCTTTGCCGGCGTTGCCCGGGTCTCCGACCGTCACCCTCTGCATCACGACTTCAGCCGGTGCAGACACAGCGCAGAACGCAAGGACCATTGACAGCGTACAACATGCCTTCGTCATCTTTCCGCCCCCCCAAGGAACAAGAAATGAAGCCTCCGGATACCGTATGTGAACTGCCATGCTACTCTACCTCTACGCTCGATTCAAGGGAGAACCCGTCCGTCGCCATGCGTCACGTCATCTCGCCGGCTCCGTATGGACAATCCTACCCCTTGTACCTCCGGGGCACGGTTCCGGCAGTTGTACGCCCAGCGTCAACTCGTGCCCCGATCGTGTCACCGGTATTCCATGCGATTGCGGCCGTTTCCTCGCACATCGGGCGCGAAGCCCGATGCCGCACGCATGGTCATTGTCCTTTGAAGTCGTTCATCGCCTTTAGAAACTCCATTTTGCGCTTGCTACGGCGACCGGCTCCCTGTATAAGTGAATATGACTGTCCGTGTCAGGGGGGGGGCATCTGCACGTCGCAAGCCCCAGATTGGTTCGAGAGGGCGCAATCCCTGTGGAGGGCCGAACATGTCTGGACGCCACGTCTTGGCGGGTTTGGTGGCACGCGGGACCTGCCCGTGCCCGAAACCAACTGAACGCCGCTGAGGATGTCAAGGAACTCATCCTGACACTTTGGCTTCGTGATGAGTGGTGTACCATACGACCTTTCGGGCGCACAGCCGAGGCAGTCTCGGTCGGCAACAATGGCTCAGAGGGGGGAAACCATGTCGCGTTTAGCAATCTGTTCTATGGTCTGCGTGAGTTCGGTTCTGGTCGGTGCTGCGCCGCTACGGGCTGCCGTGTTTGATATCACGGTGCAGTTGTCCGGCCCCATCGTCGATGCCCAACTCGAACGGTGTATTTGTTTCGACTTCTACAGAGACTGTGTTTCCTGCCCAACCCGGGCCTGCCAGGTCTTGACCTTTGGTCCGCCCAGCCAACTCCCAGGCTTCGCCGAGACACAGGTCGTGATTGAGGATCAGCAGTACTTCTTCGTCGATGCTGTGGACCCGTTGCACACGCTTCGGTCCGTGGCTGAGCTCTTCGGGACGACGGCGACTTTCACTGGCGATCCGACGTCTGGCGGGAATTGGCTGATCAGCGGCAACCTTAACGGTGACGGGGTGATCGATCGCGACGACACAGACATCTCCGCGGCTGCGGAGGGCACCGACTACGGCACAGGAAACAGCATGTGCGGCGACGCGCTGCCGCACGCCGATCTTAACGGTGATGGCATAGTCGACGGTATCGATCAGGCGATCGTCGTGGCGAGTTTTGGCGCGGTGGCAACGACGAGTTGTCCGGCACCGCCTGGTGATCCGGATCACGACGGGCTGGCTGCCCAATGTGATAATTGCCCGCTCACATACAACCCGTACCAGGAAGACCTCAACCAAGATGGAGTCGGTGACATCTGTCAGGGTATTCCCACCGTTTCCCAATGGGGCTTGGTAGCGATGGTCCTGTTGCTGCTGACAACTGGAACGCTCGTACATCGCCAGCGCGTGCTGTGAACGACGGTTGAATCACGGGCTCAGATGCGTAGCGCGCGTCCCTAAGGCACGGTCGCGTTCGAAGATGTAAATGGTGGGCTTGCGGGCCGGCCCATCCGTTCGCTCAGACCC